>CAYNSH010000028.1:0-25446 GCA_964399775.1 uncultured Verrucomicrobiota bacterium
TTGTTGGACATTGGATGTTTGGATGGAATGGCCCGACGGGGGCGTCGGGTCTCCAAGAGATATCAATAGTCAATATTCAACAAGGACTATTCAACGTTCAAGCCGGAAGACATTTATAGACAGGATGTTCAGGATTTTCAGGATGGAACAGCCATGAATTTTGATGAATGGAGTCCTGCAAATCCTGCGCAATCCTGTACATCCTGTCCAAGATATTTCCTGTTTTCCTGTGTTCCTTTGTTCCTGCTTTGGTTTTACCCGGTTTTCCCTTGGCGTCTTGGCGTGAGACGGATTTTCGGATCGGCCCTGGAAATTCGACAAGATCGATGCATCCGCTTGCATATACCCTGGGGGGGTATATAGTGTGAGCATGAACGCGAAGCCCCATACGACGACGCACGAGGAAACCCTGAAGCGGATTCGCCGCATTGCCGGCCAGGTGCAGGGCATCGGCCGGATGGTCGACGAGAAGAAGTACTGCATCGACATCATCACGCAGATCCAGGCGGCGCGGTCTGCGCTGCGGGCCGTGGAGCTCCAGATTCTCCAAAAGCACATGGCCCACTGCGTCAGCGATGCGTTCGAATCCGGTTCGCCCAAGGAGGCCGGCGCCAAGATGGACGAGCTGTTGCGCGTGATGAAGAAGCAATATTGAGAAGAACCCCAACCCCGAACCCAGAGGAAAAAGAATGAAAACCGTCCTACTCATCGCCGCCCTGCTGCTGGTGGCCACGATCGCCTTCGCCGAAGGCGTTCCCCAGACGACCTGTCCCGTGATGAAGGGATCGCCCATCAACAAGTCCAGCTATGCGGACGTGGAAGGCTACCGCATCTATACCTGCTGCGGCGGATGCAATCGCGCCATCCAGGCCAACCCGGCCAAGTTCATCGAGCAGATGCAGGCCGACGGCATCGAGCTGGAAAAGACGCCCGTTGCCGAATAACCTCCGCATCCATGAACCCCTGCCCACGGTTCACAACCATGGGCGGGCCCCCAACGGCATATGAAAGCAACACGAACGGGATTCCTTCTGGCCGCCGCCGCGATGGTGGGGCTGTCGACGGGTTGCGCGATGCCGGCCGGGACGGCGTTGCGCCAACGGCACGAATCTGTGCGGGAGGAACTCTATGCCGAAAAGGATGGGGAATCCTCGCCGGTTGCGCCGGTAACGCTCGACGACTATCTCCGTTTGGCCTTCACCCGCAACGCCGGCCTGCGCGCCGCGTTCGAGCGCTGGCGGGCCGCGGTGGAGCGGGTCCCCCAGTCGCGCGCGCTGGAGGACCCGGCGCTGTCCTTCGAGTACTTCATCGAGCAGATGGATACGCGCTACGGGGCAAGCCTGACGCAGAGTTTCCCGGCGTTCGGCACGTTGCGAATGCGGGAAGGGCAGGCCGCGGCGGAGGCGCAAGCGGCCCGGCATGCCTTCGATGCCGAGCGGTTCGACCTCTACGAGCGCGTGGTCCGGGCCGTCCATGAATACGGATATCTGGCGCGCGCCACGGACCTCGCCGAAGAGAACCTGCGCCTGCTGGAACAGGTCGAGCAGGCGGCCGAAGCGCGCTACCGTTCCGGCGCGGGCGCCCAGGCCGATTGGATTCTGGTGCAGATTGAGAAAGAACGAATGGCCGATCGTCTGGCATCGCTTCGGGATCAGCGCCGGGTTCAGTCGGTCGGACTGGCGGCGTTGTTGAGCCTCCCGGCAAACGACAGGCTCCCCTGGCCGCAAATCGCCTCCTCTGGCCTGGCATCGTTGGACGAAGCGGCGCTGGCAGAGTTGTTGGGAGAGTTGAATCCCGAACTGAAGGCGGCGGATGCCGGCATCGAGGCGGCCCGCCAAGGCCGGGACCTGGCCCGGCGCGCGGGGTGGCCGGGGTTCATGCTCGGCGGCGGGTGGATGGTGATGCCGGGCGAAGGGGGGCAGGGCGACGAGTCGGATGTCCGGTTGATGGCGGGGATTTCCCTGCCCATTTGGCGCGGCCGGATCCGTGCGGAGGTGCGCGAGGCCGACGCCATGCTGCGGGCCGCGGAGCAGGACCGCGACGAGATGCGAAACCGCCTCCGCGCGGAGCTGAGCATGGCGGTGTTCCAGTTCCGGGACGCCGAGCGGCGCGTCGAGCTGTTCACGAAGTCCCTCATCCCCAAAGCCGGGCAAGTGTTGGCCTCGCAGCAGCAGGCGTATGCCGAGGGAAAGGCCGACTTCGCCACGTGGATCGAGGCCCAGCGCACGCTGCTGGAATTCCGCTTGCTGGTCGAGCGCGCCGTGGCGGACCGTGAAATCGCCTTGGCCGATATCGGCTGCTGCGTCGGCGCGTTCGATGTGGTCGACGGTTTCGTCGGGATCCAGGAGGACTGATGAAAACAAACGATGCAAAATCCATGGCATGGAGCAAAGGCCGGAACGCCGTTGCGGTGCTGGCGATTTTTGTTGCGGGCTTCCTGCTCCGGGGCTGTTGGGTCGCCGGCGATGCGGAGCCCGGCCCTTCGGTCGCCGGGGAGGACGCGCCGGGAAAGGCGCAGATGTACACCTGCTCGATGCATCCGCAGGTGCGATCGCCGGATCCGAACGCCAAGTGCCCGATCTGCGCGATGGACCTGATCCCGGTTCCGGGGGACGAAGATGAAGCGGACGAGGGCGATGGCCCGCCGCAACTGCGGCTGAGCGAACACGCGATGGCGCTGATGGACGTTCGAACGCATCCGGTGGAGCGCCGCGCGGTGGAGATCGAAGTGTCGCTGTTCGGGAAGGTCGGCCTGGACGAGAGCCGGGTGCAGGACGTGGTGGCCCGCGTGGACGGCTATGTGGAAGGACTGGCGGCCAACACGCCGTGGCAGCCGGTGGCCAAGGGGGAGACGCTGGCCGGGTTCTACAGCCCGGCGGCCGTCGCGGCGATGGGCGAACTGCGGGCGGTGCGCGACGCATCGCCCGGCCTCCGCGACGCGGCGCGCGCCCGGCTGCTGCGCCTGGGCATCGGCGCGGAGCAGGCCGACGAGGTGCTGCAAGGCGGCGACGTTCCGCGAACCGTCCGAATCGCCAGCCCCGTCGCAGGAGCGGTGGTGCCCCCGCTCGTCCGCGAAGGGCAGGCCCTGCGCGAGGGCGAACGGCTGTTCCGAATCGTGGATCTCTCGCGGGTGTGGATCAACGTGGAAGCCTACGAACGCGACCTGCCGGGACTGCGGGAAGGCCTGCCGGTACGCTTCACGGCGGCGGCCCTGCCGGGCGAAACCTTCGAAGGCGTCGTGGCCTTTATCGATCCCGTGGTCGATGCGAACTCGCGCACGGTGCGGGTGCGCGTCGAGGCGGAGAATCCCGGGGGGCGGCTCAAGCCGGACCTGTTTGTATCCGCCACGGTTCGCGCGTCGCCGGGCACGGCGGATTCGCTGGTTATTCCGGTTTCGGCCCCGCTGCAGACCGGGAAGCGCGCGCTGGTCTACGTGCGCATGCCCGCCACCGACCGGCCCACGTTCGAACCCCGCACCGTGACGCTGGGCCCGCGCGCGGGAAACGTGTACGTCGTGGAGGACGGTCTGAACGAAGGCGATCTCGTCGTGGTCAACGGCCAGTTCAAGATCGACAGCGAATTGCAGATCCGCGGACGTTCGAGCATGATGGCGCCGGAAGGCGGCGCGCCCCCTGCGCACCATGGCGACCCTGCACCTGCCGTCCAGGTGGACCACGGCCAGCACGGGGAGGCTCCCGCGACTCGCCTGCAAACCCATTGCCCGGTCATGAATCTGCCCATCGACCGCTCGCTGTACCACGATCACGCCGGCCTGCGCATCTACGTGTGTTGTCCGGGCTGCCTCGACGAGGTGCGCGAACGCACCGGAGAGATCATCGCCGAACACGCTGCAAAGGGCATCGTGTTCGAGCGGACGCCGGAGGAGCCATGAACTTAATAATGGCGGTTTGCCGTTCTGGCGGGCCCCACCACCTTGTGTGGTGGGGGAGCCAACTTTGCCTCCCACGGCGCAAGGCCGTGGGGGGGCTCGACAACCGAATCCGTCGCCGCCATAAGGAATACTCAATACAAGTTGCCGGTCATCAGTGGGGCGTGCCGTGAGCTCGCCCCCTCCAGCCTCCGGCCTTCTTTCCGCCTTCATCCGCTTCTTTCTGGACCAGAAGCTGGTGGTGGGACTGCTGCTGGCGGGCATCGTGCTGTGGGGCGTCGCGGTCGCGCCGTTCGACTGGAATCTGAAAGGCTTCCCGCGCCACCCGGTGCCGGTGGATGCGATTCCAAATCTCGGCGAAAACCAGCAGATCGTGTTCACCGAATGGGAAGGCCGCTCGCCGCAGGACGTCGAGAACCAGGTGACCTATCCGCTGGCGGCGGCGCTGATGGGCGTGCCCGGCGTGCGCGAAGTCCGCAGCACCTCGATGTTCGGCGCGTCGCTGGTTTTTTTGATCTTCCACGACGACGTCGAATTCTACTGGGCGCGCGCGCGCATCCTCGAAAAGCTCAACAGCCTCCCGGCGAGGCTGCTGCCCGTCGACGCGCAGCCCGCGCTGGGGCCCGACGCGACGGCGCTGGGGCAGGTCTTCTGGTACACGCTCGAAGGGCGCGACCCCGACGGCAAGGCGACCGGCGGCTGGGATTTGCACGAGCTGCGGTCGGTGCAGGACTGGACGGTGCGGCAGGCCCTGCTGGCGGCGGAGGGCATCAGCGAGGTGGCGTCGATCGGCGGTTTCGTGCGCGAATACCAGGTGGACGTGGATCCCGATGCGCTGCGCGCCCACGGGGCGACCGTCGGCCAGGTGGTCGAGGCCGTTCGCAGGAGCAACCTGGACATCGGCGCGCGCGTCATGGAAATCAACCGCGTGGAATACGTGTTGCGCGGGGTGGGGTTCATCCGGGACGTGGCCGACATCGAACAGGCGACGGTGTGCGCGGGGCCGGACGGACTGCCGATCCGCATCCGGGACGTGGCGACGGTCGGGCTGGGCCCCGCGCAGCGGCGGGGCGCGCTGACCAAGATGGGGGCCGAGGCGGTCGGCGGCGTGGTGGTCGTGCGCGAGGGCTACAATCCGCTGGAAGCCATCCACAATGTCAAGGCCAAGATCGAGGAAATCCGCCCCGGCCTGCCGTCCCGCGCCGTCGTGGACTGGACGCAAACGGATCGCGCCGCGCTGGCGGCCTTCGGCGCGCGGGAGGGATTCGAGCCGTTGAGCGACGATGGGTTGAACCAGGAGGCCTGGCAAGCGTGGTTGCGGACGCATCCGCGAGCCGACTGGCCGCCCGGCGTCGTCTTGAGCCGGCTCGACGTCGTGTCGTTCTACGACCGCAGCGGGCTGATCGGCGAGACGCTCAACACGCTGAACAATTCCCTGGTCCAGCAGGTGCTGATCACCGTCATCGTCATTCTGCTGCTGGTGATGCATTTCGGCGTGGCGGCGCTGATCAGCCTGATGCTGCCGCTGGCGATCCTGATCTGCTTCATCTTCATGAAGCACGCGGGGGTGGACAGCAACCTGGTGTCGCTGGGCGGCATCGCGATCGCCATCGGCGCCATCGTGGACATGGGGATCATCCTGACCGAGAACGTGGTCAAGCATCTCGGCGAGGCCGCCCCGGACGAGCCCCGGCGCGACGTGGTCTTCCGCGGCGCCCGCGAAGTGGCTTCGGCAATGCTGACGGCCATCGCCACCACGGTGGTCGGGTTCCTGCCGGTGTTCACGATGACGGGGGCGGAAGGCAAGCTGTTCACGCCGCTGGCGTTCACCTGGACCTTTGTCCTCTTGAGCTCGATCCTGATCGCGCTGGCGATCCTGCCGGCGGCGGTCCATCTGCTGATTGCGCGCCGTCGATCGACCGCGCCCAGGCCCTGGCTGGATCGCCTGCCGGCCGCGGTGCGCGGCGCGTTCCCGCGATTGGCCACGGGCGTGGCGCTGGCGGTGGTCGCCGTGTTGCTGGCGCGGGTGTGGGAGCCGCTCGGGGCCGGCCGCGGCCCCTTGCGCAATTTGGTCTTCACGGTCCTGGTGATCGGCGTACCGATGGGCGGGTTCTGGCTGGTGCTACGGTTCTACCGGCATCTCCTCGGCTGGGCCCTGGCGCACAAGGCGGCCTATCTGTCCATGCCGCTGTTCCTGCTGCTGGCCGGTGCCAGCGTTTGGCTGGGCTTCGACCGCGTCTTCGGCTTCCTGCCCGCGTCGCTCGAAACGATCGGGCTGGATGCGCGGATTCTCCGCCACTCGCGCCCGTGGGTGTGGGCCGCGCACGAATTTCCGGGGCTGGGGCGGGAGTTCATGCCGCCGCTGGACGAAGGCACGTTCCTGTGGATGCCCACGACGATGCCGCACGCGTCGCTCGGCGAAGTTCTCGAGGTCATGCAATACCAGGACCAGGCCATCGCCTCGGTGCCGGAAGTGGACCTGGTGGTCGGCAAGCTCGGCCGTGCCGAAAGCGCGCTCGATCCGGCGCCGATTTCGATGATCGAGACCGTCATCCACTATAAGCCCGAATACGCGCTCGATGGGTCCGGGCGGCGCATTCGCTTCCGCTACGACCGGAAAAACCGCGAGTTCGTGCGCGACGCCGAAGGCGAACTGATTCCGGACCGCCGCGGGCGGCCGTTCCGGCAGTGGCGCGATTCCATCCGCACGCCCGACGACATCTGGAACGAGATCGTGAAGGCGGCGGCGATTCCCGGCACGACGTCGGCGCCGAAGCTCCAGCCGATCGAGACGCGCCAGGTCATGCTGCAGACGGGGATGCGCGCGCCGATAGGCCTCAAGCTGCGCGCGCCCGATCTCGGCACGCTCGACCGGATGGCGGTGGAGCTCGAGCGGCATCTGCGACAGGCGCCGGGGGTGCGCGCGGAAACCGTCAACGCCGAGCGCGTGGCGGGCAAGCCGTATCTGGAGATCGCCATCGACCGCGAGGCGATCTCGCGCTACGGGCTGAACGTCGTGGACGTGCAGGAGGTTCTGGCGGCGGCCGCGGGCGGGATGGCCGTGACCACCACCGTGGAAGGCCGCGAGCGCTATCCCGTGCGCGTGCGCTACCAACGGGAACGTCGCGACGACATCGAGGCCATCGAGCGGATTCTGATCCACGCCGCCGACGGCACGCCCGTTCCGCTGGCCGACTTGGCGGAAATCCGCTACGAACGCGGCCCGCAGATGATCCGCGGCGAGGACACTTTCCTGACGGCCTACGTCACATTCGGCGGGCAGCCGGGCGTCGCCGAGGTCGACGTGGTGGAAGGCGCGCAGGCGTATCTGGCGGCGATGATCGAGCGCGGCGAGTTGGCGGTGCCGCCGGGGGTGAGCTGGCGCTTCGCCGGATCCTACGAAAACCAGCAGCGCGCCATGGCCACGCTGCGGGTGGTACTGCCGCTGTCGCTGGGCATCATCTTCCTGATCCTCTACTTCCAGTTCCATTCGGTCTCCACGGTGCTGGTGCTCTTCAGCAGCATACTGGTGGCGTGGGCGAGCGGGTTCTTCATGCTCTACCTCTACGGGCAGGGGTGGTTCATGGATTTCGCGGTGTTCGGCGTGAACCTGCGCGAGCTGTTCCATCTGCATCCGGTCAACCTCAGCGTGGCGGTCTGGGTCGGGTTTCTGGCGCTCTTCGGCATCGCGGTGGACGACGGCGTGGTGATGCACACCTACATCGAGCAGCGCCTCGCCGCCGACCGGCCCCGCACGCGCGCGGACGTCCGCGTCCGCGTGCTCGAAGCCGGTCTGCGGCGCATCCGCCCCTGCCTGATGACCACGGCCACGACCTTTTTGGCGCTGCTGCCGGTGCTGACCTCGACCGGGCGAGGCGCCGACCTGCTCCTGCCGATGGCCCTGCCGATCATCGGCGGCATCTCCCTCGGCGTCTTCGACTGGTTCACCGTCCCCGTCCTCGCCTCGTGGCTGGAGGAACGGCGTGTGGCGCGCGCCGCCGCCGCCCGCACGTAGTCCGGCCGGTTTTCCACGGCGTGGAAAAAACTTTTCCATAGCGTGGAAAACCCGCGTAAAACTTTTCCACGGCATGGAAAAAACGAGCCGGAATTTTCCACAGCATGGAAAATAGTTTTCCACGGTGTGGAAAATCGGGGCGGGATGGATCAGGGGGGGGATTGTACGCGGTAGAATGCGGAGGGGGAGGCCGACGGGGCGGCGGTCCACGTGGTGGAAATGCCGGCGGCGGCGGGGACGTCGCCGGGCAGCGCGACAAAGGCGGGGTCGTCCAGGAGATTGGTGGCGATGGCCACCGCATAGTTGGTGCCCGGCTGGCTGATCCATGTCAGCACCATGCCGGACGGAGTGGCTTGCGCCCGGTCAAGAAGCAGGGGGGCGCGCCCGGCGTCCAACTCGTACGGCACGGACGGCGACAGCGTGCCCAGCGCGACATAAACGGTCCCCGGCGCCGTTAGTGCAAAGGTGTACGAACCGATGGCGATGACCGGCACATCATCCAGATCTTCGTAGATGATCATCCGGATGTTGGCGTCCGTGCAGGTCAGCGTGAACGTGCCGATCGGAAGGTCGGCGCGATACCAGTTGAAGTGCGAAGACATGTTCGTTCCGCTTGTCGGGACGCCCGGGGTCAGTTCAGGAATACTCTCTTCCGGCTGCCACGTGTATCCGGCGAAGCGCAGGTACTCGAAGGTGTTGGAGGTGAAGACCTGTACGGCGGAGTCAACCTCGCTCATCAGGCCGCAAACGAAGGCCGTATCGTCGTTGGTTGGCGAGAGCACGCAGGATCCACTGATGTAGTCGCTCTCGACGAGCAGAACGCCGTCGTTAGTGGTGAATGTGAGGAGCGGGGCTGCGCCCAGGTACGGGTAATAGCTGACGGGTGATTCATCCAGCGCGAACCAGAGCTTCTCGAGTCGGTTGCTCCACGCCGCGGAGATTGGAGCAGAATCGAAGCGTTCGCCAAGCACGTTCGTTGTCGCAAACCCAATGCCTGCGGTTCGCCACACGAGCGTCGTCCGCCCGGCGAGATTCGTGAACAACATGCCGGTTATCGGGGCGTCGTCGGCCGGGGTGAACCATCCGTCTGTCCGGAGGAGCATGTTGCTGTGAACGGCGCTGGCGAACAGAGTCAGCGACTCCGGGTTTGCCACCACCCGATGATATCCGTGCTCCGCCGCGTAGATGCCGGCCAGCGCATCAAGCTCCGCTTGTGACACGGCTTGCGTCGCGTCCGGGAAATAGACCGTGTTTGTCGGTGCGGGAATCCCGTACTTGTCGTTCACCGCGTGCTGAAGAATGAGGTCGGGAGTTGCGGTCACGAAATTCGCCAAGGCGTTGACCACGATGACGAAACCAATATTGCGCTCAGGCAGCACGGATAGGTTTGCGCTGTAAGCGAAGGTTTGTCCGTTCTTCCACGCGAGGTTGCCCGCATAGCTGAGCGCCGGCCACTTCACGCTGTCCCAGCCCAGGCCGACCGTGAACACGATGAACGGGGCGAACGGCGCATTGGTGGCCTGCGGCGCGAGCATCTCGGCCACGGAGTCGGCCTCCAGGATTCGTGTTCCGTTCGGCGCGATTCCGTCCGCGAGAACCATGCGGATGTAATTGGCCAGGTCGATCGGACGGCTGTACATGCCACCGGTGCCATACGCGTTCACGTATTCCTCCGGCATGAGCTGTTCGCCGCTGTACGGTTTCGCCAGGTTGTTGATGATGTCGGACTTGTCCTTGAGGAAGGAGCTGGCGTTCATGCCCAGCGGCTCGAAGACGTTGCTTTTCACGAGGGTGGTGAACGGCGTGCCGGAGCCGTCCACAGCCTCGATGACCCCCTCCATGAGGATGAAAGCCGTGTTGCAGTAGCTGTAGGCCCAACGGGGTGGGTAGATGGGATACGTGCCCGCCAGGTAGTTGGTATGCCACGCGTAGCGGTCTCCGAGGGGCTCGGTGGTAAAAAAACGAGTTGAAGAGATTGCCCGGCAACCCGCTATGGTGGTTGAGGAGATCACGCACCGAGATGGCCTCCGTACCCGGAAAGCCGCCGCGGTCCAGCAGCCGGAGCCCCGGCAGGTAGTTGGTCACGGAGTCGTCGAGTCCAAGCTTGCCTTGGTCGTGGTACTGCATGGCGGCGGTGGTCGTGAACATCTTGGAGACCGACCCGATGCGGAACACGGTGTCGGTCGTGACGGGGATGTCGTTCTCGCGGTCCGCGTAGCCGAATCCCTGCGCCCAGGCGATCCCCTGCCCATCGACCAGCGCGACGGAAAGGCCGACCGTCCCGTTGGACGCCATCTGATCTTCGATCCACTGCGTGGCCAGCGCGATGGTGTTGGTGTAGTTGTAGAGGCGGACGGTGTAGGGCTGATCGCCAGCCGTGGGGTTGGAGAGGGCCAAGGTATAGCATCCAGGCCGCGACAGATCCGCCGGGCCTGAAAGGCCGGTCACCTGGAACTGCAAGCTGGTGGACGAGCAGTACACGCCGTGCCAGACGGGCACGGTTATTTCGGCGCGAATGACGGCCGATTCGCCTGCGGCCAGCGTCCCCGTGACGCTCTGCCCCACCGGCAGTTCGGGCAGATTCAGCAGATAGTCGGAGGCGGTGTTCAGCGCCACATCCTCGCCTGCCGCATAGGTCAGCACATTCGAGTCGTTCATGGGGATGCGGATTTCCGGCGCGACGCCGCCGACGCCGTTTCGGCTGTCAAGTTGAACGATGCCGTTTTCATCCAGCGACTGCCCGCGCGGGTAACTGATCACATGGCCGCCGGGCATCCAGATTCTGGCCCCGGCCATGCCGAACGAGCCGTCGGTCCCGTGGAAGCCGACGACCTTCGCGCGCGGCAAGTTGCCGATCCCCATCGCGATCCCCTCGCCCGAGCTGACCGTGCCCGGATTCACCAGCACGGCCACCGGGCCGCCGTAATACGCCGCCTGCGGCTCGATGGCCAGGTGGTCCACCCATTGCAAACCGCTGAGCGTATCGATGGTGAACACAGTGAAGGTCCCGTCCAACATGTTGTACCAGTTCTGCCGTTCGTAAAAGGCGTTCGTGCGATAGAAATAACCGCACAGGGCCGCCCCCAGCGAGTCGTCGCCGCCCAGGTTGCCGCGAACGTCCACAACCACGCCGGGTACGCTGGACGTGGCAAACAGGCGCACCGCTTCTGTCATAGCGCTGAGCGTATCATCCGTGTCGCCTCCCTCTCCGCGGATCACCACATAGCCCAGCCCGTTGCTCAGGATCCTGTATTCGACCGGCGCAGCGGCCGGGTCCTGCAACCAGGCGAAGTTCAGCAGGCCGAACGTGGCGTTGGTATCGGCGGCGGCAGCGAGCGCGACGGTCTGGGTGGTGTGCGAGCCGGGATTGACGAACTGCACGTTCACGTTCGTGCCGACCGGACCGCGCACCAGCAGGCGCGCCTGTTCGAGGCGGTAGTGAGCCAGCGTCGCCTGCGGGTCCAGCGGGTCCAACGGGTCCAGCATCCAATTGCCCGCTAGCGCTTTGAGCGGATAGGCCGCCACAGCGATCTGCGCGATAGCCGAAGTTGGGGCCAGCCCGTTCCAATCCACGACGTGTGCGCCGGCCTGCATGCCCGCGAGCTGCGCCGGACCGTTGGTCAGCAGCGCCGCCGCGATGACGCGCCCGTCGTCCAGCTCCGCGACCGCCAGGCCGTAGCCGCCGCCCGCGACTTGCTGTGCCCAGGCAGCCGGAACCGCGTTGTTCGTTGTCAAGAAGAAGATATGGCTGTCCGGAATCGCCCCGGCATAGGCGTTGAGCGCCGCGTAATATTCAATCTCGTTGGTCGCCGTCTGCGCGGTCGCAATGCGCGGCAGCGTGTTGCTGTACAGCGCGCCCCAGTCTACCGATTTCCAGGCGGTAAAGGCGTACTGTCGCGAAAAGGTTTCGTGTGCGGCCATAAAGGCGTTGGTCCAGTTGAGGTCGCGGAAGTCGGCTTCCTCCGGTATGATCAGTCCGGTCAGGGTCAGCGAGCAGGGCGTGTCGGCGGAAGCTGTCAGCGTGAGCCGATACGTGTCCGGCGCCTCGCAGATCCAGGAGAAGGTGTTGGTGAACGATTTCGCGGCACCGGGACCGACCGCGGGGGCGATGCTCCCATATACATCCGCCGTGTAGTTGCTGAAGATGAAGGCATAATAGGCATCGCCGACTCCAGTGACATGGAACGTGTTGGTTGCGCCTGCGGACAGATTGAAGTTGGTATGCGAGCCGTGCGCGAGCGTCGGCGTGCGTGGATAGCCAAAGGCTTCGAGGGTATTGGTGTCGCGGATGCCGGCGGCCAGGGCGACGTTGCCTTGGGCGGCATCCTCCACGCGAGGCAGGGCGCCGATGCCGGAGTCGTCGGCGAGATCGGCGGCGATGGCCTGCAAGTTGGCGGCGACGTCCGCCCACGCCGGGGAGGCGATCCCGACCGCCACCAGGCAGGAGACAAGAAATCCGGTGCGACGATTCATGATCGATCTCCTCGGTTAGTCGATGGCTTTGGGTCGGTGCGCGGATGATTATGGATCTGCAAAGAGGGCTTGGATGAACAAACTGCTGTCTGCCGCGACGTTCGTCATGGCCGTCCAGGCCGGGGTGGGGTTGGTGGCGGAGTAGGTCAGCACGAAGGTGTCGGTGGGCGGCAGATTTGCGTCGTGGCAATACACGAGCGGCTCCGCCTGGTCGTTGTACGCGAAGGTCAGCGACACGATGAAATCGCTGGCGGCTCCGATCGCGACGGGGGCTTCGAGATCGACAAGGTGGTAGCCCCGCTGGTCCAGCGCCACCGTTATGCCGCCGAGCAGACCGGTGGGGTTGAGTTGGGCGTCCACGCCGCTGTAGATGCCGATGGTAACCGCCTCGTTGCGGTTGACGGTCACCAGGCCGATGGCCTTCAGGTTTCCACCGTCCTCCACGTGGAAGCGCGCGTATCCCTGCGAATCCTGGCCCCACAGGGAGGAGCCGGTCGTGAGGAAGTCGGTCACCATCATGCCGAGGCGGGTTTGCGCACCCGGATGCGTGAGCAGGCCGGGCCATTGGTAGCCTGTTCTGGGCGCGGCGACGACGGCGAAGAACTCATCCAGGTTCCTCAGGAAGGTCTGGTCTTCATAGGCGATCCAATGGAAGCCCCCGTCGTAGACGTTAGTCCCGAGGCTCTCTTTGATCAGCCACGCGCCGGGGGCGGGCGCCGCAGGAACGGGGTAGTCATCGTCCCAGCCGACGACGGCAATGGCGTGGTTCAAGTTCGGTTCCAGATTGGCGCGGGGGCAGTAGATGCAAAAGGAATTCGTGTCGTAGAAGGTGAGCCCGTCCACGCCGGGAAAATCCCCCGGAAGCACGAGCATGTAGCTCTGGATGGCCCCATGATCCAGGATGGCCTGCTTGGCGGCCGTGCGGAACTCGGTGAGGCTGGCGTAGTCTTCGGGTTGGTATTTGTAGACGCCGCGCAGAATGAAATCGGCGGTCGGTGGAGTTCGATTGGACCACACCAGGGTTTCCTGCGCGGTCATGGCCTCCACGGGCACGGGTGCCGAGGCCTCGACCACCGGGCCAGTCCAGCACAGGAAGTAATCCAGCATCCAGAACACGTGGCCGCCGCCCCAGCCGTTGGTGCCGTCGGGGGAGAGATACCCGAACACCGTCCGCGGCTCGGTCTGGTAGAGTTGGAATTCGGGCGGGAAGAAATCTCCGTAGTACACGTAGCAGGGCTCGTTGTAGCGCAGCGGCGGCTCTCCGACCGCATTTCCAAGGTGCCACGGGGAGAACGACGACTCCGGCGCGTCGGGATCCGTCGTGAAGCCCTGCTTGAGGAGGCTGCTTTCCAGCGTCGTCATGGCGGACATGGCCCAGCAGATGCCGACGGAATTGCCGGGATCGGGCTCGCCGGAGGGACGGTTGCCGATCTGGCTCCTGACGGGGGTGACCCAGCCTTGTTCGCGGGCGTCGAAGCGGGCCGGGAGGGGGTTGGTCGGCGGGGTTTCGCGGATGCGGTAGGCCAGCGGAACTTCCGCGGACATCACGGAGGAGTGGGCCAGCACGTTCGTGAAGCGGTGCCAAGGGGCTCCGTTGGTGAGGCCGGGGGTCCACTCGATCCAGTTGGTGGTGCCGGGGGTGGCGCCGCTCCAGACCAGACGGCCGGGGGGGAAGGACGTGATCTCAAGCTCGGCGCGGGATTCCATTGAGGACAAGGAGGCGAGAGCAACGAGAAGCAGAAGACACCCGACGGAACGAGACGCGATACCCATCATATGCGGGCCTTTAGTTTGTGTTTGGGCAAATCCTGGTGGATGATCTGCAACCGTCTTCAGACTAGGGAATTCTTTGCCACTGGGCAAGAACAGAAAGCGGACGCCGTCAAACCGACCGGCACGCGCGTTTCGCTGGCGGTATCCGTGGCGACCAGGGAGCCGTCCGGGTCCGACGCATAGCGCGTGCCGCTGCTCTCAACCGTATAGAGGGTGTCGCCCAGCACGGCGCCCGTAATGGTGTTGGCCCAGCCGCCGCCGGGCCCGGACTGTCGCCAGGTGCCGTCCCCGGGATTGATCAGATACAGACTGCAAACCTGTTCGATGGAAACGAGTTGTCCGGCGGTCGCGAACAAGAAGGCCGTGCCGGCGCTGTTATTCAAACTGATTCTTCCTGGGGGCGCAGAAACTTCTCCATGGCGGCGAGGCCATCGGGCGTGCCCATGTCGAGCAGGGGGGGCGGGCAGGGCAGGGCCGTGAGTTGGCGGTCGGCGGCGAGGGAGGGGAAGATCTCGGTCTCGATCGATACGGGGCGATCGGCTGGAATCGCGGCGATGATCTCGCGCGGCAACAGGTAGATGCCCGCGTTGACGAATCCGGCCGCGCGGTCGGCCTTCTCGCGGAAGGCGGTCACGAAGCCGTCGGCATCGAACTCGACTGTGCCGTAGGGTCCTGCTTCTTCGATCGGGGTGATGAACAGTTTCCCACAGTGTGGTCCGGCAGATGCCGGATTTTCCACGGCATGGAAAAGGTTTTTCCACAGGGTGGAAAACGAGAGGTTGGGTGTTAGCGTGTCGCCATTGAGGACAAGGACGGGATCGGAGGCGAGGAGGGGTTCGACAAACTTCAGGGCCCCGCCGGTGCCGAGGGGATTGGGCTCGCGGGAGAGGACGATTTCGAGCGCGTCGGCGGGGCGGGCATCCAGATAATGTTCGAGCACCTCGGCCAGGTGCCCGGCGGCGAGCATCACGCGGGAAATGCCGTTGGCTTTCAGCCAGTCGAACTGCCATTCGAGGAACGGGCGTCCGGCGACGGGTACGAGGGCCTTGGGGCAATCCGGAAACTGCGCGGCGATACGCGTTCCCCGGCCCCCGAGCAGAATGACGGCTTGCGGATTCACATGCGTGCAGAATGCCAGAGGCGCGAACCGATGTCCACGACTCCCCGGGTTCAAAGGATTATAGTATTTATAAAATGTATATATATACTATTTATAAATAGTATAGAATATACTTATTGTAAATACTAAAACCCCATTGAATGGCTCGGGGTTGCCGAAGGGTACGGATTGATTCTGATTCGGGTCGCGGGCGCGGGGCGCTTTCGCGGACGGGACTTCTTGTTTTCTGAGACGGCGGGTTTTACGATGACCGGCGGCATGGGAACAGATCGGGACGGATGAGGAAGAGGAGACGTCGGATATGAATTGGTTTGAAAATATTCGCTGGCGGTATTCATCGAAATTGTTCATGAGCCATCTTCTGGCGGTGTTCCTGGTGTCGGGGAGCGTGGGGACGTTCTTTTACGTGCGGGCGATGGACAACCTGATGCGAAGTCTGCAGTCGCGTTTGCAAAACAGCGCGGCGCTGGTCAGCCAGACGATCGATGCCCGGGACCTGAGGGATGTTCAATCGGCAGAGGACCGCGAGCATCCGGCGTATCTGGACACGCTGGAAAAGATCCGGCGGGTACGGAGGACGAATCCGGATATTGCGTTCCTGTACATCATGCGGCGGGCGGAGGACGGGTCGGTTCATTTCGTGGTGGACTCGGATGAAACGGATGCCCAGGCGGTGCCGGGGCAGGTGTATGAAGACGTGGTTCCGGAAATGCTGGAGGGCTTCCACCAACCGGTGGTGGATCAGGACTTGTACGAAGACGAATGGGGTGTGTTCCTGTCGGGCTATGCGCCGTTGCGCCAGGGCGAGGGGCGCTATCTGGTGGGCATCGACATGCGCGCGGACGAGGTCCGCAACAACCTGCGGGAGTTGCGGCTGACAGGGCTGGCGTCGCTGTTTGCCTCCATCCTGCTGGCGCTGCTGTTTGCGCTGTATCTGTCGCGCGGGCTGACCCGGCGCATCGAGGCGCTGGCCCGCCGATGCCGCGACCTGGCGATGGGACGCCAGGACGTGCGCGTGGAGGGCAAGACGTTCGACGAGTTTGATGACCTGTCGGAAGCCTTCAATGCCATGAGTGAATCCCTGGGCAGGACCCGTGGTGATCTGGAGCGGGCCATTGCGGAGTTGAAGTCTTCGCAACAAGGCCTGGAGGCGCGGGTGAAGGAACGCACCCAGGAGTTGCGGGCCACGATCCAGAAAATGGATGTGCTCCGCGGCTTGCTGCCCATTTGCAGTTCCTGCAAGAAAATCCGCGATGACCATGGCTATTGGAAACAGGTCGAGCAGTTTGTCGGGGAACACACGGGGGCAACGTTCACGCATGGGATCTGTCCGGATTGCACCACCAAGCTTTATGGGAAGATTCTCGACGGCTCCTGAGTTCCGACGGGAGCTTGCCGGGACGGGGTGGGGGCGAGGGAATCGCGGCCAAGCTGGAATTTCCATGCTATGGTTTGAAGTACCCCCGGGTGCATGATATTCTTGCCGTCTTGAGATGGATGGATTCGGTGTCCGGAAGCGTAATGGAACACAACAAGATAGAAGATGCGATGCTGTCGGCGGCGGGGGGCCTGACGACGGCGGCAAAGGATTTCGACTTGGTACGCGTGGGCGTGCCGTGTTTGCAGGCGTGCCCGGCGCGGACGGACATTCCGGGGTATCTGGCGGCGATTGCGGCGGGGGATCACGAGGCGGCCTACCGGATCAATCTGCGCGACAACGTGTTTCCCGGCGTGCTGGGGCGGGTATGCACGCGGCCGTGCGAGGACGTCTGCCGCCATGGCGAGGAGGGGCTGGGGGAGCCGGTGGCCATTTGCACATCCAAGCGGGCGGCGGCGGATTTCCGCAACGACCGGAATCCGGTGGTGTTGGAGCGGCTGTTCGAAGCCAGCGGCAAGCGGGTGGCGGTGGCGGGGGCCGGGCCGGCGGGGCTGACGGTGGCGCGCGAGTTGGCGCGCTTCGGCCATGAGGTGGAGATTTTCGAGGCGGATGACCGCCCGGGGGGGCTGATGGTGCAGGGCATCCCGGTCTTCCGGCTTCCGCGCGACGTGGTGGAGCAGGAGATCGCCCATGTGCTGGCGGCGGGCATCCGGCTGCATCTGGGGGCGCCCGCGTCCCTGGACGAGCTGGTGGCGGGCCACGACGCGGTGGTGTGGGCGACGGGGGTGCAGGAGCCGGTGATGCCGGGACTGCCGGGCGAGGAGTTGCCCGGCGTGGTGCACGGGCTGCCGTTTTTGCGCGAGGTGAACCGCGGCGGGACGCCGGCGGTGGGGCGGCGGGTGGTGGTGATCGGCGGCGGATTCACGGCGGTGGATTGCGCGCGGATGGCGCGGCGGCTGGGGGCGGAAAAGGTGCAGGTGTTTTACCGGCGCTCCGAGGCGGAGATGTACATCACGGGCGACGAGGTCGAGGCGATGCGGGCGGAGGGCATCGAGTTCGAGACGCAGGTCATGCCGCTGGAGTTCCGCGGGGCGGGGCGGCGGGTGGAACGCGTGGTGCTGGCGCGGACGCAGGCGGGCGAGCCGGACGAGCTGGGGCGCCTGCGCTACGAGCAGGTGCCCGGCTCGGAATTCGAGGTGGAGGCGGACATGGTGCTGCTGGGGGTGGGCCAGCGTCCCGTCCGGCCGGTGGCGGGGGATGCCCCCGAGGGGCCGGTGTTCCTGGCGGGGGACGTGGCGACGGGATCCACGTCGCTGATCGACTCGATCGGGCATGCGAAACGCGTGGTACGCAAGGTGGATGAATTTTTGATGGGGAAACGGCGGACGGGCGACGAAATCGCAATTGGCCCGGTGGTGCGGAGCACGGGGCGGACGCGGGAAATGGATGCGATTCCGCGCGAGGTGCAGGCGCTGGCGGAGTTCGATCCGGCCGATCCCGACCGCGAGGTAGAGACGGGGTTTTCGCGCGAGCAGGCGGCGGTCGAAGCGACGCGCTGCTACCAATGCCAATATCTGTTCGAGATCGACAACCGCCGGTGCATCTATTGCGACATGTGTGTGCTGGTGTGTCCGGTGCCGGAGTGCATCGTCAAGGTGGCGAAGGTGGAGCGCGACGGCGAGGGCCGCTGGCGGGGGTTCGAGCGGTCGACGAGCCCGAAGGACTACAACCTGTTGTGCATTGATCCAAAGCTGTGCATTCGCTGCGACGTGTGCGTGAAGGCGTGCCCGGTGAACTGCATTCCCGCGAAGGAACTGAATCTGCGCCGGGACGTGCCGGGCGCGTCCGGAAATTATGAAGAAGCCGCGGCCCCGGCTGCGGAGGAGAACCCCCATGAGTGAGCCATTGGATCTGTTATTGGTTTTTCCGAACAACCGCCTGCGCGCCTACGGGTCGCTGGCCGCCGAAGTGGTGGGGATTACCCCGCCCGTGCAGTCGGGCATGACGGCGGCGTATGTCCGCGAGCGCGGGCATACGGTGCGGATCCTGGACGCGGACGCGCTGGAGTGGCTGCCGGACCAGGTGGGCCGCGAGGTGGCGGCGACGCGGCCGCGCCTGGTGATGGTGAGCACGGACCACGTGAATTCGGGCGACGTGACGAAAATGGCGGCGGCGACGGAGACGGTGAAGGCCATCCACGCGGCGGCGCCGGGCGTGCCGGTGCTGCTGGAGGGCGTGGTGCCGACGGCGTATCCGAAATGGATGCTGCAGGACGAGGGCGCGGACTACGTCTGCCAGGGCGAGCCGTACGATCCGATCGTGCAGCTGCTGGAGAAGCTGAAGAAAGAGGGGCCGGACGCCCGCGTGGCGACGCGCGAGATCACCGGCATCTGGGGGCGCTACGGCGACGAGATCGTCACGGGCGTGCGCGCGCCGATGTTCCACGAGGTGGACAAGCTGCCGATGACGGCGTGGGACTTGATGCCGCCGAAGAACTACCGGGCGCACCACTGGCACTGCTTCGACCGGCTCGACCGGCGCAGCCCCTACGCCAGCGTGTTCACAAACCTGGGGTGCCCCTACGGATGCACCTTCTGCAGCGTGAACGTGGTGGCCGGCGGCCCCAACTTCCGCACGCATTCGCCGGAATACGTGATGAAGGAGCTCGAAGTGCTGAACAAGCAGTACGGCGTGACCAACATCCGGCTGCTGGACAACGTGTTCACGATCCGCCTGGACCTCGTCGAGGAGCTCTGCGACCGCATCATCGCCTCGGGCATGGATCTGAACTTCTGGGCCTACGCGCGGGTGGAGTCGGTGCGCAATCCGGACATCCTCAAAAAGATGCGCAAGGCGGGCGTGCGCTGGCTGGCGTACGGGATCGAAGCGGCGCACGAGCGGGTGCGCGCGGCGGTGGACAAGCCGTCGAACCCTGAGATCATCGAGCAGGCCGTCGAATGGACGAAGGAGGCCGGCATCTGGATCGTGGGCAATTTCATCTTCGGCCTGCCGGAGGACGACCTGGAATCGATGCAGATGTCGCTGGACATGGCCAAGCGCTTCAACTTCGAGTGGGCCAACTTCTATTGCGCCATGGCGTATCCGGGCACCCGGCTCTACGACCAAGTCAAGGCGGAGGGCGTGGAGCTGCCGAAGGACTGGGGGGCCTACGGGCAGTATTCCGCCAACGCGCAGCCGCTGGCGACGAAGTACGTGACATCGAAGGAGATCGTGGCCTTCCGGGACGCCGCGTTTCGGGAGTATTTCGAGAGCCCACGCTACCAGGACATGATCGAGAAGACGTTTGGGCGGGACGCCCGCGATTTCGTCGGTCGCATCCTCGAGCACACCATGCCGCGCGACGGCTGAGGCGAGGCGAACCATGAATTCAATCGAGTTGCGAAAACTGGCCGACCGGTTTCGTGCGCAGACGCTGCGCATCCATGCGGCGGCGCCGGAGACGCGCGTGGCGTCGTCGCTGTCGGCGGTGGAGATCTACACGTGCCTGTTTTATGGCGGGCTGCTGCGACACAATCCGGCGGATCCGCGCGATCCGGCGCGCGACCGGCTGATTGTCAGCAAGGGGCACGGCTCGATCAGCCTCTATCCCATCCTGGCCGACCGTGGATTCTTCCCGGCGGCGGAGCTGGCCCGGGTATGCCGGTCGGGGTCGTTCCTGGGCGGCATCCCCGATCCGGTGATTCCGGGCTACGAGACGGTGAACGGCTCGCTGGGGCACGGCCCGGGCGTGGGCTCGGGCATGGCCGTGGCGCTGAAGCGGCAGAAATCCGATCGCCGCGTGGTGGTGGTGACGGGCGACGGCGAGCTGCACGAAGGGGCCGTCTGGGAGGCGTTCCTGTTCGCGGCGCAGCACAAGCTGGACAACCTGGTGCTGATCGTGGACGACAACGCCCGCTGCATGATGAATGACACGGCGAACGTCGTGGGGCTTGCGCCGCTGGCGGACAAGTTTCGCGCCTTCGGGTGGTCCGCCGAGGAGGTGGATGGGCACGATGTCGGCGCGCTGGTCGAGACGATCGGCCGCGCGATGGCATCGGACTTTCCCGGCCCGCGGGCGGTGGTTGCGCACACGATCAAGGGCAAGGGCTCGCCGACGCTGGAGGCGGATCCCCTGTGCCACATCCGGACGTTGACGCCGGACGAGGTCGAAGAACTGATTGGAGCGGCGCCATGAGCGGGCCCAAGCTCCGGATGCGCGACGCATTCCTGCAGGCGGTGCGGGAGCGGATGGCCGCGAAAGCCGACGTGTTCTTCCTGACGGCGGATTTCGGTTCGCCGGTGCTCGACGCCGTGCAGCGGGAGTTCCCGGACCGGTTTCTGAACATGGGCATTTCCGAGCAGAACACGGTGAACGTGGCGACGGGTCTGGCGCTGGAAGGCTACCGCGTGGTGGCCTATGCCATCGCGCCGTTCATCACCATGCGCTGCCTGGAGCAGATCCGCATCAATCTCGCGATCCTCTCGCAGATTCGTCCGATAAACGTGACACTGGTGGGGGTGGGGGCGGGCTACAGCTACGAGGTGTCCGGCCCGACGCACCAGGCGCTGGAGGACATCGCGGTGATGCGCGCCCTGCCGAATATGGGCGTATGGTCTCCGGCGGATGCCGCGACTGCGGCGGCGATGGCCAGTCATGCTCTGGACGAGACCGGCGTACGCTATGTGCGGCTCGACAGCCATCCGCTGCCGGATCTGGGGCCGGCACCGACGGCGCAAGAGTTGCGCCAGGGCTTCCGTTTGGGCGGAGAACCGGGCGCAGCCGTTGCGCTCATATCGACGGGCTACATGAGCCATCTGGCGGTGGGTGTGCGCGACGAACTGGAAGCGGGCGGTGTTCCGGTGGTGACGGTGGACCTGATGAACCTGTCCTCGCCCGACCTCGACGCGCTGGAGGCGGCGCTGTCGCCGTGCCGCGTCGTCTTGACGATGGAAGAGGGATTTGCCGGGCGCGGGGGGATGGATGGGCTGCTCGTGCAGCATGTCGCGCCGCGCCTGCCGAAGGCGAAATGGGCCCACGCGGGACTTGCGCCGCACTACAGTTTTGAGATCGGTCCGCGCGACGACCTGCTAGCGGCCCACGGACTTTCGCGCGCCGCGCTGGCGGAACGCGTCATCGGGCTGATCAACGGCTGAGGAACGGCGCTGGAGCGAAGCCTAGAGCGTATTGCGATATGGTGTAGTCGTTCCCGATGGAGTCGGGAATTGAATCAACAGCCCCGCGCCCAACGGGCGCAGCTACAGCCGATCCGCCGTGCTGTAGCTGCGCCCGTTGGGCGCGGCGCGCGGGGCGCTTGAAGGCGGGCAACGCGGGGCCCCATCGAACCGCGCAGGCGGAGTTTTTGATTCACGGCCTGCCCTATGTGCTGGCCGTGCATCCAGGGCGGCGGACCCGCGGGATGCCGACCGGCTTTGCCGCCGCGCCGTTGCGGGAATTGTTTCCGGTCGCGCCGGACGATCCGGATTTGCCGGTATGGCCCGATGCGGAGGGTCCATCGTTCGGGGTGGAAATCCGGCCGCTGTGCCGATCGGCGCCTTTCGCCGCTCGGCAGGATCCCGCCCTGTACGAATGGCTGGTTTTGACGGATGTCTTGCGCGGCGCCGGCCGCGCTCGCGAACGGGAGGCGGCCGAACGGATCGTTCGCGAAAGGATGGGTTATCATGCGGCCGGTTGACTTGGATGACTTGATCCAGGTGTCCCGCAAGTTGGAGCCGCTGGGGGTGGATTTTGTGTTTACGGGCGGAGCCGTGCTGGGATTCCTTCTCGACAACCCCCGGATTCCGTTTCCCCGGCGGACCAACGACGTGGATGCCATCGTGGCGGTGTCGACCCGGATTGAATACAGCGGTCTGGAAGAACGCTTGCGACGAGAAGCCGGATTCCGCCACGACACCTCGGAAGGCGCGCCCCGGTGTCGGTGGCTGGTCGACGGCGTGCGGGTCGATATCCTCCCGATGCAGGATCCGACCGGAGAATGGACCACGCGGTGGTTCGGGCATGCGCTGCGGACCGCGACTTTCCGCACGGAATAAAACGTGCGGCTGCCCGTTGTGTCCGCGCCGTGTTTCGTGGCGATGAAACTGGAGGCGCTGGCGGATCGCGGCCGGGGAGATTGTCGCGCCAGCCACGATCTGGAGGATATCGTGGCGGTGGTCGATGGCCGGGAGTCCTTGTTGGACGAGATGGCCGCCGAGCGGATGGATCTGCGTCGGGCCGTGGCGGTCGGCATCCGGGAATTGCTGGGACGGTCCGATTTCCGCGAGGCGTTGCCGGGACATTTGCTTTCCGACGAGGCCCTCCAGGCGCGATTGCCCCTGTTGATCGGCAGGTTGGAAGGCCTGGCCCGCCTGGCGCGGGACGAGTGACCGGGCGGATCAGCGGGCGAGGAACGCCGCGTAGGTTTCGCGTAGGCCCGCGGCGAAATCGGTCTGTGGTTTCCAGCCCAGGGCGCGTAGGGGGGAGGCGTCGAGGCGCTTGAGGGGGGCGCCGTCGGGTTGGGAGGGGTCGAACACGAGTTGGCCTTCGTAGCCAACGACGTCCTTGACGGTTTGAGCAACCTCGGCGATGGAGAGATCGGCGTCGGGACCGATGTGGATGGGGCCGTGGGCGGGATCGTAGCGTTCGGCGAGGAACAGGCAGGCGTCGGCCAGATCGCGGGAGAAGAGGAAATCACGCCGGGGGGTTCCGCTGCCCCAGACGGCGACGGAGGGGAGATTCTTCTGCTTGGCTTCGTGCATGCGGATCATGAGGCCGGTGGCGACGTGGGCCTGGGCGGGGTCGAAGTGGTCTTCGGGTCCGTAAAGGGTGGCGGGGAGGGCGGCAAAGAAGCCGAGGCCGGATTCCTGGCGGATGGCCTCGCAGGCGGCGATGCCGGCGAGCTTGGCGGTGGCATAGGCGGCGTTGGTGGGTTCAAGGGGGCCGGTCATCAGGCTTTCGACGCGCAGGGGCTGGGCGGCGTCGCGCGGATGGCAGCAGGAACTGGCGAGGTAGAGCAGACGGGGGATGTTGAGGCGGGCGGCGGCGCACACCACGTTCAGCACGACGCGGAGGTTGGACTCCAGCAGGCGGACGGGATGGGCCTGGTTGAGGGCGATGCCGCCGGACTCGCCGGCGGTGACAAATGCCATGTCTGGTCGCGCGGCGGTGATGGATGAGGCAATGGCGGCGGGATCCGCCCAGTCCGCACAGTCGGCGGCCGACAGCGTCGTCACGTCAAATCCGCGTCGTCGGGCTTCCATGGCCAGGGCTTTTCCGGCGAGGGTTTCGGTGCCGGCGATCCAAATCCGGGCGCTAGTCAAATTCATGAGGGCAAGGTAGCATGGGGGGGGAAATGAGCAAACCGAAACCCATCGTGGTCTATTTGCACCGGTATCCGCCGGAGGTGGAGGCGCAGCAATGGCCGGCATTGCGGCCATTGGCGGCGGCACTGCAATCCGACTATGACTTGCACTACTTCTGCATGGGGCTGGCCAGTGGTCGGCGCGATGAGGAACTGCGCCGGATGATGCAGGTGGTGGAGTTGCCGTTCACGGTCGACCAAGGGAATGGGCGCGACAAATGGCTCAAGACCCTGCGGTGGTATGCGCACATGGGGCGGACGCTGGCGCGGCTCCGGGAGGTGGAGCCGGCGCTGGTGATCTGCAAGGAAACGCTTCCGTTCATTCCCGGGCGCGTGGCGGCGCTGGGGTTCCCGACGATCATCGAGACGAGCGACTGGTGGTGGTCGATCCTGCTGGGGCATTGGGGCTGGGGGCGGAAACTGGCGGAGCGGCTGGAGCGGCGCGAAGTGCGGAGTTGGAACCGCGCGAATGTGAAGGCGACCGTCAGTACCCGGGCGGAAGGCCGGCTGCTGGCGGCCAAGGGGCTGGATGAGTCGCGCGTGGTGGTGATCAATGCGCCGCAGAATCCGGGGGTGTTCCGCCCGCTGGATCCCGCGCCGACCAAGGGGGAACTGGGGCTCGATCCGGCCCGAAAGCATTTCGCCATATTCGGTATCATTCGCGGAGGGAAAGGCTACGATCAGCTTCTGGACTGGTGGCGGGCGGCCGTCGCCAAGCACCCGGACTGGCGGTTGGTGATCATTGGCGGAGCGGGCGGGGAAGCCTGGTGCCGGCGGGAGATCGCGAAGCGGCGGTTGGGGGACCAGGTGGTCATGACCGGGTGGCTGCCGACGAAACCCGATGTGAACCGCTGGCTGAATGCCATGGATGCCGTGCTGGTTCATCGGCGCAATTCGCCAGACAACCAGGGCATTATTCCCAGTGCGTTATACAACGGGATGTCCACGGGGCGGCCGGTGGTGGCGGCGGGTTTGCCAGGAATTGCCGAGGTCGTACGGGACGGCGTGGATGGCATTCTATTCGCTCCCGATGACGGGGGATCGTTCCTTACGACCCTGGAGCGGGTGGCGGCGGATCCTGCCGCAGCAGAGGCCATCGGACGAGCTGGAGCTGCGAGAGCGGCGGAATGTTTCGATCCAAGCCTGGCCGTCAAGGTCCACGGCACATTGATCCAGAAGATGATTTAAGGATCAGGATAACCGCATACTTAATTAAGTCTGCGGATGCTAAATATCTATCTTTATATCAAGCATTCAATTACAAATAGATTTTCATAAATTATCCGCATACTTAATTAAGTGTGCGGAAAAAGGGGGGAGGCCGAGGATGAGGGGGCTCAGGGCTGGATAGCGTTGCAGGTGGCGCAGAGCCAGCGGATGCGGGCTTCGTCGAGGGTGGGGTAGTTGCCGATGTAGAAGCCATAGAAGTGGATGTGATCG
>CAYNSH010000028.1:25456-38663 GCA_964399775.1 uncultured Verrucomicrobiota bacterium
CCCCCCCCCCGCCGCCGCCCCCCAGGCCCCCACCACCGCGGGCGCGGCCGGCCTCGGGCGGGGCGATGCCGGCGAGATAGGGCTGGCGGAGTTGGTTGCCGCCGCCGGCGTTGCCGCGGCGGTGCTCGATACCGTTGGCGTCCATGATAGCCATGAGACGGTCGCGGAGGGCGTCGTCGGGGCGGTTCATGATGAGCGGGAAGGCGTAGTTGACGGAGCCCTCCACCTGAAAATCGGTCCAATAGAGTTTGGGATCGAGCAGCGAGAGGAAGAGCCGGAAGTTCTCGGTGCGCCGCCGGTTGTTGGCATCGAGGCGCGGGAGCTGGGATCGGCCGATGACGGCGTTGATCTCGGTGCTGCGGAAGTTGCCGCTGGGCCAGGCGAAGATGAACTTGGGGTTGAGGTCGGGGGAGGCGTCTTCCCATTGTTTCCGAAAGGCGGGGTCGTTGGATTCGCGGACCATGCCGTGGGAGCGAAGCATGCGGGCGGTTTGATAGAACTCGTCATCGTTGGTGCAGACCATGCCGCCTTCGATGGTGCTCATGTGGTGGGCGAAGTAGAAGGAGAAGTTGGAGGCGAGGCCGAAGGTGCCAGCCTTCTTTCCGCAGTGAGTGGCGCCATGCGATTCGCAGACGTCTTCGATGAGCGGAATGCCGCGTTCCTTCAGCTCTGCGAGCAGGGCGTCGTCGAGGCCGTCGAAGCCCTGGCAGTGGGTGAGAAAGACGGCACGAGTGTTGTTGTTCAAGGCGGCGATGACCTGGCGGGGATCCATGGCGAGGGTGCGGGGGTTCACATCCATGAAAACGGGCGTGTGGCCGGCAGCGAGAACGGAGGAAATATCCGAGACCCAGGTGAGAGTGGGAACGATGACCTCGCCGGGGCCGCGCAGGTGACGCAGGGCGGCCATGGTAATGAAGTTGGCGGAAGCGCCGGAATTGACGAACACGCTGTGGCGTACCCCGAGCCATTGCGCCCATTCCTCTTCGAAGGCACGGACGTTATTCGACTGGGTCAGGATCGGATCACCCCGGAGGAAATCGATGACGGCGGCCCGGTCCTCAGGGGCGATGTTGTTTTCCATCAGGGGGAGTCGAAAGTTCATGGCGCGTTTTCGAGCGGGGCGGGGTTGGAGAAGATGATTTGCGATCCGGCATGATCCAGATCGAAAGGCACATGCAGGAGGTCGGAGAGGGCGCGGCGAACCGGTTCGCGACGATCCGGCTCGGCAAAGAGCAGCAGGAATCCACCGCCGCCGGCGCCGGCGATTTTACCGCCGAGGGCGCCGGCTTGGCGGGCGCGGGAATACATGGCGTCGATGTCCGGCGTGCTGACGCGGCTGCTGAGGGAGCGCTTGAGCCGCCAGCCTTCGTGCAGCAGGCGACCGAAGTCCGCCAAATCGCCATTTCCGGTCAGGAGGGCGAGTCCCTGGTGAACCATGGCGGCCATTTCGTCCAGCTCGCGAGTTTTCCGGGGAAGGTTTTGAAGCTGTTCGGCGACGACGTCGGAGGAGTAGCGCGAGAAACCGGTGAAGAACAGCATGAGGCAGTCTTGGAAGTCCCGCAGGCGCGGGGCGGGCAGGGGGATGGGGCTGACGACGATCTCGTCATCGGGGGCGAAGCGGATATGGTTGAGTCCGCCGAATGCGGCGCAGACCTGGTCCTGCGAACCGACCCGGTCGCCGCAGCGGTCGCGTTCGACATGGATGGCTTCGGTGGCCAGCTGCATTTTGGAGCGGAACTCGCCGAGGAGGGCGTGGAGGGCATGGAGCAGGCCGACGGTGAAGGAGGAACTGGTGCCGAGGCCGGTCATCTTGGGCAGGTCGCCGTCGTGATGGATTTCGATGCCGTCGTGGATGCCGAGTGCGAGGAGGGCTTCGCGGACGGCGGGATGCTGGATGTCTTCATTGCGCACGACATCTTCGATGAGGGAATAGACGACCCGGGTTTTGTGTTCGAAGAAGGGCGGCAGCCAGCGGCAGGTGATATAGCAGTAGCGGGCGATGGCCGCGGAGAGCACGGCCCCGCCGTGTTCCCGGTACCAGGCCGGATAATCCGTTCCGCCGCCGAAAAACGAAACGCGGTAGGGGGTTCGTGAAATGATCATGAATGATTCCGGGGATCGTGTTTTGGGGAGAAATAAGGGTTCATTCGTTGACTGGTTTGCGGCATAGTAGGGTGGCAAGAGGTGGAAATGAAGCAAATTTGGCGATGGACAGGCATGGCGGCGCTGGTCGGACTGATCGCGGGGTGCGGCGGGGCGCCGTCCGGGGAACCCGTGACGGTGGCGTCGCTGGCGGAGCGGTTGTCGGATCCCCTGTGGCTGGCGCGGCTCGACCAGGAGGACACGCGGCTGCATTCCTCCTCCGATCCGACGGGCGGCAACGATGACTATGGGCATTTTTTGAGGGATAGCCGCGATCCGGGCTGGAAGGTGATGGCCGACTTGAACGGGCCGGGTTTCGTGTCGCGGGTCTGGTTCACGGGGGCCAAGGACGGCGAGCCGCATGGCTTCCGCTTCTATTTCGATGGGGAAGAGACGCCGCGATTCGAAGGCGACATCAAGGAACTGTTTGGCGGTCGGATGCCGCCGTTTCTGGCACCACTGGCGGAGTACAACAACTATTGCTGGTATTCCTTTATTCCGATGCCCTACGCGAAAAGCCTGCGGATCGAGACGGAGGCGGGGCCTCCGGGCGCCAAGATCTACTTCCAGGTGTCGGAATCGCGCCTTCCGCGGCGCACGCCGGTGGAAACGTTCACCTGGCCGCTGCCGAATCGGGATATCGAGGCGATGGGCAGGGCCCGCGCGATCTGGATGGCCAATCGCCTGCCGGAGGCGGGGGAACTTCAAGAACAAGTGGTGACGGATGGGCGGACACCGATGCGCCTGGAGGGGCCGGGTATTTTGCGCCGCCTGGAGTTCGAGCCGGACTGGGCAAAGCTGCCGGAGCACCAGCGCGACGCGGTTCTGCGGGATTGGATGGTTTCGATCCGTTTCGACGGCTCCACGAATGAAAGCGTCAAGGTGCCGCTGGGCGATCTGGCCGGCACGCCGTGGCGTCGGTTGCGGGCCCGATCGCTGTATTTCGGCATGGAGGATGATGCGCTGTTTTGCGCGTTTCCGATGCCGTTTGGGGAATCGGCGGAAATCCGGGTGGAGCCCGGGATGATCGCCTTGGCGCCGGTCGCGGTGCGCGCCTGGGTGGAGGCTCGCGACACGTCGCCGATCGGGGAGATGGGTTATTTCCATGCCAACTGGCTGCGGACCACGCTGAATGACGTGGGGCGTCCGCATCCGATTTTGCGGGTGCGGGGCCGCGGCAAGTTCGTTGGCTGCCTGCTCTCGGTGGTGGCGACGGACAATTCGTACTGGGTGCTGGAGGCGGATGAGTTCATCCGCAAGGACCGCGAGAAGACTCCGGGATGGATTGGGACGGGGCTCGAGGACTATTTCAACGGGGGGTGGTATTACCAGAACGTCATGAATGGCCCGACGCACGGGCTGCCGATCAAGGAGCCGTTCCGGGCGGTGCAATACCGGGTGCATGCGATGGATCCGTCGAGCTTTTCCCAGTCGTTTGACATGGAGTTCGAGCGCGGCCCCCCGGATCCGCACGGCCGGTTGCATTCGAGCCGGGCGTATTTTGAAAGCGTGGGCTGGTCCTATCTGGATCGCCCGCAAACGGCGGACACGATGCGCCTACGGTCGGAGGATCGCGCGGTGCCCCAGGATTCGCGATGGGATCCGGTGGTGGTCATGACGGCGATCTGGAATCACGAACGGTTCGGGGACTGGCAAGGAGCGCGGGATGAGTTGTCCAATCGGCTGCGCCGGTTCGGGGCGCACTACCCCGAGTCGGCCCGCCGCATGCTGGAATTCCGGCTGGCGCTGTACGACGAAAAACTGAGCGGAATCAACCCGCTGCCCCGATTCCTGAACAGCCCCGATGAGAACGTGCGGACGGCGGCGATGATGCTGAATCGGAAGCGCACGGCCGGCGCGGCCCTGGCGGTGTTCTACGCGAACATGCCGGCGCGGCTCTACATCAACGGCCGCGAGGTGATGCAGGCGGGTCATCCGGAGAGACCGGTGGTGGCCTCGTTCGACCTGCCACCCGGACGGCACCTGCTGGCGATCCAGGCGCCCCGCCAGCCCTATCCCGATTGGGTGCAACTGGCCCTGCGCGGGCGCGACTGGTTTGCCGGGACGGAGCCCACCTGGAAATTCGCGTACAATCCCGAGGGCGATTGGGCTTCACCGGATTATGACGACTCCGAGTGGCCGATCATCGGCGGAACCGGGGTCAAGGGGCCGCCGGAAGAGCCGTTTATCCGGGTGGAGCCGGATCCGTTCCTCGACATGCAGTCGCGGGCGGTGGGCATCCGTCCCAGCGGCGAGTGGCCGGCCCGGGGGGGCGTGGTGGTCTATCGCCGCGAGATTGTGATTCCGTGATCAATTTCGCGGTTGTATGCCTCGGCGGGAGGCGTATAGTTCGAAATGCGGGGAGGCTTTGATGCCTTGCCCGAGAAGGGAGCTGCGCGCATGGCGATTTCAGAACTGTCATTGGAACGGGAAGACCGCGACGGGGTGCAGATTGTTCATGTTCGAGGCCCGCTGGATTCGTTGAGCCACGACCAGTTCAAGGAGTACATGGATGAGTTGGCCGGCCAGCCTCATCCCAACATCGTGTTGGATTGCGAGCATTTGAGCTATATCAACAGCCGGGGAATCACCCTATTGGCCCGCTATCAGCGGGCCCTGTCGTCGAGCTTGGCCTTTTTTGGGATTGCGGCCCTGAATGCGCGGCTGATGAAATCGATTGAATTGCTGGGAATGGCGAAGATTCTCCGGTTGTACCCCACGCTGGACGACGCCATGAAGGCGGCGACGGCGCTGGCGTCCGGGGCCTGACGCCGTGGCGACTTGGAAAACAGCTGGAAGGGTTGGCGTGTTGGAATAGGGTTGCACCTCACGCCGAGGTTGGTATAGGGTTGGCGCTGCTTGCTGGCAGCCGGAAGCGTGGCAGGCACGACTTGAGGAGACTGTAACGATGGCAGATGCTGTCTTGACGACGCAAATCGAGAGCCGCGACGGCATCCAGTTGGTTCATGTGGCCGGACCGCTGGACTCGATGACGCATGAAGAGTTCAAGGGGCTTTTGGATCCGATGGTGAATCAGACCAAGACCCACATTGTGCTGGATTGTGAAAACCTGACGTATGTCAACAGCAAGGGCCTGGCCCTGCTGGGGCGCTACCAGCGGATTGCCATCCAAAACCTATCGTTTTTCGGAATTGCCGCGCTCAACCGGCGGATCACGAAGACCATTGAACTGCTGGGCATGAGCAAGCTGGTGCGGCTGTATCCCACCGTCGAGGAGGCCATGCAGGCGGCTGCGGTCCTGTAGGCGGCCCCGATGGGCGGATTATGCTTGAACCCGATATCGCCAGGAGATGTGTCGCCGCGCTAGTCGGCGTTCTGGTGGCGGTCGGCGCCTCGGTGTTTGCCTCCTGGTGGATATCGATTCCCGACACGGTTCCTCCGCCGCGGCCGTCTTCCTCTCTTCCCGCGGCTCCCGTTGTCCAGGCGCCGGCCGTTGAAGCACCCCCGTCCCTGCCGCTGGCGTTCCGCGCGGCCGCTCCGGCGCCCGCCGCGGATCCGGCGACCGTCCCGCCGCCCGCCAGCGACCTGGCGCGCCAGGCCCACGACCTCGAGACGGAGAATGCGCGGCTGCGCGGACGGCTCGACGACATGCTCAGTTGGATTCTCGACAATGTGCGCGGCACCTATCCGCTGCCGGAACACCAGATGGCCCACCTGCGCATGGCGCCGGTGGATGACAACCTGGCGGTCAGCGAGGATCTGATTCAGCTCCTGCGGCTCAACGAGGATGAAATCAACCGGCTGGACATCGCCTTCCTGGACAGCCGCACGGTTCTGTTCGAGATGGAATCAGAGCAAATCCAGGTGGAAACGCCGGACGAAAACCAGGTGCTGTTGAACATCCCGCCCTATTCCCAGGATGGCCAACTGGTGCGCGAGGCGCTGTACGACATTCTGGCGCACACGCTCGGCCAGGCCCGTTTCGCCCGTTTTCTGCAAGTGGCCGAAGAGGGGCTCGAACAGAAATTCGAATACTTCGGCGATGTCGATCGCACGCTGTTGTTCGAGGCCATCCACGAGCCCTCCTCCGGAATCTCGCAGCTTTTCGTTCGCGACGAACGGGCCATTCCCAATCGGCAGGATCCCCTGCGGATTGACATCATCGCCTCGGAACGGATCGTCGACAACCTGCCCGAGGAATACGTCCCCTATTGGAACTGGCTTCCCGAGTCCGTCACCGGTACCTCGCGGAGCAATTGATGGCGGCGCGGCAGCCCACCCCGGAGTATTTGCAGGCGGCCGTAGCCCGCGCGCGGCTGCGCGAGCGCGAAGAGCGCCAACGCCAGGAAGCCCGCAAGACCCGGATGCGCTGGGCGATTTGGATCTTCGGCCTGATTCTCTTGATCGGACTGGTGGTGGACTTGCGACACATCACGTCGCGCCTCGGCCATTTCCAACGCACGGGCAAGGATCCGCGCCGCGGCGATGCCGCCGACCTGCTGGCCGGGCTGGAGGATCCGCGCTACTACGATCCCTCGGGCTGGTTCAGCCTGGTCCCGCCGCGAAACTGGACGCGGAGGGACCATGCCCTCGACTCGCATTTCAACGTGATGTTCCAGGGGCCCTTCGGCATGGATATGGGCATCCAGGTGGTGGTGACCAACGGGCTGACCTTCGATCGACTGGTCGACAACCTGCGGCGGGTCGAGCGCCGCCTGGCGGGGAACATCCCGATGGACTTCGCCTATGTCGGCCCGCACCGCGCCATCAAGCGCTCGGCCGGGGTCTATCAATCCCGGTTTCTTATGTTGGACTTCGTCACCGGCCACCTGGCCCATCACGTGCAGTTCCGCATTCCCGTGGCGCTCTACGACGAATACGAGCCCATCTTCATGCGCCTGATGCAAACCTACGAACCCGGGCAGATCCTGCCCGCCCGCTGAGTGGCCACCCCGCGGCTTCGGCATTGATTTTTCGGGGCCGGGGCGGGATGATGCGCACCCATGTCGAACCGCCAACCCTATCCGATTGCCTGTCCGTTCTGCGCCCGGGCGCAGGAGGTGGACTTGTGGAATGTCCTGGATTTCGATGACGAGCCCGACCTGCGCGACCGGCTGGTTTCGAACCGGATCAACCGGGTGGAGTGTTCCGGCTGCGGCCGGAGTTTCCGCATCGATATACCGCTGCTGGTCCGGCACCGCGCGGAGGGCATCCTGATTCATTGCGATCCGCTGGTCGGCGACCGCACCCTGGACGAGGTGGAAGCGTCCTTTGCCGCGGCCCGGCAGGAGCTGGAACGGCTGCTGCCGGCAGATATCGCGCCGCCGGAGATTCACCTGGTGGTCGACTGGTCGGAGCTGATCGAGCGACTCTTCCTGCTGGAGGAAGGGCTCGATGCGCGCCTGATCGAGCACATCAAGTATATGCTCTATCAGCAGAATCCGGACCGCCTGCCCGCCGCGGCCAAGAACCTGCTGTTCAATGCCCAGGACTCGACGGACGAGCAGTTGTGCTTTGTGGTCCAGGACCGGGGCACGCGGAAGCTCGAGGCCGTATTGAACTTTGCCCGCGCCGACTACGAGGCGCTGGTGAACGTGTTCGATTCCGGCGATTCGTTGGCGCTCTTGATGGAGCAGTTTCCCGGCCCGTACCTGAGCGGCCGCCTGCGCTACCTGCAGGACCAGGCCGGGGAATCCTGAGGAGTCGCGCCGTGCCCCGGGAATCCCTTCGCCAGATGCAGGCGCGCGCCAAAACCGTCCTGCGCCGGCTGCGCTCCACCTATCCCGATGCCCGGTGCGAGCTCGACTGGACCACGCCGATCGAGCTGACGGTGGCCACGATCCTGTCGGCGCAATGCACCGACCGGCGCGTCAACCGGGTCACGCCGGCGCTCTTTCGCAAGTACCGCGCGGCGCGGGACTGGGCGCAGGCCTCGCAGGAAACCCTGGAACGGGAAATCCATTCCACGGGCTTTTTTCGCAACAAGGCCAAAAACATCCGCGCGCTGATGGCGCGGATCGATGCCGACTTCGGCGGGAACCTGCCGGATGACTTCGATCTGCTGGTGTCGCTGCCCGGCATTGGCCGAAAGACGGCGAACCTGCTGGTGGCGACGGTGTTTGGGCAGCCGGGGCTGGTGGTGGATACCCATTTCATCCGGCTCTCCAACCGTCTGGGATTCGTTCGGGACGAGGCCGATGCGGTGAAGATCGAGCGCGCGCTGCAAAAAATCGTGCCGGAGAAGGATTGGACCGACTGGTCGCACGTCATGGTGTTTCACGGTCGGCGCTGCTGCATCGCGCGCAAGCCGAACTGCGCGCAATGCCCCATTGCCGACCTGTGCCCCTCCGCCGGGCACGCCGGATCGAAGAAGGCATAAGGGCATGGAAAACCGCAACGTCATCCGGTTCGCGTTCACGGTGGGCGGCTTCACGATGCTGAGTCGTTTTCTGGGGATGGTGCGCGACGTATTGACGGCGGGGGTGTTTGGCACGTCGATGGCCATGTCGTCGTTCGTGGTGGCCTTTCGCCTGCCCAACCTGTTTCGCGCGCTGTTCGGCGAGGGCGCGCTTTCCTCGGCGTTCATTCCCGTGTTCATGGAATCGCGCAGGAGCGAAGGCGAATCGGCGGCCTGGCTCCTGGCCCGTCGGGTGGTCACGCTGGTCGGGATCGTCTTGCTGGGGATTGTCGCCATCGGGATCATGGGCATGAGCCTGTGGCTGCGGCGGCCGGGCGTGGGCGAGGAGGCGGTCGCGGTGCTGCCGCTGGCGCGCATCATGCTGCCCTATGTGTTTTTCATCTGCATGGCGGCGCTGGCCATGGCCGTGCTCAACTCCTACCGGAAATTCTCGGTGTCGGCCTTCACGCCGGCGCTGCTCAACATCACCTGGATCCTGGCGGTCCTGTTCATCATTCCCATTGTTCGCGGGGGGCCCGCGCGCCAGATCCAGGCGCTGGCCTGGACGGTGTTTGCCGCGGGCGCGGTGCAACTGGCCTATCAGGTGCCCTCGCTGCTGCGCGTGGGATGGCGGCCGGGGCTCAACACCGACTGGCGCGATCCGCGCGTCAAGCGCGTCTTCATGCTGATGGGCCCCTCGGCGCTGGGCCTCGCGGTCAACCAGGTCAATGTCATGGTCAACAGCCTGATCGCCCTCTACTGGGTGGGCGACTGGGCCCCCTCGGCGCTCTTTTATGCGGAACGGCTGATCTACTTTCCCCAGGGCATCCTGGCCACGGCGCTGGGAACGGTGCTGCTGCCCGTGCTGTCGGACTTCGCGGCGCAGAAAAAGCACCGGGAAATGCGCGACGCCATCCACCACGGGCTGCGCACGCTGCTGTTCGTGATGACCCCCGCCGCGGTGGGCCTGTTCGTGCTCGCGGGGCCTATCGTCCAGATGCTCTACGAGCATGGCGCCTTCGACCCCAAGAGCACCGTGCTCACGGCGCGCGCGCTGAGCTTCTATGCCCCCGGCCTGATGGTGTTCTGCCTCGCCAAGGTCTTCGTGCCCGCCTTCTACTCGATGCAGGACACCCGCACGCCGGTCAAAATCGGACTCTGCGGCGTGGTGCTCAATTTGACCCTCAACATCTTCTTCGCGCTGACCCTCCCAGAATACTGGAAGCATGCCGGCCTGGCCTTTTCGACCGTGATCGCCGAGTCGTTCAACGGCCTCACGCTGGCCTTCTTCCTGCGCCGCCGGCTGGGGCCGTTCGGCATCCGCGGCATCCTGGGCGGCTTGGTCCGTGCGCTGGCCGCGGCCGTCGCCATGGCCGCGGCGGCCTTCCTGGCCGAGCGCTATTTCACCACGTGGCTCTATGTCTACCTGCCCCACAAGGCCGCCCAACTCATTGGCGTGCCTGCCGCCGTCGCCCTCGGCATCGGCGTCTATTTCGGGCTGGCCCGGCTCTTCCGCTTTCCCGAATTGGGATTCGTCTCCGACGCCCTTCGCTCCCGGAAACAGCGAAACGATTCGCCGACTTCCCGCCCCGAACAGCTTTAATCCCGCGTGGCCGCGCGTTGCCTCCAGCCACGGCCTGCCGGCCGATCCGGTGCGGATGGCGACGGACATTCAGCCATCCAGGGCCACCCCCAATTCGAGGGGGGGATTCCTCTCCAGGGTGATGGACAGTGGTCGCAGAGGCGGTGCATGCTGCGGAGCCTGGAAAGAAATCGAAACGAAGGAGGATGGCCATGAGACTGGGTTGGCTGGGCGCATTGCTGATGGCGGGGCTGGGGGTGTCGTGCACGTTGACGTACCAGGTTCGGAACGCGCCGGCGTCGGTGTTTTGGGGGGAATACTCGCAGCTGGAGCGGGCGGAAAGGGCCGGCCCCTGCTGGTCTACCGGGATGCGAACGTGGATTTCACGGAGTACAAGCAGATCCAGATCGATCCGGTGGTCGGGTATATCGGCAAGCACAGCCGCTTGCGGAACATCTCCCCGGAGAACCGGCAGGTGCTGCTGAACTACTTCCATGCGACGTTGCGGGAGCAGCTGGAGAAGAACTACGAGATCGTCGAGGCGGCGGGTCCCGGGGTGCTGCGGCTGCGGGAGGCGGTGACGGATGCGCAGGGATCGAAGGTGGCAGTGGACACGCTCTCGACGGTGGTGCCAGTGGGGCTGGCGCTGAGCGCGCTGGAGAAGGTGGCGCTGGGCAAGACGCTGACGGCGGGAACGGTGCGGATCGAGGCGGAGGCGCTGGATGGCGGGACGGGGAAACGGCTGGCGGCGCTGGTGGACGAGCGTGCTGGCGCGAAGTTGTCGGAGCGGCTGGACAAGTGGAGCAAGTGGCAGGATGTGCGGGATGCCTTTGATTTCTGGGGCGGGCGGCTGCGGTCGCGGCTGGAAGAACTGCGGGCGGAGAAGGCCGCCGCGGAAGCGGCGGGGGGACGGCCGGGCATCCCGTGATTTCTGGACGGCGCGGGGGAGTGGACGGTCCGGCGCTGGGGCCGTCCGACGGGTTTGAACTGGAACGGACCCTTGGGATGGCTCGACGATGACGTCTGAATCTTCCATTGCGCGCGACGTGGACGAAGGGATCCAGGCCTGGCGGGAACGGGTCCTGAACATCCAGTTGCGGGTTTATTCCGTGATCGTGCTGGTGCCGCTGATCGCCATTCTCGCCGGTCGGGGCCTCGAACTGCCCGGGGTCTTGCGGATTTTCTGCCTGGGGCTCTATCTGAGCCTGCTGTTCGTCTCGCTGCGTCCGCGCGGGAGCGTTCGGGTGCGGGCCGGCATCTTGATCGCGATCAACGCGGTGCTGAGCTCGCTGCAATTGGCGGTGGGGCAATTGTCCGGGCACGGGCGAATCTCGTTGATGCTCTCGCCGCTCCTGGCCTTGCTACTGGTGGGGCCGCGCACCGGCTGGGCGGCCTTGGCGTTTGGTGCCACGGTGTTCGCGCTGGTGCCGCTGGCGCTCCGGCCCGGAGGACGTTCGGACCGGATCGCGGTGGGACATGCCCTGGACGTTCCGCTGGCCTACTGGGGACTGCAATGGATCTTGTGGATGATCGCCCTGCTGGTCTTGATGATCCTGTTCACGCGCTTCCAAGTCTTGCAACGCCGTTCGATGATCGCCGAGCGCCAGGCCCGGAAGCAGCTGGAGGCGGAGACGGCCGACCGTCGACGACTGGAGGAGGCCATCGGCCGCATCGGGGAGGAAGAGCGCCGGCGGCTGGGGGCGAAACTGCACGACGGCCTGTGCCAGCATTTGACGGCCGCGTTGCTGAGTTGTTCGGCCATGGAAAACGAGCGGAAGGCGGACGGGTTGCCCGATGCCGCCCTGACCCGGTTGCGCGTGGCGCTCAGCGACGCCATCGGCATGGCCTACGGCGTGGCCAAGGGGGTGTGCCCGATGGACGTCGATCCGGATTCGCTGCTGACCGCCCTGGAGCGCCTGTGCCGCGAAACGCGCGAGCGCCAGGGGATCGACTGCCGGCTGCGGGCGGACCGGGATTTGGCCATCCAGAATCCGGACCATTCCCTGCACCTGCGGCGAATCGGGTGCGGGCGAACCTGTGGCTGTTGGGGCTGAACATCGGCTTGCTGGCCGGCGCGTCGTTCCTGCCGGCTCGCTGGCGGGACCTGGCGGAGGGGGCGTTGCTGACGGGCATATTCCTGGCGACGCTGACGGTGCACGGCACGCGCATCTGGTGGCGACTGGCGGTGGTCGCGGGCCTGATCGCCGCGCAGTGGGGCACCCTGCTGGCGGGCGGCCAGGAACTGGCGATTGCGGCCGGTGTCCTGAGTGGCCTGTTTTTCCTGTATGTCATTTCGCGCCTGGCGGTCCAGGTGGCCAGGGCGCGGGAGGTCACCCGCCTGGTGCTGTTGGAGGCGGTGAATGTCTATGTGCTCGTCGGGCTGGTGTTCTCGCTGCTGGCCGCCGTGATCGGGGACCTGTGGCCCGAGGCCTACATGGTGACGGCCACGGGAGAGCCGCTCGGGGCCGCCGCGGATTTCCATGCCTTGGTCTACTACGCCTTCATCACCATGGCCACCGTGGGCTATGGCGACATCGTGCCGGTGGCCGAACCGGCCCGGGCGCTGGCCGTGCTGATGGCCGTGACCGGCCCGCTCTACATGGCCCTGGTCGTCGCCTCCCTCGTCGGAAAATTCGCCGCCTCAAAGTCGGGGTCAGCCCTTGAATCTTGAATCTTGCAACACGCGATTCACGACTTGATCCCCGTGCTGTAGTCGCGCCCGCTGGGCGCGGGGCTGTTGGTTGAATCGCCGGCCCCACCGGGACCAGCTACAGGAGAACCAACACCAACCCACCTGGGGAGGAGTATCCGAGCGACCTGGTATGGATAGGATGTAGAGCACCCAAGCACGTAGGCGGTGCCGCCAGGAGTGGCACGTAGCTCTGCTGCGTGCCGGAAGGATGCGCGGACCAGAGGTCCACGCCCAAGTTTTTCCTCAAGGCGGGCGGCGACCTGGGCAGTAACAAATGGCTGTTTGCGCGCCGGCTACGTCGCCTCGCGGTTGGCGCGGAATTCGACGCGCGAGAGGATGCGGAGCTGGTAGATGGTGAAGCCGATGAGCAGGCAGCCGAGCATCCAGGCCGCGGCGGTGGCCGGGCCAAGGTGCAGGAAGATGAAGGCCTTGT
>CAYNSH010000029.1:0-12512 GCA_964399775.1 uncultured Verrucomicrobiota bacterium
GCCCGACGACGAAAATCAGCTGTATTTGCAGGGAATTTAAACCGGACAGCAGTGAAATCAATCATAACCAAACCCTTCCTCCTGTTTGAACCATCGGGTTTTCTGACGCCAACATAATCGACGAACTACTATTTGCGCAAGTCTTAATCAATTATATATCTCGAAATTATTGGCCCACATTGTATCCTGCCCACACATGCGGCTCGTGCGGACCATCCGGATCCTCCTGCTGGCGCTGGTACTACTGCCCGCGCTGGCCCATGCCTCATTTCGCCTCGAGGTCACGGGGCTTCGCGGCAACCTGCTGGAAAATGTCCGGCTTTTTGTCGGCGAACCCGCCAGTTCCGATCCCCTTGTGGTGCGGCGACACGCGGAACAGGCCGAAGGCCGGGCCCGGGAAGCCCTCGAAGCCCTCGGCCACTACGATGCCGATATCCGGGTTTCCGCCCGTCGCGATCGCGATACTCTTGTGATTCATCTGGAAATCGATCCCGGCGAGCCCATCCGCCTGGGCACCGTCCAAATCGATCTCGAAGGCGCCGCCGCCGAGGATCCCGCCTTTGCCGAGTGGCTCGCCCGTCTCCCGCTGCGCGAAGGCGACATTCTCCATCACGGCCGCTACGAAGACGCCAAGCGTGCCCTTGAAACTCTTGCGCTATCCCGCGGCTATTTCGATGCCGAGTTTCTTCAGCACGAGATCCGCATCCATCGCTCCGACCGGCGCGCAGACATTTTCCTGCGCTACGAAAGCGGCCCCCGCTACCGTCTCGGGCCGGTTCGCTTTCCCGCCACCCCCCTGCACGAACGCCTTCTGATCCGCCTGGTTCCCTTCCAGACCAACCAGCCCTACTCCGCCGAAGAGGTCGCCGCCCTGCATCGCGACTTCATCAACAGCGACTACTTCGAAGAAGTCCGCTTCCGCCCCCGCCCCGAAGAAGCCGACGAACATCTCGCCGTGCCCATCGATGCCGACCTCAAGGCCGCGCCCCGAAACCGGGTCGGCATCGGCGTCGGCGCCACCACCGATGTCGGCCCGCGCCTGCGCCTCGAATGGGCCTGGCCCCGCGTCAACGCCCGCGGCCATTCCGCGCGCATCCACAACGAGTTGTCCCTGGTCCGCCAGGACGTCTCGGCCCAATACACCGTTCCCCTCCGCCCGCCGCTCGACCACCAATTGCATTTCACCACCGGCCGGCAACGCGAAGACATCGAAGACACCGAAACCGAAACCCTGCGCGCGGAAGTCCGCCGTCGCCGTCTGTGGAAAAACGGCTGGCAGCACAACCTCTTCATACGCTGGGAGCGAGAACACTATACCCAGGCCGATGTCCGCGACACCACCACCCTTACCATTCCGGGGTTCAGCATCGGCCGCACCCGCCGCCGGGGGCTGCCCCTCGTCACCCGCGGCGACCGGATCTACGGCCTCTTCGAGGCCGCCCACCCCGACCTCTTCTCCGATATCGCCATCGCCCGCATGCTGCTGCAATCCAAAATCACGCGCTCGCTTGGGCCGCATCGGCTCTCCGGCCGCATCGAATATGGCGCGCTCGACACCGAAGACTTCGACCGCACCCCGCCCTCCCTGCGCTTCTTTGCCGGCGGCGACCAGAGCGTGCGGGGCTTCGGCTATCAGACGCTCGGCCCCCGCAACGACGACGACGATCTCACGGGCGGCCGCTTCCTGGCCACCGGCAGCCTGGAATACACCTATCAGTTCACCGCCAAGTGGGGCGCCGCCCTGTTCTATGATATCGGCAACGCCTCCGCCGACCGGCGCTTTGCCGAGGGATTCGCCGAGGGCACCGGATTCGGCCTGCGCTGGCTGTCTCCGCTGGCCCCGCTCCGACTCGATTTTGCCTGGGGGGTCAGCGAATCCGATCCACCCTTCCGTGTCCACTTCTCCATGGGGACCGACCTGTGAACGCCCCCAAAACCAAACCCACCCGCCGCCGCCGCATGCGCCGCCTGCTGGCCGGGACGATCCTCATCAGCTTGATCCTGTCTGCGGGCGCGGTCTATCTGCTCACCACCACCTCCGGCGCGCGCTGGCTCAGCCGTCGCCTGCCGCGATTTATCCCCGGCCTTTCGGTCTCCGTCGCCGAGGGCTCCCTCTGGCGGGGGCTGCACCTCGACCCGTTCCAACTCACCAACGACCACATTCAACTCACGCTCGCGACCGTTGACGCCCGCTGGTCCATCGCCCTCTATCCGCGTCCAACCCTTCATCTCCAGCGTGTTCATGTCGATGGGTTCGATCTCCACGTCGCCCCCGCCCCCCCGCGGGCCGCGACCGAGCGCCCCGAACCCCGGCCCCTGCGGATTCCCATCCAGGTCTTCTTCGGTGATATTCAGTTGAGCAACGCCCGCGTCACAACGGAAGCCATCGAACTCGATCTCGGATCGGCCAAGGCGACCGGAACGCTTAAAGATTCGCAACTCGATATCCAGACCCTGCAGCTCCGGGAAATCCACGTCCTCAAGACCCGTCCGCCCCCACCCGTTCCCGACCCCCGCCCGGCGTGGTATGAAGCCCTCGACCCCGCCAACCGTCAGCCGGTGATCCTGCCCGACATCACGCTGCCCCTGCCCATCCGAGTTCGTCACGCCACCCTCGAACACGCCACCTGGCAAGCCAGCGACGCCACCCAGCGGATCGAACAGATCCACACTGTCGCATCCATGCAAACCAACCTTCTTCAGATCGACACCTTCGATCTCCGGCACGAGCAGTTTGATTTCGCGGCGCGGGGGTCCATTCAGTTTTCCGGCGAATGGCCCCTCGACCTGTCCGCCCGGTTCCGCTCCCGCCACCTCATGGCTCCACACGGCCTATCCGTCGACCTGGCCCTTCGAAACAGTCTGAACCAACTCGAATTCGATCTGGTCCTGCATCAGCCCGCCGTACTCACGGGACGAGGCGTCATCCACCCCCTGCAACCGCATCTGCCCGCGCAGGTCGACATCTCCTGGTCCCGGCTGGCCTGGCCGCTGCACGACGAACCCACCATCGAATCTCGCGATGGATCCTTCCACGTCGACGGCTCTTTGAATACCTATCAGATCAAGGCCGACCTCGGCGTACGCAGCCCGGTCCTTCCCGAAGGCCGCTGGGTTCTGGACGCCCAGGGCGACCTGCGCCAAGTCGACGTGCGGGCCCTCGCGGGGGAACTGTCCGGCCAAACGCTGCAAGCCTCCGGCCATTTCGCCTGGGCCCATCCCATGGCATGGGACGTGGCCGTTTCCCATGGCCCAAATGCTTTCGAACTCTCCGGCTCCCTCGATGACGAACTGCTGGCCACCGGCCGGATCGATCTCCCAGACCTCGGCTCGCTCCTGCCCGATCTCGCCGGCAACATCACTGGCGACTGGGCCATCCAGGGCCCACCCAACCAACCCGATATCCGGATCGATCTGCAAGGCCGCCAGCTCGCCTTTCGCGATCACGCCCAGTTGGAATCCGTGGACGTGGAAGCTCGCATCAACGCTCTCGGCCACGCGGAGAGCCGCGTCCACATCACGGCCGACTCCCTGGACTTCCCCTCCCACGATATTGCCATCGATGCCGCCACCCTGGCGCTGACCGGCGACCGCCGTCAGCATCGCCTTACGCTCGACGGCAACGGGGAGCAAGCCGCGATCGCCCTGGTCCTCCGCGGCGGACTGGACGACACCCCGTTTGCCTGGTCCGGTCTCTTCGAGCAAGCCAACATCGCCGCCCGCGGCCAGGCGTGGAAACTCGACCCGCCCACCGCCCTTCACTATGCCCCCGATGCCCGTCAAGTCACCATCGCGGCCCATCGCTGGCTCCATGCCGATGACGTCCTGCTCATTCCCGATCCGCTGATTCTCGGCGCCGAAGGACGGGCCCACCTGCAACTCGATGGATTCGAACTCGCCGAATTTCATTCGTTGCTCCCCGACGACTTGCAACTGCGCGGAACCCTCGCCGCCGAGATCGATGTGAACTGGACGCCCGGAGAAGTGCCTCAGGGAAAAGCGTCGCTCGAACTCCACCAGGCCGGGCTGCGCCTGACCGTGGCCGACGGCCTGTTTATCGATGACGCGCCGCCGCTGGATGTTGCCTTTGAAACCGTCGCCCTCACGACCACCATGACCGGTGACCGGCTCGAAGCCCGATTCCAACTCGAAGCCCCCGGGCTGGGCGCCGCACGTGCCCAAACCGAGATCCGAATCACCCCGGAGCGTTCGTTCGACACCTGGTCCGGGCATGTCGCGCTGGAAGATCTCAAGCTCGACATCCTCCAACCTTTCCTGGACGATCTGCTTACCCTGTCCGGCGACATCCATGCCGATGTGCATTTGTCCGGAAGCCCCCGCCGCCCCCTCGCACATGGGCAGATCCGCCTGACCAACGGGATCGTCGAACCCGCCGCCTTTCCGGTCACCTTGGGCGATATTCACCTCACCGGCATGCTGCACGGCGACCGCGCCGAGTGGGACGGTGGCTTCCGCAGCGGACAAGGCCAGGCCACCCTGCAAGGCGACATGGCCCTGCTCGAAAACGAATGGGCCGCCACCCTGCACCTCGTCGGCGACCGCCTCGACCTGGCCTATGGCACCCTCGCCACCCTCCAGGCCTCCCCCGACCTGCGGCTCGATCTCGAACCCGGTTCCGTCGTCCTGGCCGGGACCGTGCGCGTTCCCCGCGCCCATATCGCCATCCAGCACCTTCCCGAATCCGCCGTCCGCCCCTCGCGCGACGTCGTGATGGTTGAAGCTCTGTCCGGGTTCGATCCCGCGCCGGCCTCCCCGCCGGCAACGGAGTGGTCGCGTTCCATCGATCTCGATTTGCGCCTAGGCGACGAAATCCAGCTTCGCGGCATGGGGATCACCGGGCGCCTCGAGGGCACCCTGCGCGTCCAGCAGACCGGGCATTCCGTGCCGCGAGCCTTTGGGGAGCTGCGGATCGTCGACGGCCGCTACCGCGCCTATGGCCAGCGGCTCCAGATCCGGCGCGGACAGCTCGTATTCGCCGGGCCGGTCGACCAGCCCACCCTCATGATCGAAGCCGTCCGCGAAATCCCCGCCCACGACACCACCGCCGGGCTGCGCGTCGAGGGCCGTCCCGACGACCTCAAATCCAGCCTCTTCTCCGAACCCACCATGGCCGAAGAAGACATCCTGGCCTTCCTGCTGCTGGGGCGGCCCCTGGAGCGCGGCGAAGAGAGCGAAACCAACGTCATGCTCGCCCGCGCCGCCATTGCGCTGGGCATCGCCGGCGGCGGCAGCACCATCACCTCCCTCGGCGAATCGCTGGGCATCGAGGATATCCAACTCGACACCGCCGGGGAAGGCGACGACACCCAGGTGGTCGTCAGCGGACAAGTCTCCCCACGCCTGCAGCTCAGCTACGGCGTTGGCGTCTTCAACGCCGACCACACCCTCACCGCCCGCTACCGTCTCGCCCGCCGCCTCTTCCTCGAGGCCGTCTCCGGCCTCGAAAGCTCCCTCGACCTCCTCTACACCTTCCGCTTTTAGCAGACGGGGTCAGGCCGTAACAATACACTTTGAATGGTTGGTGCCGGTCGGCGGGTTTTCCACGCCATGGAAAACTGTTCGGGATATTTTCCACACCATGGAAACCCCCGCTGGAGATCGAAAAAGGATCAGATCCAGCCCTTGCGTCGGAAGAACGCCAGCATGCCGACAGCCATGGCGAGCATCAGGCCCAGGACGACCGGGTAGGCCAGCGGGCGGTGCAGTTCGGGCATGAACTCGAAATTCATGCCGTAGATGCCCGCGACGAAGGTCAGGGGGATGAAGATGGTGGCGATAATGGTCAGCACCTTCATGATCTCGTTCATGCGGTTGCCGGCAACGGACATGTAGAGGTCGGTCAGGCTCGAGAGCAGGTCGCGATAGGTTTCGATCGTGTCGATGGCCTGCACCGCGTGGTCGTAGAGATCGCGGTAATACATGTCCAGTTTATCGCTGATGAGGGCGGTGCGGATTTTCTGGATGGCCCCGACCAGCTCGCGCAGCGGCCAGGCGCAGCGGCGGATGAAGATGACCTGTTGTTTCAATGCATGGATTTCCCTCAACAGCTCCGGGGACGGCTTGCGTTCCAGCAGCTCATCGTCCAAATCCGAAATGCGGTCGCCCAGCGCTTCGAGGACCGAGAAATAGCCATCAATCACGGCATCCAGCAGGGAATAGACCAGGTAGTCGGCTTTCATCGTGCGAATGCGGCCGCGCCCCGTCCGGATTCGTTCCCGCACGATGTCAAACACATCGCCGGGGGCCTCCTGGAAAGAAATCACGTGTCCCTTGCCGAGAATCAATCCCACGTGCTCCGTGATAATCGCGGCCGGGTCGTCGGCATCCACGCGCAGCATTTTGAACGTCAGGAAGGCATAGTCGTCAAACAACTCGAACTTCGGCCGCTGCCGGGTGTTGGCGATGTCGGAGAGCGTCAGCGAGTGGATCTGATGCCTACGGCCGATCTCTTCGATCAGGGCCACATCGTTGAGCCCCTCGACATTCAGCCAATGCACGGCGCCATGCCGCGAACCGAGGTCCACCTCCTGGATCGACACCTCCGGGACCTCCGAAACGGCCTTGTCATCGTAGACCATCAGTTGCATCCGGGGCGGATGAACCAGATCCTTGCCGACATAGATCACGGTTCCAGGCGGCAATCCCATCTTTCGATTCTGGCCTTGCAACGATTCTCTTAGGCTGTCTGTCATCGGATCCTCCGATTGCCACGCAGTCTAGACGGGCGCCGCGCCGCTGGCAAGTCATATACGGGGTCAGGCCGTAACAATACACTTGAAATTGACAAGGTTCGGGGGATTCGGGTAGACAGGGGCATCATGGCCAGACCACCGAGGATAGAATTCGAGGGTGCGCTGTATCACGTGACCAGCCGGGGTAACGCGCGACAGATTATCTTCCACACTGACCAAGACCGCCAGCGGTTCCTTCGCCAACTGCAGGACAACCTGGAGCAGTATGGGGTGATTCTGTACGCGTGGGTTCTGATGTCGAACCACTACCACCTGGTGGTGCGCACGCCGCGGGCGAACCTGGGGCGGTTCATGCAGCGGCTGAACAGCAGCTACAGCCTTTACTACCGGTACAAGCACGCCAAGCCCGGCCACGCGTTCGGGGGGCGCTACAAGGCGCCACTGGTGGAGTCGGACGAGTACCTGCTGGCGTTGACCCAGTATGTTCATTTGAATCCGGTAAAGACCAAGGCAGCAAAGCAGAAGACTCCCCGAGAGCGGATTCGGATGCTGGAGGCGTATTCGTGGAGCAGCTACTCGGATTACGTGAAGAGCCGGGCGCCGGCGACATGGCTGGATTACGAAGTGCTGAAGCAATATGGACGAAACCTGGAGGAAGCCCGGCGACGCTACCGGGCGTACATGCAGGCGATGGTGGCGGAAGATGCCGAACCGTTGAAAGACTTGATGGGGCGCTCCATGTATGCTCTCGGGAGCGAAGAATATGTCGAGAAGGTGGAAAAGGACCTGTCGGGCGGAAAAACGGGGCAAGCCAAGGATGCAGACATTTATAGGCCGTGGCGGGGAATCGAGCTGGCGGTTATCGATCAAGCCGTGGCGAAAGCCTATGGAATCGAGGCCGGCCAATTGAGGAAGCATGGGCGCTCCGCGGGTGGGGCGAAAGCGGTGGCGGTGGAGTTGGCGACAAGATGGAGTGGCTTGACGCAGAGAGAAATTGGCGCCTACTACGGAGGCATCAGCGGCCAAGCCGTCTACATGATGCGCCAGAGATTGAAGAACAACTCCAGAATCAATTGGTCGGAATTGGAAAGCACGTTTTCAAAAGAGTGTATTGTTACGGCCTGACCCCGATGCGACCCGACCCACAAGTCAATCCGGCGCTGGAGATGGCGTTCGACCACATCCGGCTTACGGGTCAGTCCTTGTTCCTGACCGGCAAGGCGGGGACCGGGAAGACGACGTTCCTGCGCTCGCTGCGGGAACGCCTGCCCAAGCAGATGGTCGTGGCGGCCCCCACGGGCGTGGCGGCCATCAACGCCGGCGGTGTCACGTTGCACTCGTTCTTTCAGTTGCCGTTTGGCCCGCTGGCGGGCCGCGACACCGAATCGCAGCACTTCCGCTTCTCCCGCGACAAGATCGCGATGATCCGCGGCATGGACCTGCTGGTCATTGACGAAATCAGCATGGTGCGCGCCGACCTGCTGGATGCCGTCGATGGCGTCCTGCGCCGCTACCGCGACCGCCTCAAGCCGTTTGGCGGCGTCCAGCTCCTGATGATCGGCGATCTCCAGCAGCTTTCGCCGGTCGTGAAGGAGAACGAATGGGAACTGCTCAAGGACCATTACGACACGCCCTATTTCTTCGGCAGCCGTGCCCTGCGAGAAACCGACTATGCCTGCATCGAACTCACCCAGGTGTATCGCCAGCAGGACGGCCGGTTTCTGGATCTGCTCAATCTCGTTCGCGAGAACCGGCTGTCGCCCGACGCGCTGGCGGAACTAAACCGCCGCCACCTTCCGGGGTTTTCGCCAGCCGACGCCGACGGCTACATCACGCTGTGCACCCACAACGCGCAGGCCAACCGGCTGAATGACGCCAGGCTGCGCGCCCTGGCGACCCCGGCCGTCCGTTTCGTGGCCGAGATCCACGGCACCTTTCCCGAACTGGCCTATCCCAACGACCCGCAGATCGATCTCAAGATCGGGGCGCAGGTCATGTTCGTCAAAAACGACCCTTCGCCCGACAAGCGTTTTTTCAATGGCCGAATCGGGCGCGTGACGGCCTTGGAGGATGGCACCGTGCGGGTCCGGTGCCCGGACGATCCCGGGGACATCGTCGTGGAACCCATGCCGTGGGAGAACATCCGGTACGCAATCGACCCCGACACCCGCCGCATCTCGGAAACCATCGAGGGCACGTTCACGCAGATTCCGCTGAAGCTCGCCTGGGCCATCACGATCCACAAGAGCCAGGGTCTCACGTTCGAGCGGGCGATCATCGAAGCGGACGCCTCGTTCGCGCACGGCCAGGTCTATGTCGCCCTGTCCCGCTGCAAGACGCTGGAAGGCCTGGTGCTGCGCACCCCGCTGCACCCGCGCAGCATCATCACCGACGACGCGGTGTCGGGATATATCCGGGATATGGCCGCGCGCCGCCCCGACTCCGCCCGTCTCGAACGGGAGCGCTTGACCTATCAGCGCGAACTGCTGGTGGAGTTGTTCCAGTTCCACCGCTTGCGCTATCACCTCAACGCCCTGCTGGAACTGGCCGATCTACACCGCGGCAGCCTCCTGCCCGGCCTGATCGAACAGTGTGCCCATCTGCACGACACCGCCCGAGCGGACCTGGTGGCTGTCGGCGACAAGTTTCTTCGGCAGATCGATCGACTGCTGAGGGAAGAGCCCGACGCCGAGATCAATCCGGCCCTCCGGGAACGGCTGCAAAAGGCCGCGGGCTACTTCGAAGACAAGCTGCTTCACGGCATACTGGAACCGATGGTCGACACCGACCTGGAGATCGACAACCAGGCGGTACGGCGCCAGTTGGCCCGGATCCGGGACAAGGCCGAAGCCGAAGCGCGCATCAAGCTCGCCGGCATCCAGTCTTGCGCCGGCGGATTCGACGTCCAGCGGTTTCTGGCCGCGCGTTCCTCTGCAACTTTGCGTGTTCAACCCGCCGCCAAAACATCCAGAGCCCGCCGCAAGGGAAAACCCGCCGCGGAAGCCATCGATGTCACGGCCGCCCCGGATCATCCGGAACGGTTCGAAGCCTTGCGCGCCTGGCGCACCCGTCAGGCGGCGGAACAACAGGTCCCGGCCTACTGCATCTTCTCGCAAAAGGCGCTTTATGCCTTGGCGTCGGCGGCGCCCAAAACCCAGGATGAGTTGCTGGGCATCCACGGCATCGGGCCCCGAAAAGCCAAGCGATACGGCGAGGCCATCCTGTCGCTCATTCGGGAGTGTAGCGACACTCGTTGAGGACAGTTCCGCCCGATCCGCCGCGCCTGGTGGGCGCAGCGACAGGCAACCGCGGCCATAAAAGATATGTGAGACCGCCCAGGCCGCATGGCAAGCCGGAGCACAGCTATTGATTACTGGCCTGTTTATATGCGCGCGAAGAGGTCCGCCGCAATATCTGTATCATATTGACATATAGTTAATTGTGCCGGCAGCCAATCTTTCCGCCTAGTCTATATTCTTAACGTAAAATTTATATTTTTTTTGATTGCCATGGCTTGACCAGAAGAACAAAAATCGGGGTCAGAGGAAGTCGCCCGTACCGCGTATTCGTTGTGGTGGTGTCGGTTAGGCTGTGACTTCACGTGAATGTTAAAAAGAAATCCTTAACTGGGAGGCGACAATGAACTCACGAATGAGTCGTTTGGGTTGGATGGTGGTGGTGGTGTCGGTTGTAATGTCGTGGGGCTCCACGGGTTTTGCGGAAGAATCCCCGCCCGCCGAGGAGGTGGCGGAGCGTTCCTGGAGCGTCCCCCTCACCCTCGGGATCTACGGGAACGAAGAGGATGTCTACACCCAAGCCGACTTGCTGGTGCCCCTCTACAAGTATGATCGGGGCATTCTCTTCATCAACCCGCGTGCCACGTTGACGGACTACGACGAGGAGGAGGTCAATGTCGGCCTGGGATGGCGGCATCTGATCGAGTGGAAACTGCCCTTTGTGTTGGGCGCGAACGTATTCTACGACAGCCGGTGGACCCAGAACGACAACCGGTTTGATCAGGTAGGCGCCGGCGCCGAATTCCTCAGCGACTGGGTGGACGCCCGTGCGAATTACTACTGGCCGGAAGATGACGCGTATGTGATTGAATCCGCCCAGACCGAAACCGTAACGGTTGAGCAGAAGACCAAGCAGCGGCGGGATGCGCTGGGATGGGGTGATCCCTACGGCCGCATTCACCAGGTGGTCCAGGACCACACCACACGGATCACCACCAGCCGGATTACGACCCGCCACACCCTTCGACAGTATTATGAGCGCTTTGAGGCTGCGATGGAAGGTTGGGATGCTGAGATCGGACTGCGCTTACCCATCCTGACAACGTATCTCGAAACGCGGATTTTCGCCGGTTATCAGCGCTTTGAACACCCCTTTGAGGCCGGTGATCTCAAAGGGTGGAAAGCCCGGGTAGAAGTACGGGCGCTGGACGGATTGCTGACGTTTGACGGGCAGTGGTTCGAAAACGAAGAGTTGAACAGCACCGATTATCTGGTGGGCGCCCGGCTGCGCCTGCCCTTCGATATTGGCGCCCTCTCCCAGGGCCGCAATCCCTTTGCCGGCACCCGCAGGGGTGAAACGCGTGACCTGCGCGACCGTCTCGATGAGATGGTGATGCGGGATCCCAAGATCCAGGTAACGGAATCCGATTTCATCGAAAATCTCGATCTGCGCGATGAATCCTCTGAGCGCAAGGTCAAGACCCGGACCACGGACGAGATTAGCCGGATCGTTCTGCTGGACGATGTTCGGTTTGTGGATGGCGACGTAGCGATCTCCGGCGATGGCACGGCGGAACGCCCCTACCGCAGCATCCAGGAAGGCGCCGATACGGTCTTTGGCCAGCGCAATGTGTATGTGCACAACGCCGCCTACTCTTATAAGGAAAATGTAACGCTCCAGCCCGGCACCACCCTGTGGGGCAGCGGGGTTCAGATTGTCGGCATGGAGAACCGCACATATGGCAGCGGCATCATGCCGATTGTCGATGGCCTCAGTCGTGGACCATCCATCACTCTTTCTGACCGTAACACCGTCCTTGGCTTCCAGGTCCGCAATACGGACATGGGCGGACCCGCTCTGCTTGCCGAGATCGATGGCTTACCGGCGGTCGACATCAGTCGCGTGGGCATTTTCGGCAACAACGCCACCGACCTGCTGATCACCCGCAACCTGATCTCCGGAACAGCCGGCGACGGCGCCCTCTTTCTGCGCAGGGGCGACTTCCGTCTCGACTTCACCCAGAACACCGTCCAGAACGCCGGGGGCGACGGCCTGCGCATTGAGGCCGCCGGGGCCAGTGGCTTCTTCGACACACGCATCCAGGACAGTCAGTTCATTAACAACGCCGGATCGGGATTGAATCTGAACGCCGGCAACTATGACGTCGCTTCGGTCCAGATCAATGACAGCCTCTTTGCCGGAAACGCCGGAGATGGCGCACAACTCTTGGTGGAAAACGTAGGCGCTGCGGCCATTGGCATCGAGGGCAGCCAGTTTGCCAACAACGCGGGCAATGGCCTGAGCGCGGCGGCAGTCAATATCGAAGAATTTGCCCTGGGTATTCAAGACAGCTCCTTTGACGGCAACGCCGTCCATGGCTCACAACTCGTCGTAGATACTGTGGACATGGCCGCCATCGGTATTGAGGGCAGCACGTTTGTCAACAACGCGGGTGACGGCCTGAACACGGCGGCGGCCAACACCGATGAATTCGCCATGGGAGTCCAGGACAGCGCATTCACAGACAATGCCGGTCATGGCGCACAACTCTTGGTGGAAAAC
>CAYNSH010000029.1:12612-37190 GCA_964399775.1 uncultured Verrucomicrobiota bacterium
GCGCTGCGGCCATTGGCATCGAGGGCAGCCAGTTTGCCAACAACGCGGGCAATGGCCTGAGCGCGGCGGCGGCCAACACCGATGAATTCGCCATGGGAATCGTGGATAGCTCCTTCACGGGCAATGAGGCAAATGGCGCACAACTCACGCTGGGCGGGATCGAGACTGCCACCGTCGGCATTCAGGGCAGCCGCTTTGCCGACAATAATCAAAATGGCCTGGAGTTTTTTGCCTTCGAGGGAAGCCAACTTGACCTCGGCATTCAGAATAGCGAATTCACGGGCAATGCGTGGTCTGGTGCCGAACTCGTAACTCGGGACTACGAATTCACTCTCGCTCGAATTCTGGACAGTGTCCTGTCCAACAACGGCATGGAAGGGTTGTACGTCGAGAATTTCGATAATCTGACCTCCATGGTCCTGGTGTCCGGTGTCACCGCAAACAACAACGATTGGTCCGGGGTGGATGTCAGCCAATATGACAACCTTCTGTCCATGGCCAACCTGTCCAGCATCGTGGCTAACGACAACCGCCAATGGGGCGTCAATCTGGACCAGAATTCCGTGGTGTCCATTGGTATCGTTGGCATGCCGGAAGGCTTCGGCGACGTGGTCAACGGTTTGCTGGATTTGGCCGGGCTGGAACTTCCCGAAGAACTGCTGCCCTTCTTCGATCCGGCGGGAGGCATCGAAGCCCACCGCAACCAGTGGGATGGCGTGGCCGGGCTCATCGAAGGCGATTTGGTGGCTCTAGGCGCCTTCTTCGACATCCATGCTACGGGCAACCAGGATTGGGGCGTGGAGGCGGAGGTCATCAGCCCGTTCGTCGCGCTGGGTCTGGCCGGGTCCTCGCAGAATCTGGCAGAAATCCTGCAACTGGGCCAGGAGGTCGCCGGATTCTTCGATCTGGACTTGCCGCTAACCATTCCAGGCGGCGGTCAGATGGTGGCCAACGACAACAACGCCGGTGGTGTTTCACTGGACGTTCAGGCTGGACTGGGCGCGCTGGCCGCGCTGGTTGGTGCAGAGACTTCCGGCAACACGGGAATAGGCGCATCCGTCTCCAGCCAAGCCGGGGCTCTGGCCCTGGCCGCTGCCGCACGGCTCAACTCCACGGACAACGACAACGGTAATCTCGACCTGAACGCGATGGCCGGCGGGTTGGCCCTGGGCCTCATTGCCGATGTCAACGCCTCGGACAGCTCGGCCGGATACGGCATCAACGCCAACGTGGAGAGCGAGGGCCTCGCCGCGCTCCTGACCCTTTCGACCGACGCGCTGCGGCCCTTGGCCGGGGTCTTGGGCGAAACCTTCCTCGGCGAGCCCTATGACCTCCCCGGCGACCCATGGGGCCCGGTTACCGCCCACAACAACTTCGGCCCTGGCATCATCGCCAACGTCGATGGCGGCAATCTAGCCTTGGCGGCATTTATCGATACTCAGGCCAACAGTAACGACACCGGCTTCCAGGTTGATGTCCAGTCGGAGTTCGGCACGGCGGCGGCCGCCTTCCTTTCCACCGATCTGATCTACGATTTCGTATCGGATCTGATTGGTGGCGACCCCATCCCCGGCGCGGGACTGGGCGGCATCCAGGCCAGCGGCAACCACACCGGTAACGGCATTGATCTCAATGTCGATGGCTATGACATGGCGTTGGCCCTGCTGGCGGGGGTCGAGGCCAACAACAACCTGGGCAGTGGCATCAATGCAAACTTGAACTCCGACGATGGCGGGGCCTACAGCATTCTGGTTGGTGTGGACGCCAACAACAACCTGACGGGCGACGGCATATCGCTGAACCTGCGGAGTACATTTGAGGATGCCATAGTGGGCCTGGTCTATGTGGATGCCGACGAGAATGCTGGCATGGGCATTCGCATCAACGCCGTGAGCGACAACGCCTCGGCCTTCGCCCTCCTGGCGGATGTCGATGCGTATCGCAATGATGATACGGGCATCAACTTGTCCCTGACGGCGGCCGATGATGCCGCTGCCGCCATTACCTACACCTATGCAATCGACAACCGGGGCCGAGGACTCAATGTCGACATCAATGCGGGCGGAGATGCTTCGGTGTTTGCCGGCAGTACTGCCGCGGACGACCTGGACGCCGAATACAATATCAGCATGGGCCTGCTCGGGCTCGTCTACGGCTTGGTGCCGCAGGGTGAAAACCGGTTCAACGAGAATGATACCGCCGGCATGCGCGCCAACGTGTTCAGCGCAGGCGGCGATGTGCAGGCCATCGTCAACGATGTCATCGCCATGGACAACGGCACCCGGGGGGTGAATCTCATCCTGGATGCCGCCGCGGGTGATATCGATGCCATCCTCGCAAACATCGTCGCCTCGGACAACGACGGCCAGGGTGTTCGACTGGAACTCAATGGCGGCGCTGGCGGAGTCGGAACAGCCGATGCCCTGTTTGTCGGCAATACCATCATCGGAAGCGGTGGAAGCGGGCTCTTCATTCTGGGAAACTACTCGGGCGCTAATCTGACCCTCCGCGGCTCGTACAATGTTGTCGCCAACAACGACAACAACGGGGTCCATCTGCAGATGAACAACTTCGCCGCCGCCACGACCGTGGTTGACTTTGGCGGCGGCGCGACAGCCAGCGCCGGCCAGAACTCCCTCTACGGAAACGGCAACGCCGACTTCCGCTACAACGGCGTTCCGCAGGCATTCGCCCGGTTCAATTGGTGGGGTGTCACGCCGCCGGCCCCCGGACAGGTCGTCGGCAACGTGAATGCCGCTGACCCGTTGGCGGCCCCCCCTCCCCCGCCCCCTTGATTGGGCATTCCCTCTGCGGGGCCGGGCGCAAGCCCGGCCCCGTTTTTGCATCCATAGATTGTTGGGCGCTAGAAATTGACTATTCGAGGTTGAGACTGGCGCTCAATCTCCCCTCCTCCGATCCCCGTCAGCATTGAGGCCTCACCTTCAAGAATGCTTCGCGAATGAGACGGCAAAGGCGGCTTGGTTGATCGGCCGCGTGGCAAGCTGTCGTTGTCGGCTATGGCTGCCGATCCTCAACCCGACGCGCCCGGCGGGCGCATCTACAGTCTGAACATCCATGCCAATCCTGGTCGCCCTGGCACAATTGGCTATCCGGGTTGCGCCGACCGGGCCACTCCGATCCAGAACATGAAGAAGTTACATCCGGCCAATCCTGTTCGCCCTGTGACAATTGCTTGTCGTGGCAGCTTCGACCCGACAAGCCCAGGAATAATTTCTGAGGCGGCCGATCAGGGTTGATCGGGCCAGCGCACGCGGAGCTGGTAATAGTAGGTGCCGAGGGCGGCGGGCGCGGGATTCGTCCACGAGTTCAACGGCGGCGAAGCGGCGATATGGTCCATGTGCTGGGTATAGGCGCTCACGGCATTCGTGGCGCGCCAGACGGAATAAACGCGGCCAACCACGGCGGGCCACTGGAATATCAGGTCCGTCGACACGCCGGATTGAGCGATCAGCGGTTCCATCACCAGGGCGGAATCCTCCCGCGTAGGATCGGTGCCGGCGATGTACTCCTGCCAGTTGGTCATGCCATCGCCGTCGGGATCGGCATCGGGATGGGCGGCCGTAGGCCCGTCAAAGTACAACTCCTCCCACCAGTCCGGCAGGCCATCGCCGTCGGTGTCCGGCATGGAGGCGGTCTCCACGCCTGTGACAAGCACATCATCGAGCGCGATGTTGCTGGTGGTCTTGTTCCAAGTGAAACGGATCTGGGTGGCCGATTCGGAGAGCGTCATCGAGTAGGTCGTCCCAACGTTGGATGGATTGGTGATGACGCCCACCGTTGACCAGTTGCCGCCGATCTTCTGATCAATGACAAAGGTTCCCACACCGGCCGAGGTGACTGCGCGCATCCAGAACGTCAAATTGGTCGCCCCAAGAAACGTCGGGCTGACAATCGAATTGCCGATAGAGCCAAATCTGACCGAGGGGATGGCTTGGCCTGCATAAGAAGCAGAACTATAACTGTCCGCCCCGTTGAAAATCCATCCCGGAGGGGGCGTCGGCGCATCGTTAAATGGTTCGTTAATGATGACAACACTCGTGGGCGCGGCCGATTCCACGTAGGTCGCTGTCAGCGAATTGGTCGTGCCGTTGGTTGTGGCCGTGGAGACATCGGACGGCGCCGTCCAGCCGGAGACCGAACTGAAGGACACGGTATGCGCCCCCTCTGAAAGGCCCGTCTCAACGGCGGCGCTGGCGCGCCAGGATCCACCGTTCACGCGCCATTGGGCCCCGGCCGAGACGGCCCCAGCGGGCTGGATCGTGACGGATAGCGAACAAGACAGAGGGGTATAAGTCGCCGTGAGCACATTGGTTGCGCTGGCGGTGACCACGACCGATGTTGCCGACGGTGTGATGTAGCCCGCCAGGGGGCTGAAGGTGACTTGGTAGGTGCCGGGGTTGAGGCCGCCCCGCACGTTGCCGCTGATGTTAGTGGTGCCGTTGACGATCCAGCGGGCGACATTGGTCACGGCCAATGGCAACAGGGTCACCTTGACCGCTCCGGGCGTTGAGGCATCGCCGAGAAACTGCATGGCCTTGGTCATGACCGTGGCGCGGGTGGTTTCGTTGGTGATGGTCTCGAACGGAAAGCCCATCACAATGGTGCGATAGGTCGCGTTGCTGTACTGGATGATGGCGCCGCTGGTGCCGCCAGCGCTGGCCCCGTAGACCGCCGCGGTGACCGCCCCGTTTCTCCCGGCCAGCACGTCGGGCCAATTGGCCGCATAGATATGCGGCAGCAGGTTCGTGTAGTTGAACACGATGTTGGAGACGCCACTGAGAAATCCGCTGGCCGTGCCCGTTACTCGTCCGGTGTAGCTGCTGTCGTCCACGTAGGCCGTTCGCAGCACGTTGGTGAAGAAATTCAAGTCGGCCGACGATGACACCCCCGCCCGTCCCAGATCCCACCCGATTTCCGCGCCGGACACCATCAGCCGCCCGCCGGCGTTTAAGTAGGCTGTCACGGCGGTCTGCTCGGTGGAACTGAACGTCTCATCCACGGTGGACTCTTCGCCGAGGATCCACACCACCTTGGAATAATTGGTCAGCAGGGCCGTGGTGACGAGGGTGGAATCGGCATAGTCGAAGGTCTGCCCCGCCACCGCCAGGGCCAGGCCATGCTCCTTGACGTAGTCGAAGTGGTTCATCATCCGCGGGCGGACCAGGGTAACGTTGCCGTTCAGGGTGTTGGCGAAGTAGCGCGTGGGTGCCAATCCGGCGTCGTTGCGCTTGAATCCATCCACGACCAGCACGCCCGCCTTGGCGCCGCCGGCCGTCACGCGTACGCCCGCGACCGCCGAATTGGCCGATTCGCCGCCGGCATTGGTGGCGCACACGCGGAAGAAGATCGTGGCCCCGGCGTTCAGGTTGGTGATGGCCTTGCTGGTCGTACCGCCGCCGGATACCGGGATGGGATTGCCAAAGCCCTTGCCGTCCGTGGAGGTGTACAAGATGAATCCCTGCGGCAGGCCGCCGCTGGCGGCATCGCGGGCGGGCATGGCCCAGGAGACCGTGACGGCGCCGGCGCCGGAATTGACGGCCTTGAGGTTCACCGGACGGTCCGGCGCGTTGGTATTGACGATGCCGCTGGCGGGATAGTAGCCGGCCAGGTGCTTGATGAGCCCGCGGGCGGTCGCCCGCCCGAGCCATTCGCGACCGGCGGGCAGTTTCAGCACTGCGCAGTCCAGTTCGTTGTCATGGAAGGCCACTTCGTTGATGGTCGTATCCATCTTGAGAAACACGCTGGAATTGTAGATCTCGCCGTAGGTGCTGCCGTAGAGGTAGCTGGTGCGCGTGCTCCAGCTCGGGATGACGCTGTTGGTCCCCGCACGCATGTCCTCGTTGCATTGGCGGGCCAAGGCCGCCGCCAGATTCGTCTGAGCCGCATGCAGCGACGGATAGGCGGGCTGGATGCGGGTATCATAGAGACCAATCGCCCCGCGCGAGGCCCCAGAGCCGGCATTCGAGTGAAACCCCACATAGACCCGCCGCCAGCGCGGCGAATCGTTGGTGCGGCTCATGTACGCCGCCATGCGCGCCGGCTGGCCGATGTTGTCTTCCCGGTCGGTATAGCCGGGCAGATCGTAGAGCGAACTGTCCATCCCCTGCCCCATGGACTTGATGACCCAGAACCGGCTGGACTCCAATTCCTGCTCAAAACCCGACACGCCCGCCGTTCCGCGCGACACGTTGCCCATGCCGTTGCCGAAGCGGATGGCGTCGGCGAAGACATAGGTCCCGGTTTCGCCGGCCAGCACGTGATTACCGATGTTGACATGGCCGTTGGTGCCGGCATCGAAATGGTAATTGCCCAGCCAGACCCAGCCGCAGCCGACGTCGCGATGGTTCACCCGCACATCCGTCACGCCGCCGGTGTGATAGATCCGGTAGAGCTGGTTGGCGCGGTCGGACCCGTGCCGCACCCAGGTGTAGACCGGGTATTCCCCCGCCGCCGGCAGGTTGGGCCGATACGACGCCCATGACGTCGAGCCGCCGGTGTTGACCGCCGCATAACGGTATGGGACGGCATCCCCCGGCAACCCGTAGTAGATGGTCTGGGTGGAATTGAACCACGTGCCGCCGAACGTTACCTGCCCGCGCGATGTCCAGTTGGTATCCATGTTGTCCAGCACCACCTCGTTCGTCTGGTGGCCCAAGGGACGGAACGGCACCACCGTGGCCCCCGCCTTCCACGCCGCCTCCGCGAACCGGTTCATCTGGTCCACGTTGCCGATATCTTCGTTCACGGCAAACAGAAGTGGCCGCTCGGGAACCCAGGCGGTCAAGGCGCTGTTGGCGCCGAACCCATGACCGGCGCTGGTGAATACCACCACCCCGGAAAGCGGGCCGGACGGCTGGGCGGCGGCCACTTGGGGCAGGCCGGTTTCAGCGGGGGTATCCAGCGGCTCATCGCCGCCGCCGGTCTCGCCGCCCCCGCCGCCGGTTTCGCCCCCGTCGTCCCCGCCGCCGGCGCCGGCCATTGTACCCTTGGTCAGGATCGTGCCATTAAAGCCCACCGCCACAAACTGGTCGTTGGCATAGCTGATCCCGCGAATGGTCTCGGTGGTGCCGGAGGTTTCCGCTTCCCAGTTGACCCCGTCGGGTGATGTCCAGATCGCCCCATTCGCCCCCGCCGCCTTGAACACGCCCGAACAGTACGTCGCACGATACAGGTAGGTGTTGTTGGTCACGAAACTCCAGGTGATAGCGTCCGACGACCGGAGGATCCGGGTATTGCCCACGGCCACGTAATAGCCGTTTCCGTGCATCACATCCGACAGCCAGACTGTGCCGGATGTCCGGGTGCTCCATGTGGCACCGTCCGGCGACGTCATCAGAAGTCCGCTGGCGCCCGCGATGACGAATTGCCCGTCTCCGTAACCGACGCCCTGCAGGGACAGCGTCGTGCCTGAGGCGATCGGGGTCCAGCTCACGCCGTCGGTGGAGCGCACGATCGATCCGTTGTCCCCGCACGCCACGTACACGCCGTCGCCATGAGCCACCCCACGGAAGAGTGCATTCGTTGGCGAAGTCCGGGAAGTCCAGTTCGTGCCATCCGGAGAGGTCACAATGGCACCCCCCTCCCCGACCACCACCCACAGCGGCCCCTCGCCGTCCAGGTTCATCAGCAAACCGCTCTTGCCGCTGCTGCGCGCCGTCCAGGTCAGGCCATCGGGCGAGGTATAGATCGCCCCGCCTGCCCCGCTGGCCACGTGCAGCCCTTCCCTGCTCGCCACGCCATAGAAGTGCCCCACATGCGCCGAGGTTCGGCTGGTCCAAGGCGACGTGGCCGAGGAGCCTCCGGGATCGCCCGGATCGGGATCCGGAGGCGGACCGGCTTCCGCGCCGAATTTGTCATGAATCAAGCCCCACAGTTCGGTTTTGCCCGATCCCTGCGTGAGATTCCAGATGCCGATGCCGCCCATATTCTTTGAATTCGACAGGTCATATTTCAACCCCAGGCTGGTCACGTCGTCATAAAAGCACTGGTAGGCGGTGCTGTTCGACGTATAGACGTAGTACGGCACGCTGGCGTTGTTGTCCCAGCGCTTGCCGTATTTCGCCGCTTCGGACTCGCAGGCCCCGTAGGTCAGCGCCGACGAATACGCGCTGCCCAGACTTGAAGCCCCCAAGTTCGTGCTGGTCGCCGCCCAGCGCCGGCCGTAGTAGGGCACCCCCAGCATCAGCTTGTTCGTGGCAATGCCCTTGCCCAGGTAGTTGTTCATGGAATAATTGACGGAACACCACGAGCTGGCTCCGATCCACTGCGCGCTGCTCATCAGGGGGGCCACCGGACCCGGCGTCGAACTGCCGGAATAATAGTAGTCGTAGCCCATGATGATGGCGTAATCCAGGCCGGCCTTGGCGAGGTTGGAGACCGCAAAATTGGCGTACCAGTCCACCGCCGGCAGGGCGATGGAGACTTCCGAGCCCGGGAGATCCTTGTGGAACCGGGCGGTCAGATTGCTCATGAAGGCCGTCAGGTTGGTCGTGGCCCCCGCCCAGGAGCCGATGCCCTCGAAATCGATGCACACCCCGTTGCCGCCGCGGTTCGACACCACGTTGACCAAGTTGTTGATCAGATTGCTGCGCGCCGTATGATTGGTCAGGAAGCGATGGGTGGCGGCATCGCCGAACAGCGTCGCCGTCAGCACCACCTGGACCCCGTTGCTGTGCGCCCATTCCACCACCGGCGAGGTGTTCCACGCCCCGATGCTATCATAGCCGCCGTTGGTCGAGTTCACCTGATAGGAGAAATAGGCGATCGTGGTCAGATTGGAATACTGGTAGTTTTCGATATCCGGCATCGTCGCCCAATACGGATGCCAGCCCAACACCCGCTTGGAGGCGTCGATGTTCGGCGTGGATTTGGTTTCTCTCCGGGGCATCAGAACCGACCGTTTGGCCGGGGCTTGGGGATCCCATTTCTCCACATCGGTGGGATCCGTACCGGCATGCTCCTCCAGCGCGAGTTGATGAAGGCTTTTCCATTGGTCGAGATTCTCGGTGACTTTGAAGATCGCCTCTTCGGCCTGTTCTTCGGTCGCACCCATCTCCAGGGCGATTTCCCGAGCTAAGAGCCGCGCCTGGGCCACCCCCGGGGTTGTCTCGCGAACGTCTGGAATGTCCGGCACCGGCCAATCCACCCCCGTCTCATCCCACAGCGGGTCGGGTTCCTCATCGATGACCGGATCGACCTTGGGGCCGGAAATGCGAGACTCGCGGACCGGAACACGGGACGCCCAAGCCACATCCAGTTCCGCCGCCGGAGTCGCCGGGACCCATGCCCCCAGACAGAATACAACCAGCAGGAGCCATCGCCAGCTCCCTCCCAATGATCTAACCATTATCATTTAGTTAAGATCCCAATTTTGCCCACCCCAAGTCAAGCGGAAGCCACCCGGATCACCACGAAACACGAATGGGCCTATGGTGGTTCTGCGGCAGGGAGGGATGCGGGACGGGGGCGTCCCGGCTCCAAACACCGTTGGAACACTGGTTCAGGATTGTAGATTATGCTCGGGGGTTGAAGAGCACAATCTCAGCAAAACCGCCGGGCGTCCGCTGCGATCAGTCGTGCGGGAGCAGGGCTTCGAGGCGCAGGCGGATTTCGCGGGAGATGCGGCTGTTGTCGAGAATCCAGCGGGCGACATCTTGCCGGTAGGCGGCGGTTACGGTCGGATCCTCGGCGCGTTCGAGCAGATCGACCAACGCGACCAGGTCCTCCTGTCCCTGTTCGCGCACGCCGAAGACCTCCGGCAACTGACTGTAGAAGGCAAAGCGCAGGGATCGGATTTCGATCGAGTTCGGGTAATCCTCGACCAGGCCTCGGAAGCCCTCAAGCCCCCCCTTGACCCGGGTGTATTTCTGCCAGGGGATGCGGCTGTGCTTTCCCAGCAGCCCTTCCAGCGATGCCCGGTAGGCCCGCAGGATGGTCGGCCAGGTCGAAGCCTCGCCCTCCAAGGTCCCATCCATGAGGTCGATCAGTTCATGGGTGATGCGGTTGGATTCGGTGGCGGCCTTGAATTGGTTCTGAACCTGGGCCAGCACGTTGGAATCGGCGCCGCGATAGGCTTCTTCGACAGGGCGGGCTTGCGCGAAGGTCGCGGTCAGCAACGCGGCCAGCACCGTGGCGGCGATCAGGATGCTTCGCAACACATCAAGCCTCGCGCTCGACACTGTAGCGGAACAAATCGTCAAAGGCCCGTCGGGCGGCCTGGTTGTGCGGAGCGGGTCCCAGCGGAAGCCCGGCGATGCGATCCGTGGCCTCCATCGCAAAACAGTTCATGTATTCGCGGACCTTCGCGCGGGCGCCGGTGGTTTCCATGGCGGCCCGCACGTCCTGCAGCCCCTCCTCACCAGGCTCCCGGCTGCCGAAGATTTCCGCCAGTCGCGCACGAAGCGGCTCATCGGCCGCCTCGAACAGGAAGTGCCGCAAGAGCGTTTTCTTGTCCTCGCGGATGTCCGAGTCGGCGCGTTTGCCCGACAGTGCGGCATCGCCGAAAACACCCAGTTCATCATCCTTGAGCTGGAACACCACGCCGAGGTTTTCGCCGGCCTGGTCGAGCGCCTCGATGTGAGCCGGCCCGGCATCGGCCAGCATCGCGCCAACGACCAGGGGGAGCGAAAAGGTGTAGCGGCCGGTCTTATAGCGATAGACCTTCAGGATTTGGGCGGGCTCGGGATTGCGGCCGATGCCGCTGGCGCCATTGCGGACGTCTTCCATTTGCGCGATTCCCACCCAGCAGAGTTCCTGGGCGGAGAAGGCGCAGACCTTGCGCGCGCGCTCCCGGAAGGATTCCGGCACCGGCAACGATGCCAGAGTATGAAAGCCCAGGAAGAAGGCGACATCGCCCGCGCAGACGCCCAACGAAAGGCCATGATGAACGGGATCGGCGGCATGGGCCGCGGTGGCATCGGATTCGTATTGGGCGTGAACCGTCGCCCCGCCCCGGCGCATGGTGTCGCGGTCCATGATGTCGTCATGGATCAACAGCCCGGCTTGCAAGAATTCCATGGCCGCGCCGGCCCGGTCCAACACCCGGTTCATGGCTTCGTCCGGGGGCTCCGCCGCGCACAGCTCGTAGCCCAGGCGCACCAGGATGCCACGGATCATCTTGCCGGAGTGCGCATAGGTTTCCAGGCGCTCGGCCAATTGCTCGCCCAACGGGCTGACGGCGCCCAGCCGCGGCTTGTAGTCGCGCAGGATTTCGCTCAGGGTATTGGCGATCCCGGGACGGACAGTCTGAAAATACGTCAGCATGGTGCCCGACCTATACCACCCAACGGCCGGGAAGGCCATTCGAATCGAATCGCTCTCGCGATGTCGCCGTTGGGGAAAAGAGGTCCGAAGTCAGCGAGCAGAAATCAGGAGGCCAGGACCCGGCGTAGCAGGATGAAGAATACGACTTGGGCGGCGACGAAGAACACGGCCAACGATTCGGCGGTCCCCATTTCGCGGTCGCCGCGACGGACACGCGGATGGAACGGCGCGACGACGGCGGCAATCACAAACCAGGCCGCATAGTTTTGAAGCGGAATGTCCCCGCCGGCCCAGGTCCAGTAGTCCAGCCGGATGGCGAGGGGTTCCATGACCCAGTCAAATGCCACGGCGCCCCCGCCCGCCAGCAGCGAAACGGCGGTCGTGCGGATCCACCCCGTGCCCGCCGGCACCAGCCAGCCGGCCAGCGCCACGCATCCGTGGACCACCACCGCCCAATTGAAGGCAATGACCAACGGCACGCCCAGCCAGGCCCAGCCCAGGGTTGGCCCATAGACATACTCGCCGAACACCGCACCGGTGGCCACGCCGGCGGCTTCCGCGGCGAAGGTGAACCCATAGGTTCCCGCCAGCCAGGCGGTGAAACGCCATCGATCGGCCGCCAGGGCCGGTGCGACCACCAGAACACTGGTCAGCACCAGGAATCCGGGGGTCAGGAACATCATCAGCGGGAAGGTGGACTCAACGGCATGCCCCGCCACCCCGACAGCAAACAGCACGGTCAGAACCAGCATGGCCACGCGCCCATACCCGCGCCAAACATCCGATGGATTTCGTGTCATGGGGAATCCTTTCCGGCCATCTCGGCGGCCAGCATGCCCGACAGGAGCGCCAGCGGCATGCCGCCGCCGGGATGGGCGCTGCCGCCGGCGAAGTAGAGGCCGCCGATCCGCCGCGACCGGTTGGGATGGCGCCAAAAGGCCGACAGGGGCGAATGCGAGGCGATCCCGTAGAGACTGCCGTAGGTGGAGCCTGTATCCCGCTCAATGTCGGGCGGGGTGATCACTTTTTCCGCCTGGATGAGCGGGCGGATGTCGCAGCCCAGCACACGCGACACCCGCTGGATCACGGACTCCCGGGCCCGGGCGACGATCGCGGACCAGTCCTGGCCGGCATCGCGCGGGGCATTCAGCAGGACAAACCAGTTTTCGCCACCGACCGGCGCATCTTCGGGAGTCACCTTGCTGGTGACGTTGACATAGACGGTGGGATTGTCGGGCATTTGCAGACGCCGGAACATGGCGTCGAATTCGTCCCGGTAGTCGCCAGAAAAGAAAATGTTGTGCACCTGGATCTGCGGGAAGGACCGCCCCACCCCCCACAGAAACACCAGGCCGGAGGAGGATGGCTCCAGGCGTTCATAGCGTTGGACTTCGCGCGCCTGCGGCTCGCGCAGCAGATGCCGATACGTCGAAAAGACATCGGCATTGCTGATGACCCGGTCGCACTCCACCCGATCGCCATCCGCTTCCACGGCGCGGCACCGCCCGTTTTCCACCACGATGCGGTCGACCCGGGTCCCCATGCGAAACTCCACCCCCAGTTGGCGTGCGGCCAGTTCGAGTCCGCGCGGCAACGACACGATGCCGCCCTTCAGCGCGTAGCCGCCGAAGGCATATTCCACATGCGGGATGATCCGCATCGTCGCCGGGGTCAAATACGGGCTAGATCCGTTATAGGTCGCATAGCGATCGAACAGTTGCACGGCGCGCGGATCCGCAAAGGCGCGGGCATGGACATCGTGCATCCGGGAGAAGGGCGAAAGAGTGGCCGCGTGCAGGATGGCGCGCAGGCCATTCCTCGACAGGTAGGTGGCGGGCTCGTGCAGGCTGCGGGTCAGGAACAGCTCTCCGGCCGTCGACCACATGCGGGCGCTGCGATCGAGATAGGCCTTCAGTTCCGTCGCGGTGGCGACGCCGGCCGACTCCAGTTCCCGGGCAAAGGCGACGCGGTCGGAATGGCTTTGCAACCGGGTTCCGTCGGCAAACTCATACGCGCACAGCGGCGACAGCGGCCGGGGCTGGATGTAATCGCGCATGTCCAGGCCAAGGCTGGCAAAAAAGCGCTGAAAGACGTCTGGCAGGGTGAATAGCGATGGGCCGGCATCGAACCGATAGGCCCCCATGCGGACCGATGCCGCCTTGCCGCCGGCATGTCCGGCCTGCTCGAAAACCGTGACCCGATCCCCGGCGCGGGCCCGTTGCGCCGCGGCCGCCAGGCCGCCGATCCCCGCCCCCACGATGACGGTGTGCCGGCTCAACCGGACCGCCTCCACCGGCCCACGCCATCATGCACCAGCGCGGCCAGCGCCAGCATCGAGAAGCTGTAGAAAAAATCCTCGACCGGAATCGAGCCGACGCGAACCGCCAGGATCCGGGCATCGTCGTACCAGACGATCGGCAGGCCGGTCAGGATGCCGTTGACGATCAGGAACGGGATGTAGGTCACCGCCATCGCGCCCCAAAAGTTGCGCGAGCGCAGCGTGGCCGGGACCGCCCATTCCATCAGCGCAAGCACGATGGCCACGGAGAGGAACACCGTGCCGGTATAGACCCGGGAGCGGAAAAGACAGGCCAGCGCCACGAAGAGCGCGGCGACGGCAAACACGGCGGCGCGGGGAATCCGCAACGTCCGATCGGCGAAATAGGCGCGTACGCATTCGAGAATGAACAGGCATGCATAGGGCACGCAGACGAAGAACAGCCATTCGCCCGGCGGCAGGTGCAGGATGCGCAGCTCCCCCGCGTAACGCGGATTGAATCCCCAGACGGCTTCGGTGGTTTTCCAGATATCCCATCCGCCGTACACCAGCACAACCACCAAGGCGGCGGGGAACACTTGCGGCCATTTTCGCCAGAAGGCCACTTTTCGATCAAACGAAAGCGCCAGGGGGAGCGCCAGCACCAGAAGACAGATCCCGGTGTACAGATCCATGCCGCTAGCCCCGCAAGCCGTTCCAGAGGGCCTGGACGACGATCCGGCCGCGCCGGGGCTTGACCTTGCGCGCAAAGACCACCATCGGGTCGGCGGCAATCTGCCGGGCCGTCCAGTTGTACATGTCGCCGGCGGTGCGCACGGCCATCCGGGGGCGACGGGGAATGTACCGGTAGCCGGCCTCGGCCTCGGCCTGCCAAGCCTGGTAGCGGACCAGATGCCCCGATAGGTAGGCGCGCCAGGCCGCGGGATTCGCCTCCGCCCAGTTCCGATCCGGCAGCCAATCCTCCGGCACATCCAACAGGCGTTCGCCGACGCGGTTCAACGGCAGGTAGCGGCGACCGAACCCTGCGTCCTCCGCCACATCCCGGATAAAGTTGATGAACTGCATGGCCCGGCCCAGGCGTTGGGCCGCATGAAAGGACTCCTCGGGCAAGCGCATGATCCGGGCCATGAAAAGACCGATCACTTCCGCCGACCCGTAAATGTAGTCCAGCGTCTCTTCTTCGGTCGCGTAGAAGCGCTTGGTGAGGTCCGCGGCCATGGATGCCAGAAAAGCGTCCGTCCAGGCCGGATCAAAGTTCAACCGGCGCGACAGGTCCACAAAATCATCAATGATCGGATCCTCCGCCGGGGTTCCGGCCATCGCCCGGCGATAGCGATCTTCGAAGCGGCGGAACCCATCCGCATCCTGCGGCACCGAATCCACCAGGTTGTCCGCCACCCGAACAAATCCGTACAGGGCGAAGACGTCGGTGCGCATCGCCGGCGCAAAAAAAAGGCTGGAATTGAAATACGTCGTGCTGCCCTGTTTGAACACCCGGGCCTGCACGCTTCCCGCGTCACCTGTGGATTTTCCAACCATGCTTCAGTATGGTCATTATTCCGCCCCAAACGCAAGACCGGCTGGACAGACCGGCGGGGGCAAGCGGGGGCAAGACGTGCATCCGCGCGTGATTTCTTTCTTTGCACTCGTGGCGACCATCCGGTATAGGCAGACGGGCATGAATAAAAGCGTTTTACCTGGCCGTGTATTCGGCTTTTCGCCCGAGGTGGGTCGCTGGGGTTATCTGGTCCTTGGTCTCGTGACCAACATCTGCCTGGGCGCCATCTATTCCTACAGCGTGTTCAAGGATCCCCTTCGGGAACACTTCGGCATTTCGGCCACGCAAGCCAATTTGCCCTTCATGCTGTTCATTGCCATCTTTGCCGTGGCGACGTTTTTTTCAGGCCGTTTCATCGATCGCTACGGGCCGCGGCCCGTCATGCTCATCGGCAGTGTCCTGGTCGGAACGGGCTGGATGCTGACGCGCTATTCCACGGGCATCGCCACCCTCATCCTGACCTACAGCGTGATCGCCGGCATCGGCGTGGGCATTGTGTACGGCGGCCCGGTCGCGCTTGCCGCCCGCTGGTTCCCCGAGCGCAAAGGCTTGGCCGTGGGCATCGCCCTGGCCGGGTTTGGCGTTTCGGCGTTCGTGACCGCCCCCATCGCCCGGTTTCTCATCATGCGTCCCGGCATCGGGGTCCTGAATGCGTTTGGATGGATGGGCGCCGCCTTCCTGGTGATCTGCCTGGGGCTTTCCTCTCTGGCGCGCTTCCCCCCCGCCGGCTGGACGCCCGCCGGCTGGATCGCACCGACACACGCTTTCGGCGAGCCCCCCTCCCTTTCCCCTCGCCTGATGATCCGCACCCGCGCGTTCTGGGTCTTGGGCGTCTGCTATACCCTCGGCACGACCGCCGGCCTGATGGCCATTGGCGTCTCGGCCCCCGTCGGGCGCGAAATCATCCACCTGGACCCCGCGATGGCCGCCCTGCTGGTCTCGGTGTTTGCCGTGTTCAATGGCGGCGGGCGGCCCTTGTTTGGATGGCTGGCCGACCGGTTTACCCCCCGGCGAGCGGCCATGCTCTCCTTTGCCATCATCCTCTCGGCCTCGCTCGGCATGCTTCGGGCCGGTCCGAGTGACGCCTGGCTCTATGCGCTGTGCTTCTGTGGATTCTGGCTCTGCCTGGGCGGATGGCTCGCCATCGCGCCCGCCACCACCGCCGCCTTTTTTGGCATGCCGGATTACGCCCACAAGTACGGCCTGGTGTTTCTGGCCTACGGGCTGGGCGCCATCCTGGGCGGTGTGGTGTCCGGCATGGCCCGGGATGCCTTCGGCAGCTATTCGGCGGCGTTCGCCCCCGTCGCCGCCATGGGTGCCGTTGGATGGGTGCTGGCCTGGGCCTGGCTGAAACCGCCCAACCGAATTCGATCGATTTGCTGACTTCCCCTGACCCCCGATTCGCGATACAAGCACAGTTCGACCGGGCGGCCGCCCATCATCCACAGGTGGATGCCCCGGCTGCCCCAACCAGAGGATCTCCATCATGACCAACTCCGCAATCGCCAAGGCTGTTCTGATCATCGGGTTGCTGGCTGGAGCCCCCCGCCCCGCTGCCGCCGAAACCATCCTGCAATACTTCGGCACCCCGTGGCTTGAAATCGCCCGGCGGATGCCGGAACTGGCCGAAGCCGGCTATACCGCGCTGTGGCTGCCCCCGCCCCAGAAGGCCAGCGGACCGCGCTCCGTGGGCTTCGACACCTGCGATCGCTTTGATCTGGGCAATACCCCCCGCCACGGCCTGGCCACCATGTATGGCACCAAGACCGATCTGCTGCACCTGATGGAAGTCGCCCACCGCTTCGGGATTCGGATCTATTTCGACAACATCATGGCCCACACCGGCGGATTTGTCCCCGAGGGCGAGCCCTACGAACTCAATGATCTCGGCTTTGTCCCCGCCGACTTCCATCTCCTGCGCCAAGAAGACGGCAGCTATTACAAGATCGATTGGCCCGACTGGGACAACGAATGGCAGGTGCTGTACCGCAATCCGTTCTCCTGGGATATCGCGAACGATCCCGGCGAATGGAACAACAGCTTCGGCGAAGAAGAAGGCCAGCGCATCCGCAAATGGGTCGGCGTGCGGCATCCCGACCACCCGGAGTTCTATCTCGATACCGACCTGCCCATCGAACTCGAGTTCGAGGTCGGCGGCCAAACCCTGATCCGCACCGTCTATACCTTTTCCAACAAAGAGCCCTTCGAGGACATCGGCTATACCAATTCCCGGGGCGAATTCGTCGCGGCCGCGGCCGGCAACGGCCGCTTCGACTGGGAAGACCTCAACGGCAACGGACAGCACGATCCCGGCGAACCCTCGGAACCCTTCGAGGATACCGGGCTGTTCCCGGGGCGTCCCGATCGCCGCACCGCCAGGTGGGGCTACGGAGACGGCCGCTACAACATGGGCAATCCGGTCCCCGAACAGGTCAACCAGATGCTCGAACGCTCCATCCGCTGGCTGACCGACCGCACCCATGCCGACGGCTATCGCCTTGACGCCATCAAGCACGTCCGCGCGGAGTTCTTCGGCACGGATGGCCCGGACAAGGATTGGTCCAACGAGGGATATAACGGCCAGATTCAACTGCAGCACAACCTGACCCACGGCTTTGACGATTGGGCCAACCACCTCGACAGCGTCTTCGTTCTCGATGCCCCGCGCAACGACGCGATGCTCTACGGCGAACACCTCAATTCCCCGCCTCCGGAAGGGCCTTATCTCGACCGCGGCATGCGGATCGCCAACGATTGGTTCCTGAACACCATCCGTTTCAACATCGCCGAGAACATCGAGCATCTCGACCAGCGCAGCTACGGCATCTACAACGGAGAACCTTTTCACGCCGCCCACTACGTCATGAGCCACGACAACAACCATCTGGGCCATGCCGACCGCAAGCTGGCCCATGCCGCCCTGCTGGGCCGCGAGAGCCTCGCCATTGTCTATACCGACGGATTCAACGAGGCCGGCCCCGAGGCCAACCACTTCCCCAAACCCGCCGAAGTGCCCTTTCTCGGACAGTTCGGCGAAACCTGGATGCTCCATCTCCTGGATGTCCGCCGCATGTTTGGCTGGGAGCGCCAGTGGCCGCTCGGCTCCACCCGCGATCTCGCCGCATGGTCGCGGGGGCCCGCCGAAACCGGGGATCAAACCTATATGATTTTTGCCCTGGTGCGGCGCCAGGCGGCCCGTCCCCAGCCCTATGAGGGCGACGCCCTGTTCCCCGAAGGCGCCGTCCTGCACCTCTATTCCCCCGCCGGGGAGCGCCCGGTCACCGTCCGCCAAGGCCAGATCCGCGAACGGCATGGCAGCCCCGTCCGCATCGCCCCCGGAGACTATGCCGCCATTTCCTGGGCCGTTCCGGACCTTCCCGATTCCAGCCACGGCGAGCGCCCCCCCATCGAAATCCTCCAGGATGGCGAGCCTGTCCCGACCTTCTTCGTGGACCGGCGCGATGGACGTGACGGCGATCCGGCCTTCAATCCATACGGCCTGCCCGATGCGGATCCAACCGATTTTACCTATGCCATGCCCGTCCCGCGGGTGACCCGTCCCGGACCGCTCGCCTTCCTCGCCCGGGCGGACGGCTCCGCCGAATCCATTCTCATGAAACTCAACGGGGGAATCGACCTGAATGCCCACCGGTTCCCGGACCGGGAGGCGAATGCCCGACTCGGCGCTCGCGACTATCCGCCAGGAGAAGCCCATGACCTCTTTCTCGGCTTCGAACAGATGGACTTGGTTCACCGCATCGATCTGCCCGAAACACCCGGCACCGCCACCGACCGTCCCGCCGTCTTTCCGTTTTCGCTGGACGATCTCGAACGCCGCCGCAACATGGAAACGCTGTTTGCCATTCCGGATTGGGATCCCGCCACCATCGCGTACTTCCCGCACGGCACCTGGGGCGACATGGACATCGGATTGCCCGAAGGCTTTCACGTGCTGCACACCAAGGCCTTCCTGCCCAGCAACGACCTCTGTCGCGTTCCCCTCGCCCGGGAGCGGGTCCTGACGTTCTATTACGACATCCAGCGGCCCCAAGGCCGCCTGCTGCCGCCGGACACCGCCGCCATCGATGCGGATGAATCGCCAGCGCTTGTCGTGCGATCCGACCTGACCGTCACCGAGGTCTGGTCCCGCTCGGCAGACCCCGACGAAGACGGCATCGGCGAATGGATTCCCGCCCGCCGCGGACATGTGCCCGCGCCGCTTCCCAATGGCACGTCCGAACAGGAATGGCTCATTGCAACTTCCCCAGGCCCGGTCGAAATCAAACTGCTGGAGGCCAGTTCGTCGCGGGATTTCTCCCTCAGCGACGAGGCCGGACATTTTACCACCCTGGTCTCACGGCCGTAGCCCGCCCTGCGATTCCCTTATCGCTTCCGCTTCCAATCCTCGCCGTGGTATCGCGGCTCGATGGATTGGGCCGCGGCCGCCACCTCGGGATCGATCTCCTCGCCGTTCCAGTCCAGCGCGGTGATCGCCGACAACCCGTTCAGGATGGCGGCCTCCAACTCCCGGGCCCGTTCACGGGCACCCGGCACCTGCAACGATCCTTGGTACAACACCGTATCCCGGTACCGCCGAATCGCCCCACCAAGGATTTTGTGCTCCCCGACCAGTACATCCATCGCGACCGGTTCCACAAAGCACTGCGAGGCGCCTCCGGGACCCTGCGGCGCTGGCGAATCTTTCCGGTCGCACAGGCGCGCCTCCAGCCCTGCGGCGCGCAGTCCCTCCAAAATGGCCCCATGCAGGCGCTGGTAGATCCGCATGGGCCGGTACACTCCCTCCGCCGGGATGAGGCAGGAAAAGGTCAGGTCGTCCACATGCCGCACAATGCCGCCACCGGTCGGCCGGCGCGTCGCCCGCTCGAGGAGTTCGGCGGGCAGCACGGCCTGCACCTCGGCAAACCGCTGGGCATAGCCAAAGGTCGCCCCCGGGCCCTGCCACCGGTAGAACCGAATGCAAAAGGCTTCCGGCCGCGCCTGCGCCAGCGCTTCATCCAGCGCCATCTGCCCGAATACATCCAACGGTGGGGAACGAAGGACCCGGCCTTGCCTGCCGCCGGCCTCGCTCATGTCCAGGCGACATCCGGATTGCGCGCGGCCGAGAGTTCATCCAACCGGCGCACCGGCAGATCCCAAGGCGCGCCCTTGACCTTCTCCGGATCGGTCAGCGCCTCGGCGTGAATCGATCGCAAGGCCTCCACGAAGGCGTCCAGCGTGGCCTTGGATTCCGTCTCGGTGGGCTCGATCATCAGGGCCTCGGGAACAATCAGCGGGAAATACACGGTCGGGGCATAGAATCCGTGGTCCAGCAGCCGCTTGGCCACATCCAGGGTTTTGACGCCATTCAGTTGCTCGGGCTGGGTGCGAAGCACGCACTCGTGCATGCAGGCTTCCGCCATCGCCGCCGGGAACACATCGCTCAGCCGCACCCGCAGGTAATTGGCGTTGAGGATGGCATGCTCGGCGACTGCGCGGAGATCGGAGGCCCCGTGCGCCCGCAAGAAGGCATAGGCGCGCAGCAAAACCCCGACATTGCCCAAAAAGGCCCGCAGGCTTCCGATGCTCTTGCGGTTCTTGGTCCGCAAGCCATACCGCCCCTTCGTTTCCACCACGCGCGGCAAGGGCAGGAACGGTTCCAGCGCGGCGGATACCCCCACCGGACCGGCGCCCGGCCCCCCGCCACCATGCGGCGTGGAAAAGGATTTGTGCAGGTTCAGGTGCAGAATGTCCACGCCCAGCGCCGCCGGCTTCACCAGCCCCATCAAGGCATTGAAATTCGCGCCATCCATGTAGAGCAGCGCCCCCACGGAGTGGACCGCATCGGCCATTTCCCGAATGCGCGTTTCAAACAATCCCAGCGTATTCGGCACCGTCAGCATCACCATCGCCGTCTGGCGCCCCAGGGCGGCTTTCAGCGCCTCCACATCCACGCGGCCGTCGGCCCCCGAGGGAACCGTCTTGACCTCAAACCCGCCCATCGCCGCCGAAGCCGGATTGGTCCCATGCGCGGAGTCGGACACCACGATCTGACGGCGCTGTCGGTCGCGGCGCGACCGGTGCCAGGCCGCCGCCAGCAGAATGCCCGTCAGCTCGCCGTGGGCGCCCGCCGCGGGCTGCAAGGTAAATGCCGACAGTCCCGTCAATTCGCACAACAGGCGCTCCAGCCGCCAGCAGGCCTCCAGCGTGCCCTGCACCGCCCGGTCCGGAGCGCTTGGGTGCGCCTGCGCAAACCCATCCAGCGCCGCCACCGCTTCGTTGATCCGCGGATTGTACTTCATCGTGCACGAACCCAGCGGGTAGAGATGGGTATCCAGGCAATAGTTCAGTTGCGAAAGACGGGTGTAGTGCCGCACCACCTCGAACTCGCCCAGTTCGGGCAGGCGCGGCGGCGGCTTGCGCAACGCCCCTTCCGGCAGCCACGCGGCCGCCGGCCGGACCGGTGCCGAAAATCGAACCCCGCGGCGACCGGGAACGCTCTGTTCCATCGACAAGGGTTCCGGACGCTTCATGGAAACACCCCCGCCAACGCCGCCACGTAGCGGTCCAGTTCTTCTTCCGTTCGCGTTTCCGTCACGCACACCAGCAGGCTGTTGCCCAAGCTCTCATCAAACGTTTCCAGCGGAATACCCGCCAGAATCCCCGCCTTCAGCAGCGCGTCGCGGACGCGTCTGGCCGGCCCGGGACATTCCAGCACGAACTCATTGAAGAACGGCCCCTCGAAGCGCAATCGATATCCCGGCAAGCCGCAAATCCGCTCCGCCAGCCGGTGCGCCTTGTCAACGCACAGTTCCGCCACTTCGCGCAAGCCTTGCGGCCCCAGCAGCGCCAGATGAATCGTGGCCGCCAGGGCGCACAGCGACACGTTCGTGCACACATTCGAGGCCGCCCGCTCTCGCCGGATGTGCTGCTCGCGCGCCTGAAGCGTCAGCACAAAGCCGCGCCGTCCCTCGGCATCGGTGGTCTTTCCGCAAATGCGCCCGGGCACGTGCCGCAGGAGGGCCCGCCGGCAAGCAAACAAGCCCAGATGGGGACCGCCATAGTTCAGGGCGTTTCCCAGCCCCTGCCCATCGCCCACCGCGATGTCGGCGCCCCAGGCGCCCGGCGCTTCCAGCACGCCAAGGCTCACCGGATCGGCCACGGCAATCAACAGCGCGCCCGCCGCATGCGCCTTCTCCGCCAGGACTTCTCCCGTCTCCAGCAAGCCGTAGGCATTCGGCGTGGCCACCACCAACGCGGCCACCGTTCCTTCCAAACGGGCCTCCACCTCGGCGGCGTCCAGGCGACCCTTCGGGCACGGCACCCTTTCGAAAACCGGTTCGCCCTTTGCTCGAAACACGGTCTCCAACACCCCGCGCCACGACGGGTTCAACGAGTCCGGCAGCAGGATCTTGTGGCGGCCGGTGATGCGCGCCGCCGCCGAAACCGCCTCCGCCAGCGCCGTCGCGCCGTCATACAGCGAGGCGTTGGCCACGTCCATCCCGTAGAGCGCGCAGACCGAGCTTTGGAACTCATAGATCGCCTGCAGCAATCCCTGGCTGGCCTCGGCCTGATAGGGCGTGTAGGCCGTCAGGTATTCGCCGCGCTGGACCAGGGCTTGTACGGCCGAGGGAATATAATGATCCTGGGCGCCCCCCCCCGCAAAGCAGACCAACGGCCGGTTTTTTGCCGCCAACCCGCGCGCGTGCGCCAGCAAGTCCGGCTCCGTCAAGGCGGCGGGCCACGCCAGTTCCCCCGCGCGCAGGCCTTCCGGCACCTGTGCCAGCAGTTCCTCCATCGAGCCAACCCCAATGGTCTGGAGCATCGCTGCGCGTTCTTCGGGTGTGTGCGGAACATACATAAAAAGGTCCGGGGAGAGCGGCGGATCCGGCCCGGCCACGCCGGCGCCGGTACCGGCTCAGCCCAGCGTCGCGCTGTACGCCTCGAAATCCATCAAGCGGTCCAGCTCCGCGGGATTCGACATTTGGATTTTCATGAACCAGCCATCGCCATGCGGGGATTGATTGACCAGGGCCGGATCATCCACGATCGCATCGTTGACTTCGATCACCTCGCCTGATACCGGCGCAATGAAGTCGGCGGCCGCCTTCACGGATTCAATGACGGCACACGCCTGGCCCTGCTCCACCGTCGCCCCGACCTTGGGCAGTTCCACAAATACAATGTCGCTGATCTCGCTCTGGGCATGGTCGCTGATGCCCGCCGTGACGACATCCCCATCCGGATGCGCCCACTCGTGGCTCTTGGCAAATCGACATTCAAGTTCGTCAAACATGACAACTCCCTTTCATTGATGGCTGGAACACAAGAGTCGCAGGATAGCAGGAAACTTGCCAAAGGAAATGGCCATCCCGATCTGCTGATCCCTATCGATTGTCCCGGATCCCTTCCTGCTTTTCTGTGGTTCCTGTTCTCCTGTTGTAGATCATACGCGGTTCCGGCGAAACGCGCCGCGGACGGTTTCAGCCGCCACCCGCTTGCCATGAAGATCGACCTCCACGCGCGTGCCCGGCGCCCAGGCCTCTTGCGCCAGGTAGCCCGCCCCGATGCCGGTCCCCAGGCTGGGCGCGAAGGACCCGCTGGTCAGCGTGCCAATCTCTCGATCGTTCAGCCAGACCCCGCATCCGCTGCGCGGCACCCCGCGCTCCAGCAATCGCACCCCCGTCAGCTTTTCCGTGAATCCCGCCGCCTTGCGGCGCATCAGCGCCTCCCGGCCGATGAAATCGCCCTTGTCCAGCTTGACCACCCACCCGCAGTTCGCCTCGTACGGCGTGCGGGTCGCGTCGGCATCCACGCCATACAGCAGGTAGCCCGATTCCAGCCGCAGGGTGTCGCGGCTGCCCAGCCCGCAGGGCGTCGGGCCCTCCGCCCCGCCCCGGGCCATCAGCTCATCCCAGAACGCGCCAATGCCCTCCGGCGAAGCCGCCACCTCGAAGCCATCTTCGCCGGTGTAGCCCGTTCGCATCACATAGGCGGTCTCGCCTCCCCACGGCAGCTCGGCCACGCCAAACCGCAGCAACGCCATGGCGTCGGGAAAATAGCGGCCGATCCACTCCGGAGCGCGCGGCCCCTGCACCGCCAGCATCCCCAACCGGGCGCTGGCCTGTTCCAGCGCCACGTCATGCCCCTGCGATTGCCGTTGCATCCACGCAAAATCGTCCGCATCCGTCGCCGCATTCACCACCGCCAAAAAACGGTCCGGCGCCAGGCAGAACGTGATCGCATCATCCAGGATCCCGCCTTCCTCCGACAACAAATGCGCATACGTGCCACGCCCCGGCTCGGCGCTCATCCGGTTGCAGTTCAGCCGCTCCACCAGCCGGTGGGCATCCGGCCCGGTGATGAAGATCTGCCCCATGTGCGAAACGTCAAACACCCCGCAGGCGCTTCGCACCGCGCGATGCTCGGCCAGGATCCCCGCAAACTGAATCGGCATCTCCC
>CAYNSH010000030.1:0-34018 GCA_964399775.1 uncultured Verrucomicrobiota bacterium
TCCACCTCCCGCAGGCGTACGGGGGTCGGGGCGATGGACCCGAGGGCGATGGCGGCAGTTTCGACATGGCCGCGGGTCATCCGGATGCGCGAGGCCGCCATGACCTTGCTGATGGCCTGGGCGCGGCGCGTGCCGATTTTGCGGAAGCGTTCCTTGGCCGTGCCGCGTTTGGGCAGTCGAAAGGCCTGGATGATTTCATCGGGCCGCAGATCCACCTTGCGGTAGGCCAGCCAGAACTGCTCGAGGGGGACCTCGCGGGTGCCCTGGAGCGAGGTCAGCAGAACGCTCCCGCCGGTGACGAGCAGGGCGGGGGCGGTGTCGCCGGCCGGGGAGGCATTGGCGGCATTGCCGCCGAGGGTGCCGCGGGCCTGGATTTGCGCCGCGCCGACCGTGGCCGCCGCGGCGATCAGCGCCGGTACGTGGCGGTGAATGGGTTGGGCATCCACCAGGAAGGCGTGGGTGACGCCCGCGCCGATCTGGATGTAGCGATCCGTCACCTCGATTTCAACCAGTTCGGGCAGGTTCCAGACGGATGTGGCGCGCGGGGGCAGGGGGACGCCGGCGGCCCACTGCACCATGAGATCGGTGCCGCCGGCCAGCACCTGGCCGCGGGTGTTGTCGCGGGCCTGCAGGCGCAGGGCTTCTTCCAGGCGGCCGGGGAAGCGGATATCGATGGAGTCGGTTCGGTTCATGGGGTGGGTCCGGTCAGTTGCGCTTGGTTTCAGACAGCCGCTTGGCGGCGAGCTTGACGGCCGCGATGATCTTGGCGTAGCCCGTGCAGCGGCACAGGTTGCCGGCCAATCCTTCGCGGATGGCCTTCGTGGAGGGCCTGGGATTCTTGCGCAAGAGGGCATAGCTGCTGACGACCATGCCGGGGATGCAGAATCCGCACTGAACCGCGCCGGTTTCGATGTAGGCCTTCTGAATGGCCTTCCCGATGCGGGTCTTTTCGATGCCTTCGATGGTCAGGATCTCGGTGCCGTCTGAAAGCTGGCCGAAGGGGACCAGGCAGGAGACGACGGGTTCGTTGTCGATCATGACCGTGCAGGCGCCGCACTCGCCTTCGCCGCAGCCTTCCTTGGAGCCGGTCAGGTCGAGATCCTTGCGCAGCACATCCAGGAGGCGGCGACCGGCGGGCGCCCGCACCCGGACGGGTTTGCCGTTCAAGATCCAATGGCGCTCGATCGAACTCATGGGGGGCCTCCCGGGGGTGAATGCAGGGCTTCGTAAATGGCTTCCGCGGTGATGGGGATGGAGCGGATGCGGCGGCCAATGGCCGATTCGACGGCGTTGGCAATGGCGGGGGCGAGCCCGTCCATCGGCAGTTCGCCCAGGCCCTTGCCGCCGGGCGGCGCGAAGGAGTAGGGGTATTCGACGAATTTCACGTCGTATTCCGGAACATCCAGCGCGGTTGGAATGATGTAGGTTTGCAGGCGCGAGGCATCGTAGAGACCGTTCGGGCCGGTGCCGACTTTTTCCATCACGGCGTAGCCGAGCGCCTGGGTCAGGCCGCCCTCGACCTGGCCGCTGGCCAGGATCGGGTTGATGATTCGTCCGACATCCACCACGGCCGTTACGCGTTTGATGGCGAGTTCGCACGTCAGCGGATCCACCTCGATTTCGGCGACGTTGGCCGACCATGAGTAGCCCGGATAGGAGTCGCCCTTGAAGGCGCCCTGGTCCCAGCGGGTCTCCGGGGGCAGATGAAACTCGAAGAAGCCGTTGACCTCGCCGAGTTCCGCGAGCATGTTCCGCGCGACCTTGGCGAAGGCGACGGGCTTGCGGCCTTTTGAAACCAGCCGGGAGTTTCGCATCACGGCCTTTTCGCCGCGGAAGAAGTTCAGCGAGGCAAAGGCTTCGATCTGGGCTTTCAGGTCTTCGGATGCGCGATGGACGACATTGCCGACGACCATGGTGGTGCGCGAGGCAACGGTCGGGCCGGAATTGGGCACCAGACCGGTGTCGGCCATGGGGAAGCGGATGCGCGCCGGATCGAGCGAGAGGGCATCCGCGGCGATCTGGGTGAAGATGGTGTGGACGCCCTGGCCCATTTCGGTGGAGGAGACGCGGATGTTGACGCCGGGCTTGCCGTCGTCCAGCCGGGCCAGTTCCATGCGGCCCTTGGCCTTGAACTTGGCCTCGCCATCGCCGGTGAATGCCGACCCGTGCGCAAAAAACGACAGGCCGATGCCGTAGTACTTTTCCTGGCCCTTGCGGAGCTTTCCATGGGAGGCGCGTTGGAGCTTGCGGGCGAAATCGGCGCGTTGGAGGGCCAACGCCAGGCAGGCGCTCGAGCCGTTCTCCCTGGAGAGAACCTGCCCGGTGGGGGTGATGTCGCCGGGGCGCGCATGGACTTGCCGGCGGTACTCATGGGGTTTACGACCGAGACGCGCGGCGATGGCATCGATGTGCGACTCGATGCCCCAGATGGCCTGCGGCGCGCCGAAGCCGCGGAAGGCCCCGCAGGGAACTGAATTCGTCCGGGCGACTTTGCCGCGGATGACGACGTTTTCGCAGCGATAGGCCAGCGCGCAATGCAGGATGCCGCGGAACATGACGACATCGGAGATGGTCAGGTAGGCGCCGCCGTCGAGGATGTAGTCGCATTCGATCGCCGTCAACGTGCCGTCCTTGCGGAACCCGGTTTTGTAGCGCACCCAGACGGGGTGACGCTTGGGCGTAAACAAGATGTCTTCGTGGCGCTCGTAGGTGATCTTGACGGGGCGGCCGGACTTGAGGGCCGGCAAGGCCGCATAGCCGGTCAGCATGGTGGGATACTCTTCCTTGCCGCCAAAGGCGCCGCCCACCGGCGTCTGCCGGGCCCGGATTTTGGCTGGGGGGAGGTTGAGCGGATCATTGAGTTCGTGGACCGGGAAATACGGGCATTGCATCGAGCCTTCGACCAGGATGGAGCCGTCCTTTTGGGGGAAGACCACCAAGCCCTGGTTTTCGATATAGAGCTGCTCCTGATGGCCGGCCCAGTATTCGGCCTCCAGGATGTCATCGGCGGCGGCGAAGCCTTGAGCGATGTCGCCCTTGACGATGTCCTGATCCTTCATGGAGTCGAGCCGGGCGGGGGTTTTCTTGAAGAGGGCAATGGCTTCCGGCAGGGTCAGCAGGGGCGGGAGTTCGTCGACCACGACCTGGATGTGGGCGGCGGCATCGGCGGCGCGTTCGGGGGTCCGGGCGGCCACCACGGCCACGGGCTCGCCGCGGTAGCGGATTTTCCCGCCGATCTCCGCCAGCAGCGGCATGGTGCGGTCGTGCATGTGGACGACATTTTCGCCGGGAATGTCTTGGGCGGTGGCGATGGTTATGCCTTTCCAATCGTAGGCCGAATCGGGGGTAACCGCCTTGAGGAGGCCTCGGGCGACGGGGGAACGGACCACCGCGCCCACCAAGATCCCGCGGGCATCCAGATCATCGAGATAGCGGGTCTGCCCGCGCACCTTGCCATCGGCATCTACGCGGGGAATGCCCCGGCCCACCAGTTTCTGCGGTTTGCTGTTGCTCATCGGCTGCTCCTGCGCATGTGCACCCCGGAACATAAGGCAGCCCGGGCATCGAGGCAATCCAAGAGAATCGACTTTTTCAGTTGAGCGGCTGGTGGAGGATGCATAGAGTGGGCCCCAGTCCGATTTGGGGAGCCGGCAGATGGAGAACGTGGAATGCAGAATGTGATTGGATATGGCGGCCCGATCGTGTGGGTGCTGCTGGTGTGCGCGCTGTTTGCGGCGCTGGTGTTTCTGGAACGGCTGTTCAACCTGCATCGCGCCCAGATTGCCGCGGATGACTTCTTGAAGGGGGTCTACAACATTCTCAACCGCGACAACCTGGTCGAAGCGGCGACGATTTGCGAAGAGGCGCCCGGCCCGGTGGCGCGGCTGGCGCTGGCGGCGGTGCTGCATCATGACGACACGCTGGACAACATCGGCCGCGCCATCGAGGATGCCGGCCTGGAGGAAATTCCCCGAATGGAGCGCGGCCTGGGCTGGTTGGCGACCCTGGCGCGCATCACCCCGTTGATCGGGCTGTTGGGCACGGTGCTGGGCATGATGGAGATGCTGCTGGCGGCAAGCCGCAACGCGCCGCTGGTGCAGTCAGCCGACTTGACGGGGGGGCTGTGGACCGCGCTGTCGGCAACGGCCCTGAGCCTGGTGATCGCGATCCTGGCCTACGCGGGATACAACTTGCTGGTGTCGCGCGTGGAATCCATTCTGCTCGACATGGAGCGCTCGGCATCGGCCCTGATGAATTTCATGCGGCAATGGAAGCGCACGCGGGAGGGCGCGCCGGCGTGAGAATCCCCGACCAGCCCATCCAAATGCAGTTCCGCAGCGTGCGTCGGCGCTTCAAGGGGCGCTATCGCCGTTCCGTGGGGCCCATCGAGGTCGTCGCGCTCCTGAATGTGATCCTGCTGCTGGGCTTGTTTGCCTTTGCCTCGATGCGTTTCGTCTTGCAGCCGGGGGTCCGCGTCACCCTGCCGGAAGCGCCATTCCTGGATGGGGAGGTCTATGGCGCGCGGGTGCTGACGATCTCGCAGGAGGGCATGGTGTTTTTCAACGATGAGCGCATGACGCCTCCGCAGTTCGCCCAGGCTCTTCAGGGGATGGAACCGATGGGGCCATTGCTGATCGAGGCGGACGAAGGCACCAGCTACGGGGCCTTGATCGAGGTCTATTCGCTGGCGGTCCAGGCCGGGATTCGCGAAGTGGTGCTGGCCACCCGCCCTCCGGCGGTGGCCCCCTAGGAGCCGGGCGGGATGCACCCGATTCGCCCACGTATGGATGCCGCCCGCCGCTGGCAGCGGTTCCGCCGCACGGGCCTGCAGCTGGCCATGCTGGGCGGGGCCGGATGGTTTGCCGTCCTGTTCCTGGCGTTGCGGATCGCCCCCTTGCCCTCCCCTCTCGTGAGGGAGCCGCCTCCGCGGGTGACCTGGTGGCCGGGGCCCGGGCCGGAAGCCGCTAGCGAGCAGACCGAGACGGATCCACGCATCCTGTGGTCGCCGGCCGTGTTTGCCCTGCCCACGCCGGCGGGATTCAGCCATCCCCTGCGCCGCCATCGCGCGCAGTTGCAACCGCCGGTCGACATCACGCCGCCCGGCGCCTTCTATCTGTCGAGATCCGAGCCCCCCTCGAACACCTTCCTTGGCGGCCCCGTTCGGCTCGCGCCTCGCACGGGGACGCCCGTGGAGTTGCCGGCCAACGGAGTCTTCCCGCCCCGGGACCAGGCCCGTTCGCCTTCCCGCATGGTTTTTCCCTCCGGCTGGGAATCCCGGCTGTTTTCCGGAATCGACCTGGGATACAACCGCTGGACCAACCAGATCTGGTCGGCGGAACTGGACATGCAGTTCGATGCCGCCGGCGTCCCGATTTCCGTTTTGCTCTCCCGATCCAGCGGGCTTCCCGCCGTGGACCGCCGCCTGGCCCGGTCGGCCTTCGGCTGGCGTCTCCTGGATCCCGACGCCCCCCGGTCGGGGCGTGTGGCCTGGTGGTTCTCGCCGCCGCCTCCGGCCCTTGTGGAGCGCGCCTCGCCATGATTACGCTCCCCCTTCCCGACGCATTGACCGCCATCCTGATTCTCCACCTGTCGTTGGTCTTGCTGGCCACCCTGTATTACGCCATCCGGCGCTATCGCTGGATTCCCCGCCGCCACGCCGCGCCGAATGTCTTTCGCTGTTCCGGGTGCGGCCACGTCTATCTCGACCGCCGCAACCTGCCCATGTCCGAATGCGACAAATGCGGCACCATGAACGAAAGCGTCAAGAACCTCTGAGGCACCCGAACGCCCCCGGAATCCTCCGCCCGCGAACAGGGTAGGGCGGGGGGGCGGACGGGGGGGGGGGGGAGGCGTGGTCGCCGAAACATCGGTTTCTTCGGTGCGGCTCAAGCCGGCTTGCATCTTTCGCCCATTTTGAGTATTTCCTCTCCCGAGCATTCCGATACGAACCCCCATGGAAGATTTCATCCCATGCCCCTGACCATCCCCATTCTCAAGTTCACCGAGCACAAGGAATCGCGCGAGCTGGAGCGCTTTCTGAAGCGGCCGGCCTTTGATCCGGAAGCTGAGAATACCGCCCAGCGGGTGTTGGCCGATATCCGCAAGAACGGCGACAAGGCCGTGCGCAAATACACCCTCGAATTCAACGGCATCGATCTGCCGTCGGAGCGTTTTGCCGTTCCGCGCGAGGAGCAGTTGGCGGCATCCGACCAGGTGGATATGAATTTCAAGCGCTGTGCGTCGGACATTTTTTCCCGCATTGTGCGGTTTGCCAAGGGGGGCATGCGAAAGGATTGGAGCATGGCCTCGCCCAAGGGGGGGGTGCTGGGCGAGCGCTTCACCCCGCTGGCGCGTGTCGGCGCCTATATCCCCGGCGGCGCCGCCCCGCTGGTGTCGACCGCCCTGATGAGCGTCAGCCTGGCCAAGGTGGCCGGGGTTCCGGATATCGTGGCCTGCACCCCCTGCGATCGAAAGGGCAAGGTTAATCCCTTCCTGCTGCACGCACTGGAGGTGGCCGGGGCGACGGAAATCTACCGCATCGGCGGCATCCAGGCCATTGGCGCGATGGCCTACGGAACCGGCATCATTCGCAAGGTCCAGAAAATCGTGGGACCCGGCGGACCCTACGTCACCGCCGCCAAAAAGCTGGTATATGGCGATGTGGATCTCGATATGGTCGCCGGCCCCAGCGAGATTGCGGTGCTGGCCGACGAAACCGCGGTGCCCGCGCATGTCGCCGCCGACCTGCTCTCGCAGTTGGAGCACGGAACCGGCCAGGAGAAAGCGCTGTTGGTGACGCCCTACATGGCCATGGCGACCAAAGTGATGGAGGAAATGGACCGCCAACTTGCCCGGCTTTCGCGCCGCGAGGCCATCGAAAAGGCCGCCGCGACCGGGGCGCTGTTTGTGGTGGTGGATCACCTCGACACCGGCATGGACCTGATCAATCGGTTTGCGCCGGAGCATTTCGAAATCATGACCAAGGAGCCGCGCCGGTGGTTGCAGAAGGTCAAGAATGCCGGCGCGGTGTTTGTCGGCGCCTGGACGCCCGAATGCGCGGGGGATTTCGTGGCCGGCCCCAGCCATGTCCTGCCCACCGGCGGCACGGCGGCCTTCTTTTCGGGGTTGACCGTCGATTCCTTCCGCAAGCGCACGAGCGTGGTGGCCTTCACCCGGGCGGACCTGGTCGATGCCTTGCCGCTGATCGAGGCCATGGGGCGCGTCGAGGGACTCGACAGCCATTCGCGCGCCGCGTTCATCCGGTTTGACCTGCCATGAATACTCTGATTCGATCCTCCGTCCGCGACCTAACGGCTTACGCGCCCGGCGAGCAACCCCAAGACGCCGGGCTGATCAAGCTCAACACCAACGAAAACCCCTATCCGCCGAGCCCCGCCGTGATGCGCGTGCTGCGGGAGTTCCCGGCGGAAACGCTGCGACTCTATCCCGATCCCCTTTGTACCGCCTTGCGCGAACGCATTGCGCAGATCAGCGGAGTGTCGGTCGATCAGGTCTTTGTCGGCAACGGTTCCGACGAAGTGCTGCGGCTGGCCACGCGCGCCTTCACCGAGCCGGGCGGCGCGGTCGCCGCCTTCGACCCAACCTATTCACTCTATCCCGTTCTGGCCGCCGCGGAGGAGGTGGGATACCACGCCGTTCCACTTCCCGATGGCTTTGGCTGGACCGAGCCTCCCGAAGACCTGGAGGCCACGCTGTTTTTCCTGGCCAATCCCAATGCCCCGACCGGCGTGTGGGTTCCGGAGCCAACCGTTCGTCAGTTCTGCCAGCGATTCCATGGGGTGGTATTGATCGATGAGGCCTATGTGGATTTTGCCGGCGGGCGCGATTGTCTCGGCCTGGCCCGGGAACTGCCCAATGTGCTGGTGTGCCGGACGGTTTCCAAATCGTGTTCTCTGGCCGGGCTGCGCATCGGGTATGGCATCGGACCCGCCGAGTTGATCGCCGCGCTCTTCCGCCTCAAGGATTCCTATAACGTCGACCGCCTGGCGCAGACCATCGCCCTGGCGGCTCTCGAAGATCCGGGCTGGGTGCACGACAACACCCGGCGCATCGTGGCCACCCGCGATCGCGTGGCCTCCGAGCTGGAGAAGCGTGGATTCCGGGTCGTGCCTTCCGCGGCCAATTTCCTGTTCGTGGAGCCCCCCCCGGACCGTCCCGCCGCCGATCTGGCTGCCGACCTGCGCGCCAAACACATTCTCGTGCGCTATTTCCCCGGAAGTCGAACCGGCCGCCATCTGCGCGTATCGATGGGCACCGATGCCGAAATGGATGCCTTCCTTGCCGCCCTGTAGCCGCGCCCGCCGGGCGCAGGAAAAGGGCCGCGGCCTACAGGTTGTAGTCGCCCGCGGCTTCGGGCTGATAGGGGATGTCGACAATTTCAATTTCGCGCGGGCCGCCCGGCGTCTGCCAAGTGATGAGATCACCCTTGGAATAGCCGAGAATGGCGGTGCCGATGGGAGAGACCACCGACAAACGCCCCTTTTCCACATCGGCCTGCTCTGGAAACACCAGCGTGTACTCCATCCGTTCTCCGCTGCCGACATCCTTCAGCACGACGCGCGAGTTCATGGTGATCACATCCGCCGGGACATCCTGGGGATCGACGGCATCCGCCTGGGCCAGTTCAGAGGCCAATTCCTTCAAAAACGCCGTATCGCGGCTTTTGCGCGCCAGGGCTTCCTCCAGCATGTCGGTCAGGCGCTGGTGATCTTGGCGTGTGATGTGCAGCTTGCGGATGGTCATCGGGGATCTCCTCGGGAAGGACGGTTATAGGATCTTAAATTTGGGCAGGTCTTGCAAGTCGATCATGCCGGCCAGTCGGTCTTCCGGGTCGACCACCACCAAGTCGTCAAAACGGTGCTGTTGGAAGATCACCAGGGCATCCGCCGCCAACCGCCCGGAACAGATGGAGCACGGATGGCGGGTCATCAGATCCTCCACCGGGCGGGTATGAAAGTCCATGGCGCCCCCGGCCAGATAGCGGCGCAGGTCGCCGTCGGTCAGCAGCCCCAGCACGCGGCGGTCCGAATCCACCACCACGACGGCCCCGGCCTGGGCCTTGGTCATGACAATCAGGGCATCGCGGACCGCGGCCCCGGGATGGACAATGGCCAGCCGTTCCCCGGTACGCATGATGTCATCCACCGTCAGCAGCAGGGAGCGGCCGATGGCCCCGCCGGGATGCAGCCGGGCATAATCGTCCCGGCCGAGCCCGCGCGCCTCCAGCAGGGCGATCGCCAGGGCGTCGCCGATGGCCAGCGCCACGGTGGTCGATGCCGTCGGCACCAGGTTCAACGGGCAGGCCTCGCGCTCCACCGAGCCGTCCAGCACCAGGTCGGAATGCTTCGCCAGCATGGAGTCCGGGCCGCCGGTCAGCGCGATGATGCCCGCTCCCGTCCGCTTCAACATCGGCAGCAGGTTGATCAACTCATCCGATTCCCCGGAATAGGACAGCGCCAGGACCATGTCGCCCGCCTGCACCAGCCCCAGATCGCCGTGCATGGCCTCGGACGGATGCAGTACATTGGCCGGCGCGCCGGTGCTGGTGAAAGTCGCGGCGATTTTCTGCCCGATATGGAACGATTTGCCCACGCCCGTCACGATGATCTTTCCGCCCGCATCGAGCGCGCCGCGCAACCGCTCGACCGCTTCGTCAAACGCCCCGTCAAGCCGGTCGCGGGTGCGCTGCAACGCCGCGACTTCAATATCGATGACGCGCTGGGCGATGCTCAAATGGGAAGCTGCTGGTTTCATCCGCGCCCACCATAGCCAAACCCGCCCCGCTCGACAAGGCGGCAGAACACCGAAAACCGTCCGCTACAGTTTACGGTTTACCGAAGACGTTTCCGTTTGTAGACGATTGACCGATGTGCTTTGTCGGGCGAAGTGCTTGCTTCGTCCTTTTTCTCCCGGAAGACAAGGGACAATTGCATCTCTTCAGAGGACTGATGAGAGGCCCTTTTGCACGCATGTCGCGCAAGATCGACATATTCCTTGGCCTTGTCGATGCCGATATAATGGCGATTTTCCTTAATGGCGGCAACGGCCGTGGTGCCGCTTCCGATGAAGCAATCCAACACAATGTCTTCTGGGTTGGTCAGCAGTTTGATGAGGCGTCGAGGCAATTCAACGGGGAATTTCGCCTCATGGTCGTCGTTGGCGCGCACGGATGGTATATTCCAGACCGCGCGTGATCCCCAGTTAATCCATTCTTCACGGGTCAACCGGGAGCGGTCAACGGTGGTGATTCCGGGTTTCCAGAAGATGTAGACGTATTCAAATTCGTCCACGGCACGGTAGGAAATCGTATGCCAGCGGGAGTTCTCCCATGCCGCATCCTTGACCCATATCCGACGATCATAAAGGTAGAGTCCGGCTTTGGCTGCCATGTTCTCAATCTCTCCCCCGGCCAATTTTACTCTCGTCTGGGCTTGGTACTTCCCGCCGCGAATGTTGTTGCCGTTGAGTCGCCGATCAATGGTTTGTTCGCTGCAGTGTAAGAACTTGGCCAGTTGATCGCGGCTAAAATGTGGATGTTGTTGTTTAGCGTCGAGAATCTGCTCTTTCGTGATGGACACCTTTCGACGGCTGACGTTCTCGGCCATGAGGCGTGGCATGGAATCGTCCTGAAAGCAAAGAATATCCGCGATATTGATGGCAAGAAATGCCCCCGGCTTGAGAATGGGGTTATGCAAAGCGATTACATCTGACAACATGGCCAGCCAGCCGGCATAGGACATGTCCTTTTCATACTCTTTGCCCACATGATAGGGGGGCGACCAAACACTCAGGGCGATTGAACTCGGGCGAATCTGCTGGAGTAGCTTGCGGGAATCGCCGTAATAGATCGTGTCGGCGGCAAGAGGATCTGTCATGGAGCTAATCATGCCATGTCCCTTCACAGCCTCGACGAGAGTCATACATGATTTTCTGCACCCGCCACGGGCACCTGGCCTGAAGTCGAGAGAAGCTCAGTCGCACCCGAAAGTCTTCGCCGCGGCTCGGGGCATTTCGGCCAGCCAACCAGATCGTCTCCGCGGCGTCGGGGTTATATCGCTCCTGGAGCAGCCCGTTTGGGATCGCGGACAACGTGGCTTCCTGAAGATAATGGGTTTTGCCAATATCCGCGTACTTGAAGTGCAACAGAACGGTGGTGGTCAGATATTGCCTGCCCGCATATTCGGAAATGCGGGGCAGGGATCCGGATTCTTGCACTTCTTGTCCGCCCCGCCGCTGGCGGATGAGCATGGAGGATTGGGACATCTGAATCGTAGCCGTGCTGTTGGATTTCTCCGCCTTGGAATCTACAAACAGAGCCTGGCGAATCGTCTGATCCGGCAGGATAATATAGCGGGCTTTCTTGTAATCAACGGTTCCAAAGATCCGCTGGGGTACATTATGACCAGGCAATCGGTCCAGCAGTTCTCGGGTAATGTCCTCGGCGATATCCTTGACGTCATCCGGTGATTTGAGGAATACCTCATGGGCTTCCATGCCAAAATCAAGAGCGGCTTGAAATACCCAGCGCAGGGTCAATTTCTCGACGGCTTCGATCTCATCCGCCGACAGTGCCGATAGGTCTTCACGTGTTGTCATGGTGCCTCATACTAGCACTTGGCTCTCATAATAGTGAACTCGTTTCTTTACCTTATCCGTGTCGTCCGTCTCGGTTCTTCCCGCCTGTCTTGCATGATTTCAACGGGAGCCCCTCTAAGAAGAACCGGATCACGGCATTCGTCGAAGCGAGAACGTATGGCGGGTGTTGCAATAGAGGAGGGCATCCGCGGCGTTGGCCGCGCCCTGTGAAAATCTTGGCCAGTCGCGCAGATTACTTTGAAGAAAGAGATCGATGGCCTTTTCAAGAGAGCAATGCCGCTCGCGCAGGTCGCGGGTCAGGCGGGTGTTCAGTTGGGTGCGCCAATGGGCTTCCACCAATATCAGGCGGTCCAGGCGAGTGCGCACCGGTTCATGCGCGGCCAGTTCGCCGTCGGCCAGCAGAATGCGCGCCGGGGGGATCCGGACGTTTCGCAACACCTGCCCGGCGATGGGATCAAACACCGGCTGACGGATGGGGGCGCCCCTGCGGAAGTCGTCCAACGTCTGGTGCAGCCGCGGCAGGTCGTTGCCATCGGGGTGCGACCCGTAGCGGCCATGGGCCGGGCGCTTGGCCCTCGGCAGGCGGAAATCGTCCAGCGCGAGCATGGCCGCCTGCGGCAGATGGCGGCACAGCCAGTGGGACAGGGTGCTCTTTCCGCCGCCGCCCGGTCCGCCAATGCCGACGATCATCCGGCCGGGTGCCACCTCCGCTTCCCGGGCCAGCCAGGACCGGACCCGATGAAAACAGCGGACCGTCGCTGGATTCAGATGTTCCAGATGGGATGGCGCGTTCATTCCGAATCCATTTTCCACGGCATGGAAACCTGTTTGCCGGTTTTTCCACGGCATGGAAACCTTTTTTGCGTCTGGAACGGATTGGTATTTGCAGCGACCGGGGAAATTCGGTAATACCCTTGGCTGTGCGTACCGGTAGGCCAACGGGCCGAATCCGGCCTGGAACCTGGTTTGGTTGAACGGCAAAGAGAGGCGCGACTATGGACCTGGAACGGATCAAAAGTGTGATCGAACTCATGCGCGAGCATGAGCTCAACGAATTTGCCATCGAAGACCGGAATTTCAAGCTGTCGTTGAAGCGCGGCGTTCCCGTGGCCATGATGCCCGCCGGGATGACCATGGCCGCCCCGGGGGCCCTGCCGCCGCCCTCCCCGGCGACTCCGCCGCCGGAAGCTCCCGCGGAAGAAAACCTTACCCCGATCCCGTCGCCGCTGGTCGGGACGTTCTACCGGGCGTCCTCGCCCGATGCGGATCCCTTTGTGACCGTCGGCAGCCGCGTCGGGAAGGATACCGTGGTCTGCATCATCGAGGCGATGAAGGTCATGAACGAAATCAAGGCCGAAACCAGCGGGGTCATCAAGAAAATCCTGGTGGAAAACGCCACGGCGGTCCAGTTCGGACAGCCCATGTTCATGATTGAAAAGGGCTGAGCCGCCATGTTCAAGCGGATCCTGATTGCCAACCGGGGGGAAATCGCCGTGCGCGTCATTCGCGCCTGCCGGGAAATGGGGATTCGTACGGTCGCGATCTATTCCGAAGCCGACGAGACCTGCCTGCACGCGCAGTTGGCCGACGAGGCGATCTGCATCGGCCGTCCGCCCTCTACCGAGAGCTACCTCAAGATTTCCAACATCATCAGTGCCGCCGAAGTCACCGATGTGGACGCCATTCATCCGGGCTTTGGCTTCTTGTCGGAAAACGCGCATTTTGCGGATATCTGCGAGAACTGCGGCATCACCTTCATCGGGCCGTCGCAGGACAACATTCGCCAAATGGGCGACAAGTCGATGGCGCGCGAGATCATGAAGAAGGCCGGCGTGCCGGTCACCCCGGGTAGCGATGGCGTGGTGAAGACCCAGGAGGAGGCCCTGGCGATTGCCCGCAAACTCGGGTATCCCGTGCTGATCAAGGCGGTCGCCGGCGGGGGCGGCAAGGGCATGCGCATCGCGCGCAACGATGTCAGCCTGGCCCAGGGGTTCATGACCGCCAGCTCCGAGGCGGAGCGGGCCTTCGGGAATGCGGACCTGTATGTCGAAAAGCTCGTCGAACGCGCGCGCCATATCGAAGTGCAGCTCATGGCCGACAACCACGGCCACGTCTATCAATTGGGCGAGCGCGACTGCAGCATCCAGCGCCGGCACCAGAAGCTGCTGGAAGAAACGCCCAGCCCCGCGCTGACGCCCGATCGACGCAAGAAACTGCTCAAGGCGGCGGTCAAGGCCGCCCAGGCCTGCAAGCTGCGCAACGTGGCCACCATCGAGTTCCTCTGGAACGAGGATGCCCAGGAATTCTATTTCATGGAAATGAATACCCGCATCCAGGTCGAGCATCCCATCACCGAGGAAGTGACGGGTTTCGATCTGGTGCAGGCCCAGATCCGCGCCGCCGCCGGCGAAGTGTTCCGCTATTCCGATCGCGACCTGGAACCGTCCGGACACGCCATCGAGGTACGCGTGAATGCCGAGAATCCCTACAAAAACTTCACGCCTTCGCCCGGTCCCGTTCAGGCCGTCCACTTTCCCGGCGGGCCCGGAATCCGCATCGACTCCCATGTGTATTCGGGGTACGAGATTCCACCCTATTATGACAGCATGATCGGCAAGATCATCGCCCGCGGCAAAAACCGCGAAGAGGCCCTGACCCGCATGGCCCGCGCCTTGGCCGAATTCAAGATGGTCGGGCCCTCCACCACCGTCCCCGTGGCCCAGGCCCTCTTGGCGGATGCCCGTTTCCTGCGGGGAGAATACAACACCCACTTCCTGGAACAGTTCATGAATGACGTGTTCTGGGTTAGCTGATCCTTGGCGGAGGTTCTCCGCCCGGCCATGACGAGTTCCATCGCATCATCATCCCGGCAAGGACGGCGGAACGAACTGGAGCGACAGGTTGAAAAAGCGCTGGACGGCCAGGCCGAACGAGTTCCCGCCGATCCGCGCGAGCGTCTCCGCGGATCGATCGTGGTCCTGGGCGGCGGGACCGGTTTGTCCACGGTGTTGGGCGGAAACTCTTCGCTCCCCGCCTGGTCCGCGCGCCCGACCGTGGGACTGATGAACGAATTTCAGCAGGTGGATGTCGGAGTCTGCACCACGGATGACGGCGGCTCCACCGGCGCCCTGGTGCGCAGGCTGCCGATGATCGGCATCGGCGACTTGCGCAAGGTCATGCTGTCCATGATCAACCGCGCCGAGCTTGCCCGGCGCTACGGCGATGCCCCGCCGGCGTTGCGGGTGATTCAGCAGGTGTTCCTGCACCGGTTCGGGAATCGCGCCCCGCGCCGCGCCGAATTGCACGATCCGGTCCGGGTCCTGGAACCCGGCCTTCGCAAGACCTGTCCGGCTCGCCTCCGTCAAGCGCTGGCGGGCCTGACGGAAGCCTTGCACCCCGCCGTTGAAGATCGCTTGCTCGTCCCCGGACACTGCCTGGGGAATCTCCTGCTGACCGCCGCGTTGTTTGGGCGCCGTGGCCCCTCGCGCCCACCCGCCATGCGGGCCGTGGAGTCCGGCTTGCGGGCGGTGTCCCGTGTCATCGGGGTTCCGCCCGATTGCGTGTTTCCGGCAACGGCCACACCGGGCACGCTGCGCTATGAATATGCCAACGGCGTGGTGGCCTCGGGCCAGGCCCGCGCCGCGCGGGCGCGCCGCGGATCGGCGGTTCGCTGGGTGCAGATCGCCTTCGCGAGCGACGCCTCAGCCCATCCGCGGCTGCTGCAACGACTGCGAGCCGCCGACGCGATCGTCTATGCCCCCGGCAGCCTCTACAGCAGCATCCTGCCCGTCCTGCTCACCCCCGGCATCACGGACGCCATCCGGGCGAATCGCCGGGCGCTTAAGATTCTCGGCGCCAATCTGTGGATCCAGGAGGGCGAGACCGATATGTCCTTCCGCGAGCCCAGCCGGGGATTCTGGGTTTCGGAACTGATCGAAGCCTATGGCCGGAACATCCCCGGCGGAATCAACGGACTGTTTGATGTCGCCTTGGCGGCCAGCCTGGATTCGGTGCCCGGCAGCATCATTCGCCAGTATGCTCTCGAGGGCAAACATCCCATCCACCTGGATCGCGAACGGGTGGCCAAACTCGGCGTCACGCCCGTGGAGGCCGGCCTGTTTTCCCGGGAGGATGCCGCCGGGGATTCCATGGTTCACCATGACCCGGCACGGTTCGCGTTGGCCATCCGCACCCTGTATGCGGAATGGTCGCCGCGCCCCGTTCGCCAGCCCCGCGCGGATCGGCGCATGGGCGGTCTGAGCCAGCCGGTTTCCCGGCGGTCCGCGGCGTCGGCCAATGTGCGGATGGATGCCATCGAAGCGGCCCTCGCCCGCATCCCCATCCGATCCCCGGGATTGCGCGCCCGGCTGGCGGATTGCTTCTGGCAGTACCCGGATCTCCAGCCGGACCATCTGGCCGGTGTGGATGGCGTGGAGGTGGTCCCGGATGCCCGGTGGAAGCGCAGCCGCGAGTGGGACAATATCCTGGGCTATTTTCATCCCGAGACGCGTCGGATCATGCTGCACGAACAGATCATCCCAAGCCCGGCCTCCTTGCAGGGCAATTTCACGGTCGCCCTGGGTGAATCGTTGCTGGGGCGCTACATCGCCGCCAAGCGCTGGCGGGAGACCGACAACGCCGGCGGATGCCGGATCTATGAAATCGAGCTGCGCCCCCCGGCGCGCCGCGTATGCCTCCTGTCCGATCGCCAGTTGAAAGCCTATCTGCGAATGGCCGAAATGCGGCCCATGAACGGGCGCCCCCTGAACTATTGGCGGGCCGTTCCGCCCAATACGGGATTTCTACCCACCGGGATCCTCTTCGGCCTGACCTTCGCCTGGATGCTCGACAATACTTTCGTTCCCGCCCTCGATTACGAGATGCAGGTGCTGCATTGGCCGGCGTCCCGGTTGCTTCCGTTCCAGGTCCAGCAGCAGAAACTGCACCGGCAACTCGTCCGCTTTTTCCGCCGCGAAGTATTCGGCGGCGACTGATTCCCGCCCGCGACCGGCTGCGCGAAATCCGTTGCGAAGGATCCCGGCGGCAGGTATTGTGGCCCCACCATGAAACCACGCCAGGCCAGCCGCACCCGCAACACCCGCGAAACCCGCATCCGGATCGATCTGAACCTCGACGGCGGCGGGCGCTACGAAATCGATACCGGGCTGCCGTTTTTCAACCACATGCTCGAGTTGCTGGCCAAGCACTCCCTCTTGGATCTCAAGCTGAAAGCCACCGGCGACCTGGCCGTGGATTATCACCACACCGTCGAAGATGTCGGCCTGGCCCTCGGCGAGGCGTTGAATGAAGCCCTCGGCGACCGGAAAGGCATCGAGCGCTACGGGTTCAGCCTGATGCCCATGGATGAAACCCTCAGCCGCGTCGCGCTGGATCTCGGCGGACGCCCCTATCTCGTCCTCGACATGGCCAACAAAAAGCGCAAAATCCTGGATTTCGAGCTCAGCCTGCTGGGTGAATTCCTGCGCGCCTTCACCACCCAGGCACGGATGAATCTGCATATTTGCCAGTTGTACGGCTCGGATGCGCATCATGCGTGGGAGTCGGTATTCAAAGGGCTGGCCCGCGCCCTGAAGATGGCCTGCAAGCGCGACCCCCGCGTCAAGGGCGTGCCTTCCAGCAAAGGGATCTTGTGAGACGCCCCTTGCAAGGGCGATCTCCATGAAGGCGTTCTCGAACCCGTCATGATCGGCATCATCGACTACGGAATGGGGAACCTCGGCAGCGTCGTCAATGCGCTGGCCTATTTGCGGCGTCCCGCTCGGATTCTGAACCAGCCGGACCAGATGGACGATTGCCAGGCGCTCATTCTCCCCGGAGTCGGGGCGTTCGGCGATTGCATGGCCAACCTCCAACGCAGCGGATTCGTCGGGCCGCTGGGCGACTGGATGGCCGCCGATCGCCCCCTGCTGGGGATTTGCCTGGGATTGCAGGTGCTCTGCGTCGCCAGTCAGGAGTCGCCCGGGGTGGCGGGCTTGGGCATGGTGCCCGCCTCCGTGGTGAAATTCGACCCCCGTCCCGATCTGAAGGTCCCCCAGATTGGCTGGAATCGGGTCTGCCGGGCGCCGGGGCGGGAGTGCCCCTTGTTCAAGGATATCCCCGACAACACGTACTTTTATTTCGTCCACTCGTTCTATTTGCCGGGCCACCCGGATTGGGATGCCGGCCGGACTGTGCATGGCGTGGAATATGCTTCGGCGATCTGGCGCGGCCGGACCGCCGCGGTCCAGTTCCATCCCGAAAAAAGCCAGCAGGCCGGCCTGAAATTGCTCGCCAACTATGCCGACTGGTGCGGGGAGGAGCGTCATGCCTGATTTTGTCATTCTACCGGCGGTGGATCTCAAAGGCGGCAAGTGCGTGCGCTTGCGCCAGGGCCGCGCCGACCGGGAAACGGTCTATGGCGACGACCCCGTGGCCCAGGCCCGCGAGTGGGCTGCGCAAGGGGCGGCATGGCTCCATGTCGTCGATTTGGACGGCGCATTCCAAGGCCACCCCGTTCATCTGGATGTGGTCGGCCGAATGGCCGCCGCGGTCGATATCCCGGTGGAGTGCGGTGGCGGACTGCGCACCGACGCCGATCTCGAAGCGCTGCTGGCCCACGGCGTTCAACGCGCCATCCTCGGTACGCGCGCCCTGGAACGGCAGGAAGGACTTTCGGCACTGGTCTCGACCTTCGGCGACCGCCTGGCCGTGGGCATCGATGCCCGCGATGGCCGGGTCCAAGTCAAGGGCTGGACGGAAACCTCCTCCATTTCCGCCGTGGATCTGGCCGGGCGGGCGGCGTTGGCGGGGGTGCGCACCATCATCTATACGGATACGGCCACGGACGGCATGCTGGGCGGGCCCAATCTCAAGGCCGTGGCCGAGGTGTGTCGGGCCGCCGGCCCGAAATGCCAGGTGATCGCTTCCGGCGGCGTTTCCTCCGTGGAGGATGTCCACCGGCTCCGCTCGCTCGGTTGCGACAACCTGACGGGTGCCATTGTCGGCAAGGCTCTCTATGACGGATTGGCCTCGCTTCCCGACCTGCTCGCGGCGGCGCGCGCTCCCCTTTGACCGGTTGACCCCGCCGGCACTTCTCTTACGCCGGGCCGAGGGGGTTCACGATTTTCGCGAGGTAATTCTCGAGTTCCCGCCCGTACTCGGTATCCTTGCCCGCCAGGGTTAATTGCTTGTGCAGCATGGCCAGGCCGTCGCTGCCCATTTCCGCCTCCTCCGCACTGTGGAAACGGCCGGCCGGATCCGGGTCCAGCAGGCGCTGCAGCAGCCGCAGGAACTGCTCGTTGTTGCGGACATGGTCCGGCAGCATATCGTAGAGCCGCGGCAGCAGCGACAGCTTGGTTTCCAGCAGCTCCGCCTCGTCCTTGGGGTTGCCCCCCGCAAACAGCCGTTCCCCGCGCAGCATTTCCAGGCCGACCAGACCCAGGCTGTACAGGTCCGAATGCGCACGGGCAATCCGTTCCTGGTGGGTCTCCGGCGCCATGTAGACCGGCGTGCCCAGCAGTAGCGTGATGTTTTCGTCCAGTTGCATCGCCCGGCCGTAATCAATCAGCTTCACGTAGCCCAGCCGGTCAATCATGATGTTGGCGGGCTTGACGTCGGAGTGGACAAACCCCATCTCGTGAAGGATTTCGAGACCGCGCAGCGCCTGGCGCAGCACGTACAGCACAATGCCGGGCTGGATGCGGATCTTCCCGTCCTCCAAGCGAAAAATCACGTCCGTGAACCTCCGCCATTCTTCTTCCGTGGAGCGTGCGTGCGCCTGGGCCAAATGGTTTCCATCCAGCAATTCCCGCAAGGAAATGCCATTGACCACTTCCATTTGGACATAGCCAATGCCGTTGCTTTCCTCGTAGATGTCCGGCGCCACCAGCGCCGGATTTTTCACCAGTTGCAATTTGGAGGTCTGGGCGGCAATCCGGCCCATGTCCGTCCAGTACTTCTTGGCCGTGGCGTAGATGCTGGGATCGAACAGCTTGATGGCATGACGAGTCACGCAGCCGCGGGCGCCCTGGCGCAGGCCCATGAACACGATGCCCTGCCGTCCGCGTCCCAGTTCCCGCGGGAACCGATAAGCCACGGGATAATAGATGGCGCGCGCAGCCAGGATCGCCCGGTAGTTGGCGACCAGTTGGCGACTGCCGGGGCCAACTGCCGGAGATGTCCGCGGCGCCAAATCCCGCAGAATCGACAAATCCTGCGTGTCCGCCTGGCCATTTCCCGTGGCGGGGGCCGGCGATTCCACCGCGGTGGTCTCGTCAAATGACACCTTCTTGTTCACGGGGGTCAGTGTACCCCCCCTTGCGGCTTTGGCAATCTTCTGTTTGCCCGTCCGAGCCAGAGGCGTCATTGATCAAATGTTTAATTAAACATTTGATGGTTCAGAAATGATAGAATCCCATATTCCACTGATTAATTGATTTGCTCGAATACAATGTTTAATTAAACATTTGATTGTTAGAATTCTCATGCGGACTCGGATGTTTCGTCCCGTCACGCGCGAACGACACCCTGCCGGCATTGGATTGGATTGGACGCCGGAGCGGGAACCCGTTACAAAAGTCCCCATGAAACTTCCCGCCGGTCGAGATCAGGAGGTGCGTGAACGTGCCGCATTTCTGCGCGGGGAATTGCAGCGGCATAGCCGGTTGTACTATGTCGAGGCGCGCCCGCAAATATCGGATCGCGAATTCGACCGAATGATGCGCGAATTGCAGGACCTCGAGGCGGCCCATCCGGAGATCGCGGACCCCACCTCGCCGACGCAGCGGGTGGGAGGTGCCCCGATTGAGGGATTCCGGCAGGTGAAGCACGCGATGCCCATGCTGTCGCTCGACAACACCTACAGTCTGGAGGAGGTGCGGGAATTTGATGCCCGGATTTGCAAGGCGCTAGGGGTGGATCGTGTCGATTATGTGCTGGAGCCGAAGGTGGACGGGGTTTCGATCAGTTTGCGCTATGAACGCGGAGTGCTGGTGCTGGCGGCGACCCGCGGCGATGGACGGACCGGGGACGACATTACCGCCAACGCCAAAACCATTCGAAGCCTTCCGCTGCGAATTGAATCGGATGCCCCCGTGTTGGAGGTGCGCGGTGAGGTGTTCCTGGGAAAGACGGCGTTTGAACAGTTGAACCAGGAGCGGCAGAGGGCCGGTGAACCGCTCTTTGCCAATCCGCGCAATGCCACCGCCGGATCGCTGAAGCAACTCGATCCGAGAGTGGTGGCCGCTCGTCCGCTGGCAGCCGTTCTCTATGCCACCGGAGCGCTGGACGGAGTGGAGTTTCAAACCCAGGCGGATGTGCTGCGGGAATTGTCGCGCCTGGGATTTCCCGTGGCCGCGCTGTGGTGGGAATGCCGTGGCATCGAAGAGGTCCTGGAAAGGGCGGCGGAGCTGCAGCAGCGCGAGGCGGAACTTGACTACGAAATCGATGGGGCCGTGGTGAAGGTGAGCCGGTTGACGCTCTGGCGCCAACTCGGCACCACCGCCAAGGCGCCGCGGTTTGCCATGGCCTACAAGTATGCCCATGAGCAGGCCCAGACCGTCCTGCGCGACATTACGCTCCAGGTCGGGCGTACGGGGGTGCTGACCCCGGTGGCGGAGTTGGAGCCGGTGGAACTGGCGGGATCCACCATCGCGCGCGCCACCTTGCACAACGAGGATGAAATCAAGCGAAAGGACATCCGCATCGGCGATACGGTGATCGTGGAAAAGGCGGGGGAAGTCATTCCGGCCGTGGTGGGGATCGTGCCGGAGCGGCGTCCGGCGGGCGCCCGGCCCTTTGACCTGTTCCAACATGCGGGCGGCGGCTGCCCGGCCTGCGGGGGCGGGATCTTGCGGGATCCAGCCGCCGCCGCCTGGCGTTGCGAAACCCTGGACTGTCCGGCCCAGATCCGCGGGCGAATCGAGCATTTCGTCTCGCGCAAGGCCATGGATATCCTGGGATTGGGCGAGGCCATGGTCGAAGCGCTGACCACCGAATGCCGAATGAAAGCGGTCCGGGATGACGGGCTGTTCGGCACGCGCGAGGAGGAGGAGATTCTGCCGCCCGTGGTGCGCGATGTGGCGGATATCTACGCCCTGACTCCCGAGATCCTCGAGCAACGCCGGCCCAATCGCGCCGCGGATACGCCCAGGCAGTCCATGAAACTGGCGCAAAAGATCTGCGCGGCCATCGGCGCGAGCCGGGACCGGGACCTGTGGCGGTTGATTCACGGGCTGGGCATTCCCAACGTGGGCGAAGGCCTGGCGCGCACCCTCGCGGAGGAAACCGGCTCGTTGGATGCGCTGATGTCCGCGGAGCTGGAAACCCTCTCCCGGTTCCGCGATGTGGGCCCGATTGTGGCGCAAAGCATCCGCGAGTTTTTCGACCATCCGCGCAACCGGGCGGTGGTGGAAAAACTGCGCAAGGCGGGCGTGCGTTTCGATCGGGTGGAGCGGACGGCGGCGGCCGCGCACAATGATGGATACTTCTTTGGCAAGCGGGTGGTGCTGACCGGTGCGCTGGATGCCTTCACCCGCGAAGCGGCCCAGGACGAATTGCGCCGCCGCGGGGCGCGCGTGGTGGGGACGGTCGGCAAGACGACGGACATCGTCGTCGCCGGGGCGGATGCGGGGAGCAAGCTGGAAAAGGCCCGTGGACTGGGGATCCCGGTGCTGGACGAAGCCGAGTTCGTTCGCCGTCTGGGGGAATAGGGGCGCTCAGAGCGTTGCCGCGACGTCGCGGAAGGCCTGGCGGATCTCGTCCTCGCCGGGGATCTGGCGGTGCCGCATCAGGATTTGGCCGGCACAGATGGTGGTATCCACGCACTCGGGCGTGGCGGCATAGACGAGGTCGGAGACCAGGTTGTGGCCGGGCACCAGGCCGGAGTGGTTGAGATCGACCAGGATGCAATCCGCCAGCTTGCCGACCGAGATTTCACCGGCATCGATGCCGAGCATGCGGAATCCGTCGATGGTGGCGCTGCGATACATGTCGGCGGCGGCGCCGGCGGTGGGATCGAGGGTCCGGGCCTTGGCGAGCATGGACGCGGTGCGCATCTCGGAAAACATGTCATAGCGATTGTTGGAGCTGGCCCCGTCGGTGCCGAGCCCGAAGAGCACGCCGTCGCGCCGCGCCGAGGCTTCGTCGAAGAAACCCGAAGCGAGTTTGATGTTGGAAGACGGGCAATGGGCGATGGAGGCCCGGCGTTCGGCCAGGAGTTTCCGGTCGGAATCGCTGAGCCAAACTCCATGGGCGCCGATGAACCGGTGGGTCAGCAGCCCCTCCGCATCGAACAACTCGGCGGGGGTTTTCCCGGTGGCCTGGATGCATTCGTCGGTTTCGCGTTTGGTTTCGGATATGTGCGTGTGGATCGGCAGATCATGCAGTTCGGCAAAGTCCCGGCAAAGCGCGCGCATCTCGGGCGACGTGGTATACAGGGCATGTATGCCGACGGCCAGTTCGACGCGGGCCGGGTAGGATTTGGCCAGCTCGAGGTGTTCCTCGAGGTCGCGGCGGAGTCCATCGAGGGCCTCCTGGCCCGGCGGAATGATGTTGGGATGGCAAAAACAGGTGCGGATTCCGCTTTCGTAGAAAGCGCGCAGGCATTGGGGCGTCTGCCAATACATGTCGAGGACGGCGGTGACGCCGGTCCGGATCATTTCGAGGCAGCCGAAGAGTGTTCCCCAGTAGATGTGGTCGGGAGTCAGGCGGCGCTCCATCGGCCAGATGATATTGTTGAGCCATTCGTGCAGAGGGGTGTCATCTCCGAGTCCCCGGAAGAGGACCATGGCCGCATGGCAGTGGGCATTGGCGAATGAAGGCAGGATCGCCTGGCCGGTGGCATCGAGGGTCTGGACCGGATGGAGCAGGGAGTCGGGATCAATCCACGGCTCAATTCGGGCAAACCGACCCTTTTCGATCAGAATATCCCGTTTTTCTCCATCCAGGCGGGCCTCTTTAATCAGTATGTCCATGGGGTGGATCCTTGGTTGGTGCCGGTACAGTGGGTCATCGCCAGTCGATGGCCAGATTTCTAACCGGCCGCCGCGGTCGATTCCAGAAAAAAAGAGTCGGCGGCGACGTTCCGGGGTTGGCGCCGCTTATCGTTAGAGCGGCAAAGAACGGATCAACGAGGCCATGAAGGTCGCGGTGCGGTCCAGAAGGGCGGGGTCCACCTTGTCGGTGGTATCGAGGGGGGTGTGGGAGAGTTTCATGACGCGGTCGCGCAGATCGGAGGAGGTCACGGCGAGGGCCGGTATGCCCCGAAACGCAAAGATGGCCGGCGAGAATGGCCCGGCGAAGACCGTTGTTTGCGCATCACCCCGCCTGGCCAGGGATGGACCGCATTCCCAAAACAGACAGGTGAAGGGGAGGCTTTGGAGTTCATAGCCCATACGTATTGCCTGGGCTTGGATCCACGTCGCCGTTTTCCGGTTGGCATCGCTGCCCACGGGCCGGGGGCCGAACGCGACGAGTGCCTCTAGAGGCGCGATCACGGGGCCAGCATCGCAAACCCTGATGGGGTGATCAATGGCATCCAGGGAAGGGCCAGGGGCTCTGTGAGGCCGAAAGATCGCAGAAGTGAGTTGCGCCCTCGCGGCGGCAGGGGTTATTGAACTCTTCTATTCCATAGCGGCGGGATTTTGGTATCGTGCCGACTCAAGATTCAACTCGTGGCGGTGGCTTGCCGCCGTATGGAATGGATATGAAAACCAGGTTGCTACTTGTTTGCGGCATCGGAAGCTGGATGGCCATGGGTGCCGTCTGCCGTTCAGAAAGCGAACCCCGCGTTCGCCAAGTCTATACGCTGGACGAGTGCATCGAAATCGGGCTGCAGCAGGCGGCGGTGGCGCGCAACGCGCTGCGCGACGAGCAGATCGCCGGCCGGCGCATCGGCCAGGTCCGGGCGCAGTTGCTGCCGCAGGTGTCGGGCAAGGGCAGTTATACGCGGTTGGATTCGGTGCCCGAGTTTGAGTTCGATGGCGAGCGGTTTGTGATGGGGCGCGAGGACAACTATGCCGCCAAGGCGGAAGTCAGCCAATTGCTGTATGCGGGCGGCTCGGTCGGCGCGGCGCTGAAGGCGGCCTCGCTGTACCGCGATTCGGCCCGGGCGCAGGTCCTTCGGATCGAAAGCGAACTGGTGCGCGATATCCGCGTGGCGTTCGCCGGCATTCTGCTGGCGGATGCACAGGTCGAGGTGCAGGCGGCCTCGCTGTCCCAATGGCAGGACCTGCTCGCCCAGGCCGAAGCGCGCTTCCGGCAGGAGACGGCGTCGGAATACGATGTGCTGGCGGCGCGCGTGCGCGTGGCCAATGAGCAGCCGGCCCTGCTGCGCGCGCGCAAGCAGGCGGAACTGGCCCGGGTCGCCTTCCGCAATCTGGTGCAGTTCGAAGCCGCCGACTTCGATCTGGATGGCGACCTGGTGTTCGAGCCGTTCGACCGCCCCTTGGCCGAATGGCAGGCGCTCGCCACGGAGCAGCGGCCGGAATTGCTGGAGTTGCGGAATCTGCTGGGCATGCGCGAAGCGGAAATCCGGGCGGAGCGGGGCGGGGGGCTTCCTCAGGTTCGCGCCTTTGCGGGATACAGCGGGGAAAACCCGGAGTCGGGCAGCTCCCGCGACGAGTGGGAGTGGGGCTGGAATGCAGGGGTATCGCTGGAGTGGAGTTTGTTCGACGGCGCGCTGCGCCGCAACCGCGTTGCGGAACTCAAACTGGAACTGGAAAAGGCTCGGGAATCCCTGGCCGACGTCGAACGCCGGATTGCTCTGGAAATCCAGTCGCATTTCCTGGACCTGCAACTCGCGGCGGAAACCGTCACGGCCGGCGCGGAAACGGTCGAACTGGCGCAGAAGGGGCTGGACATCGCGCGGACGCGCTATGAAAACGGCTTGGCGACGTATCTGGATTACACCGAGGCCAATTTGGCCCTGAGTACGGCGCGGCTGACCCATCTGCAGGCGCGGCATGACCACATGAATGCCCTGGCCCGCCTGCGGCAGGCCAGCGGCGAAACATTCGAAACGGGAGATACACAATGAGTGCCGATCGGAAAAACCGGACGTGGCTGGGCTCGCTGTTGGCCTGGGGCGCGGTGGGGTTGCTGCTGCTGCTGATTGTCCTGCTGGCGGTGATCCAAAAGCCCGATGAAAAGCTGGAGGAAGAAGCGGAACGGCCGGTGGCGGTGCGGGTGCTGGAGCTGGAGGCCCGCCGCATCCCGGATGGGATCTCGCTGCCGGCGTGGATCGATCCGATCCAGGCGGCGCTGCTGCCTGCGGAGCGCGCCGGGAGGGTGATGGAGCGGCTGGCCGACAAGGGCGACAACGTGGAAAAGGGGCAGGTGCTGTTGCGCGTGGACGCCCGCCTGTGGGAAAGCGCGCGCCGCCGGGCCGCCATCGAGGCCCGCGACGCCGCCCGCGATCTGGCGCGGTGGCGGGAACTGGAAAAGACCGGAGCGGTCTCGGCCAGCGACTACGAAGCCATCGTGCGCCGGCAGGAGGCCGCCGAAATCGCCATGGAGGAAACCCAGGTCTTCCTGGACCAATGCGAGGTGCGGGCGCCGTTTGCCGGCGTAATCGTGGACCGATTCGTGGAAGAGGGCGATTACGCCAATGAGGGCCAGGCGGTGTTCCGCCTGGTGCGCCTGGATCGAGTCAAGGTGGCGTTCGATGTGCCCGAGCGGGACATAGAGGCGGTGGCGCCGGGCCAGACGAAACCCTTCACCTTGGCCGCCGTCCCCGGCCGCGAATTCACCGGATCGGTTTCCTTCGTATCCAGTCAGGCGGCGCGCGACAGCAATTCCTTCGCCGTGGAACTGGAGGCCGGCAACGAGGATGGCGCGCTCAAGGCCGGCATGATCGCCCAGGTTGAGATGGTTCGGCGCATGCGCGAAGCCGCCGTCGTGGTGCCCCTGGCCGCCGTGGTGCCCTACAAGGGCCAGCATTATGTCTTTGTCGTTGAAAATGGCCGAGTGGTTCGCCGCCGCGTGCTGGTGGATGCCCTGATTGGCCACGAGGCGGTGATCGAAGGCGGCCTGGAGATCGGCGAGCGTGTCGTCGTGGAAGGCCATCGCGGCCTGCAGGACGGCATGGCCGTGGAGGTGTCGACCGAGAGCCCCGGGGCGGTGCCTCCGCCGGAGGACCCGGCGCCCGGAGTGGACGAGGCCCCGGAAGACTAAGCCAGGATCAAGCCCCATGCTTCTGTCCAACTACGCCATCAAATTCCGCACGGCGGTCTTCGTCTTCATCGTCGTGCTCGTCATCGCCGGCTCGCTCAGCTACGTGAACCTCCCGCGCGAAGGCACGCCCGACATCACCATCCCGTATGTGTTCGTGACGGCGTTCTACGAGGGGACCGCTCCCGAGGAGATGGAAAAACTCGTCACGATTCAAATCGAAAAGCAGCTCAACGACGTCGAGGGCGTCAAGGAGATCCGCTCGACCTCCGCCGAAAACGTCGCCACCCTCGTGGTGGAGTTCGTGGCCGGCGAGGACATCGAGCAGGCCCGGCAGCGGGTCAAGGACAAGGTGGATCTGGCCAAGCCCGACCTGCCACCGGATCTCGACGAGCCGGTCGTGGATGCCTTCAACTTCAGTTCGGATTTCCCGGTCTACATCTTCACCCTCTCGGGCGAGACCGATCCCGACCGGCTGAAGCACCTGGCCGAGGATCTCAAGGATCAACTCGAGCAATTGCAGGGAATCAAGAGCGCCGACGTGGCCGGCACGCGCGAACGTGAAATTCGCGTCGAGATCGACCTGCCCCGGATGGTGGCGTACCGCCTTCCACTGGGCCTGGTGATGAGCCGGATCGCGCAGGAGAACGTGACGGTTTCCGCCGGCAACATCGAGGTGGCCGGCGACAAGTTCCAGGTGCGCATTCCCGGGGAGTTCCGCCGCGTACCCGAGCTGCGCGACATCCTGCTGGCCGATCGTGGCGGCGGCCCCGTGTACCTGACGGATATCGCCACCGTGGAGGATACCTTCAAGGATCTCTCCTCGATTTCCCGCCTGAACGGGGAACCGTGCGTTTCCATCAGCCTCAAGAAACGCGCCGGGGTGAATGCCGTATCGCTGATCGCGGAGGTCAAGCAGGTCCTGGACCATGCCGGCCTGCCGCCGGATGTGACCCGGACCGAGGTGATGGACATGTCGTACTACATCGACATGATGATCAAGGACCTCGAGAACAATGTCGTCTCCGGCTTCATCCTGGTGGTGGCGGTGCTGCTGGTGTTCCTGGGGCTGCGCAATGCGACGTTCGTGGGGTTGGCGATTCCGTTTTCCATGCTGACGGCGTTCACGCTGATGGCCATCCGCGGCACGACGTTGAACATGATCGTGCTGTTCAGCCTCGTGCTGGCGGTGGGCATGCTGGTCGACAACGCCATTGTGATCGTGGAAAACATCTACCGCCTGCGGACGGAGGGGCTCTCGCGCAAGGAGGCCGCGCGTCGCGGCGCCGGCGAAGTCGCCTGGCCGGTGATCACTTCGACGATGACGACCTTGGTGGCCTTCTGGCCGCTGCTGTTCTGGCCCGACATCATGGGGCAGTTCATGGGGTTCCTGCCGCGCACCCTGATCGTGGTGCTGATCGCCTCGCTGTTCGTCGCCATGGTCATCAATCCGGCCATCTGCTCCGTGTTCATCAGCGCGCGGCCCCGGGATGCCAAGGAAGCCACGCACCCCTTCGTGGCCGGCTATGAGCGGCTGCTGCGCGCCGCCCTGCGCCACCGCGTGCCGGTTCTGCTGATGGGCTTCGCCTTTTTGGTGCTGACGGTCCAGGTCTACGCGCGGTTCGGCAAGGGGGTCGAGCTGTTCCCCGAGGTGGATCCGCGCAATGCCATGGTCGATCTGAAGTTCCCGCAGGGCACGAGCATCGAGCGGACCGACGCGGCCCTGCGCGACATCGAAGACAAAATCGCCGCCTATCCGGATGTGAAGTTCTTCCTGACGACGGTCGGCGGGCAGAGCGGGGCGATGTTCTATGGCGGGGCGCCGGCCACGCACCAGGGCAGCATCTATGTCGAATTCGTCGATGCCGCCGACCGCCAGGCGCCGTCGCTGCAGACCGTGGATTCCCTGCGTGAAGACATCGGCGTGATTCCCGGCGCGGAGATCAAAGTCGACAAGGAAGAGGAGGGCCCGCCGACCGGGGCGCCGGTCTCCATCGAGATTTCCGGCGTCGATCTGGATCTGCTGGAGCAAATCGCCACCGACATTCTACGCACTATCGAGACGATCCCCGGGTTGGTCGACCTGCAAAGCGACCTGGAAAAGGCGCTGCCGGAAATCCAGTTCCACGTGGATCGTCACCGCGCCGCGATGCTTGGGCTGGACACCGCGGAGATCGGCCGCTTTCTGCGCATGGCCATCTATGGGCTGGAAAGCAGCCGTTTCCGGGCCGACGAGGACGAATACGACATCACCCTGCGCCTGCCCGAGGGCCAGCGCAACACCCTCAACCTGCTCGATCAGATGTTCATCCCGACCCCGGCGGGCGTCACGGTCCCGCTGACCTCCCTTGGCCGCCTGGAGTACACGGGCGGACGCGGCGCCATTCAGCGCAAGGACCAGAAACGCGTCGTGACCATCACCGGCAACAATCAGGGGCGGGGCGTCGATCGCATCCTGGCCGACGTGCAGTCGCGCCTGGCGCCCCTCCACCTGCCGCGCGGCTACTCCATCGCCTACACCGGCGACACGGAGGAAATGCGCGAATCCGGGATGTTCCTGCTGCGCGCCTTCGGCATCGCGGCCGGGCTCATCCTGGTCATCCTGGTCATCCAGTTCAATTCCGCCGTGCTGCCCCTGGTCATCTTCTTCTCGGTCGTCCTTTCCATGATCGGAGTGATGTGGGGCCTGCTGATCTGCGGAATGCGCTTCGGCGTCATCATGACCGGCGTCGGCGTCATCAGCCTGGCGGGAATCGTGGTCAACAACTCGATCGTCCTGATCGACTGCATCCGCCAGCGCCGCGCCGAGGGGCTCGGACTGACCGAAGCCGTCGTCGCGGCCGGCCGCCTGCGCCTGCGGCCCGTGCTGCTGACGGCCACGACGACCATCCTGGGGCTGATGCCCATGGCGATCGGCTACAGCCTGGACATCCATTCCTGGCCCCCCGGGCTCATCGCCGGCACCGAAACCAGCGCCATGTGGAAGCCGATGGCCATCGCGGTGATTTTCGGCCTGGCCATGGCCACCGTGCTGACGCTGGTGCTGGTCCCCGCCATGTACAGCGTAGCCGAGGGCTTCGCCGATGCCCTGCGCCGGCGGCTCGTCCCCGCCGACGAGTCGGAATAAGAAACGCCGCGAGAGGCTAACATTTTGACGGATGGGGCGGGATTGTGGCAGGATGCGCGGCGATGGATGGCATCCTGGTGAGCCCCGCGGGGGGTGAGGGCGCGATCCGCAACCTGAAACCCTTTTGTTGCCAATATGCGGGTCTTCCAGAACATGTTTCGTTTGGGGCTGATGAGTGGCGTGTTTGCGGCCAGCGCGTCGGCCGGGCCGGTCGTGCACAGCGCCACCAACCGTCCCCCGTTGGGTATCGAGGCCTCGCCCTTCCTCCGCTTTGATTCATCCGTTGTCCCGACCAATGGCCGGCCGGCCGCCGTGCGGCGCCCCTTCCGGCGCCTCCCCGTGGCGGTCACCAATGTGCAGGTGGCGGGATCGTGGGACTCCTGGACCGGGCGGGTTGACCTGGTGCGCATCGATGACGACCTGTGGGAGCTGGATGCCCGCAAGCTGAAGGCACGCCTGGGCCGGCACGAATTCAAGTTCATTGTGAATGACGAATGGGAGCCGGGCGCCAACCGCGACCTGCCCATCAACCTGTTCGGGGAAATCGAACGTCCGCATCCGATGATCCAGCGCGCCGCAGTGGATGACTTTCAGATGATCCGGGTCTTTTTTCGCAAAAGCCTGCCCGAGGGGATTGAACCCGTGGCGACGCTGGATCCGCCCGTGCCCGTGGCCTGGACGGAAGTCGTCACCGAAATGGAGGATGCCCGGCAAACCGGCTATCTGTTTTCAGAGGGCGTGGTGACGTTTCTGTTTGATCAGGCGGCCTATGGGCTGGATTTGACGACGAACACCAAGGTGGTGGTCGCGGGCAACTTTAATGGCTGGGATGGCGGCGGCTGGAATCCGCAATATGTGTTGCTGCCCAGCAAGCTCCCCGGGGTGTGGGAGGGCGCGGTCCAACTCGACGGCATGCGCCTGCCCCCCGGCGAGCGGGATCTGATCTTCAAGTTCGTGCTGGACAACACGGAATGGCTGATGCCCCCCGCGTCCGCTCCCAACGCCCTGCCCGACGGCCGGGGAAGCGTGAATCTCAAGCTGGATTTGATGCGCAGCGGCGGGGCCGAAATCCGTGTGCATACCTCGGAACGCCTCGATCTGACCGTCAATTATACGCTCCGCATCGATGGGATTGCGGAGCGCCCGCTGGGGGTGCAGACCACGCCGGATGGAGTCTTTAACCGCTTTGGAAGCGATAAAGTGATGGGCGCGACCCTCGACAAGGAACGCGGCACCACCACCTACCGCCTGTTTGCTCCGCGCGCGCGCAATGCCTGGCTGTGCCTCTTCGATCGGCCCAAAGCCGTGACCTGGACGCCGGAATTCAAGCGCTTTGAGCCGGTGGAAGAATACCGCATGTGGAAGGATGAAAACGGGGTCTGGGAGATTACCACTCGCGGCCTCGACATCGGCCGCTTCTATGGGTTCCGCGTCGACGGACCCGACGGCGATGGCGAGGGCTTCCATCCGGAAACCGTCGTGGGAGATCCGTATGGCCGCGCGGCGCCAAGCGCCAACGGGTTGACCATCGTGATCGACCCGGACGCCACGAACCAATGGTTCCGGGGCTGGACCGATCACGATTGGGTGACACCCGCCCCCCAGGATGCCATCATCTACGAGTGCCATGTGCGCGGCATGACGATTCATCCCTCCTCGCGCGTGCCCGCGGCCCAGCGCGGCAAGTTCTCGGGTTTCCAGGGGTCGCTGGGCACGGGGACCGGGCTGGACCACTTGAAGGATCTGGGCGTCAATGTGATTGAACTGCTGCCGGTCAGCGAATTCATCGAGATCGACGACCCCTATAACTGGGGCTATGCCACCGTCTATTACTTTGCGCCGGATTCCAGCTATGCCACCGCCCCCGAACAGGGCTCCGCCTACTACGAGTTCAAGCAGATGGTCAATGACCTGCACAACCAGGGATTCGCCGTCGTGATCGACGTGGTCTACAATCACGTCGGACATCCCAATATCTTCAATACCATCGACCGGAAATACTACCACCGCCTCAATCCCGACCTGAGCTTTTCGAATCACAGCGCGTGCGGGCATGATCTGCGCACCGAGTCGCCCATGATGCGCAAGCTCATCGTCGACAACATCGTCTACTACATGACCGAGTTCAAGGTGGACGGGTTCCGGCTCGACCTGGCCGAGCTGATCGACATGGAGACCATGCTGGCCATTCGCGATGCGGCCCGGGCCATCAACCCCAACGTGCTGCTGATCTCCGAGCCCTGGAGCCCCGGGCGCGGCGAGAACAAGTACGATCTGCGCGGAACCGGCTGGTCGGCGTGGAACAATGATTTCCGCTACGCCGCCAAGAATTTCGTGCGCGGCTGGGGCAGCCGCGATTGGCTCCGCGAAGGCATCTTCGGCTCCCTCAACACCTGGGCGGCCGATCCCCTGCAGCCCGTCAACTATGTCGAGAGCCATGATGACCGCGCGCTGGCGGACGAATTGACCAACAATCCCAATTTCGATGGCCGGCGACTGACCGACATCTGCGCCGCTCGCAACCGTCTTGCCGCCACGATCCTGTTCACGTCTCTGGGCAAGCCGATGATCTACGAAGGCCAGGAATTCATGCGCAGCAAGTGGGGGATCAAGAACACCTACAACCGCGGCGATGCCGTGAACGCCATCCGCTGGGCCGATCGCCATCGGCCCATTGCCCGCGAAACCATGGAGTACTACCGGGCGCTGATTCATCTGCGCAACAGCGACGAAGGCGAGTCGCTCCGGGCGGCCCAGCGTCCCCCGCCGCACTATTACCGCTGGATCCTGCCCGAGAATCCCAATGTGCTTGGCTATGGGATCAATGCTCCCGAAGTGTATCCCGGGCGCGGGTTTGTTGTCCTGCTCAATGCCGATGAAACCTCGCAGCGCATCGAGGTGGAATTGCCGGGCGACACCCATTGGAAGATGATCGGCAACGGACGCGAAATCAATCGCGCGGGCCTGGCCCCGCGGGAATGGCCGGCGGGCCGCCCCCCCCCCATCTGGCCGGCCGGTTGGCGGGGCGAAATCTCCCTGCCGCCGCTGGAAAGCGTCATCCTGATGAACGGATTCTAATGGAGCCGGTCGGGTTTCTGGATCGAATTCTGGGGCGCCTCTCCGGAAATTCAACGATGGTCCTTGGTGTGTGGATGGGGCCGTATTGGACCGCGGTCCAGACGGAGAACGGCACCGGCCTGGCCACCACGTGTTTGGATGCGGGACCCACGCACGGCCAACACGCCCAGCATATGGCGGACGCCGGCACGCTGGCGGGGCGGCCGGCGGTTGAAGTGGCGCGCCACGTGTCGTCGTCTTTCCCGCTGGCTCGCAGCATGGGGCTGGCGGCGCTGAATGCGTTGCTGCCTGAACCGGCCGGAAAGGTGTCCGAGCGCAACGCCGGCGAATTGGCCGCCGAGCGTGCCGCGGGCAAAACGGTGGGGGTCGTCGGTTGGTTCCCGTTTATTCCGCAATGGCAAAGAGTCGCGGCCCGGGTGGAGATTTTTGAACAGGACCCGGTGACCGGATTCGAGATGACCTCCGAACGGGCGTCACGGCTGGCGGCATGCGATGTTCTTTGCCTCACGGCATCCACGCTGCTCAATGGCACCCTCGACGGGTTGCTGCAGGCCGCCCGGCCGGATTCCTGGAAAATGCTCGTGGGGCCCTCCGCCCCGCTTTGCCGCGATGCGCTCGATTTGGGCTTCGATGCCATCTGCGGTGCACGCGTCGTGGATCCCAGCCCCGTTGTCCGCGTCATCCAGGAAGGCGGTTGCTTCCAGCAAATCCGCCGCACCGGCGCAGTCCGGCTGCTGAATCTGACCGCATGAGGTTGTCCCGGGCCCGCTTTTCGGATTTGTTTTGCGCGCGAGGGGCGGGGGAGGGTAGAGTCGCGGCTCATTTCTTCAGGGAAGGCAAGGATCATGGTCATGAAAATGCGAACACATACCTGTGGTGAACTGAGACCTGGCGACGCGGGTTCCACGGTGGAACTGTGCGGATGGGTCGACAGTGTCCGGGATCATGGGGGATTGATTTTCATCGATCTGCGCGACCGCTACGGCCTCACCCAATGCGTCTTCGATCCGCAGGACTCCCAGTCGGCTT
>CAYNSH010000031.1:0-8872 GCA_964399775.1 uncultured Verrucomicrobiota bacterium
CCGCAAGCGAAAAGTCACTCTGGGCGTCAGCGGTTTTTGAACAGGAGGTAAAAGCCAATGGCCTGGCAGCCGAGGACGGGGATCCACGGGATCATGTCCGGGCGCCATTGCGGGCGGTCCACCATGGCGTCGGAGATAATGATGAACAGGTAAAACAGGAAGAACAGCACCAGGGCCATGCCGATGCCAATGGAGGATTCCTTGCGATGGGATCGGATGCCGAGAGGGATCGCGATCAGCGTGAAGGAAAAACAGGAAAGCGCGAGAGCCAGGCGCTGATTGGCATCGACGGCCATTTTGGCGCGTTGGCGCGGGATGTCCTGTTCCTGGATTTCCGGGAAGGCCTGCCGCAGATTGCGGATCGTGTAGACGAGTTCCGCAAAGGTCATATCGGAAGGTTTTTTGTTGATCTTCCCCCGGGAAAGCATCTGGCGCAGATCAAGCGTCACCGGATAGGTGGCGGCCGTGCCGGTGCGGGTCTTGGCCGGTCCGCTGCCCTCGCTGCGGTCGTATTCGGTCATTTCCACGTCGTGCAGCATGATGTTCATGATCCGGGTCTCGGCATCGAACGAAACGGTGCCCGACCGGGCCTGGACTTCGGCCCGGGTACCGCCCTCCCCGCTCTGGTGAAGAATGATGTCCTCGAGATAATTGCGGGACTTCTTGCCGACATAGACCCGGACGCCCGGAAAATCGCTGACAAAGCGGCCTTCGTCGAGCAGGGCCAGGGGATCTTCCTCGCCGAGTTCGCTGCGCATCTGCCGCCGCACCCAGTGGCTGCGGGGCGACAGCTCGGCATTGAGGTAGAGGCAAACGCCGGAGAGCAGGACCGAGCAGAAGAGGATCGGCGCGGCGAGTTGCCACAGGCTGACGCCGCAGGATTTCATGGCGATGATTTCCCCGTCAGCGGACAGGCGCCCGAAGTGCAGCAGCACGGTGGTCAGCACGCTCATGGGAATCACGAAGGAGAGAGTGAAGGGGATGTTGAGGGCAAAGATTTTCATGATCAGCAGCCCGGAGATGCCGCGGGCCATGTAGTCGATGGCCTGGACGACCGCGCCGAGGTACATCACAAAGGTCAAGACCGAGAGGGTGAGCAGGAAGCTCTTGATGAAGTCCCAGAGCAGGTAGCGGTTGACGATGCGGATCATGCCGGAGAGCCTCTTCGCCGCCGCGCCGCCTCCACGGTATTGCGCAGGAGCATGGCGATGGTCATCGGCCCCACTCCGCCCGGGACGGGCGTGATGGCGGAGGCCACCAGCCGGAGGGCCTCATAATCGGCATCGCCCACGAGCCGGTAGCCGGAGGTCCTGGAGGCATCGGGCACACGATTGACCCCGACATCAATGACGACCGCGCCGGGGCGGACCATGTCGGCCGTCAGGGTGTTGGGCCGTCCGGCCGCGACCACGACGATATCGGCCTGGCGCGTGTGGCGGGCCAGGTCCGTGGTGCGGGTGTGGCACAGGGTCACGGTGGCATCCACCCCTTTTTGCGACAGCAGAATGGACAGGGGACGGCCCACGATGGGGCTGCGGCCCAGGAGGGTGACGGCGGCCCCGCCAAGCGGCACCTGGGCCCGGCGCAGAATTTCCAGCACCCCGGCCGGGGTGCAGGGGACAAACGCCGGCAGGCCGAGCACCATCCGGCCCACGCTGACGGGGTGAAAGCCGTCGACATCCTTGGCGGGATCGATGGCCTCGATCACCTCGCGCTCGATGGAGGAGTCGGGAAGCGGGAGCTGGACGAGAAGGCCATCGATGGCGTCATCCCGGTTGAGTTTGGCCACCGCGGCCAGGATGTCGGCCCGGTCCGCCGTGGCCGGCAGCGTGAGCTCGAGCGAATGGATGCCCGCATCGGCGCACGCCTTTTCCTTGGCGGTGACATAGGAGCGCGAGGCCGGATTATCGCCCACGAGCACCACCCCGAGACCCGGAACGATGCCGGCCGAGTCCCGCAGGATGGACACATCGGCGGCGATCTCGGCCCGGATTTCCGCCGCGAGTGTTTTTCCGTCGAGAAGGCGCGCACTCATGCCGGGCGCCTGGCTAGAAGCGGTAACGGACGCCCAGGTGCAGGGTGGTATCCCCGAACCACTCCGCGCGGGCCGCGAACGACAGGTTATCGAGCAGCCACAATTCGACCCCGCCCACGATGCCGACGGCATCCTGCTCCTCGAATTCATACCGGAAGGAATTGCGCATCCACGTACCGGAGACCACCGAATAGGCCGGCCCCAGGGTTAGTTGCAGGCTGTTCCACTCCGACATGAAGAAGTTGCGGAACGTGCGCGCGAACGAGAGGTGATAGCTCAGGGGGAGGGTGACCATGGTCTCGGACCATTTCAGTTCCCCGAAGGCGTCGTCCTCCCGGGTGGTGCGGTAGGCGTACTGAACCTCGACGGGGATGGTAAAGCGCCAGGCGGTGACCTGATCGCCTTGATGCATCTGCCAGAGATTGATCTTGGCCCCGACCACGCCGGCGGCCCAGGCCGAGAGGTAGTCCATCGAGCCGACCACCCGGGCTTCCGCGGCGCCCACCCGTCCATACACCTGCATCCACGGCATGACCCAGAGCCCCAGGCCGACATCCACCAGGTTGGCGCGCAGGTGGCGCTCGCTGCCTTCGAGGTCGATGCCCCGGGAGATGCGCGCATAGCCCAGCCCGGCTTCCCAGCGCGAGGCGTCGGGAAGGGTCACCAGGGCCACGGGGGCGCTGCGGTCTTCCTGAATATTCCGCTGCCCACGGGCTGCCGGCGCGCTCGCCAGCAGCAGCAGCATTGTCCACGCCATCCATGTCTTCATGTCAGGTTCCTTGCTCGGGCGATGCGGCTTCCGGCGCGGGCTCCGCGCCCTCGCCGGCGGCGGCATCGGCCGTATCGTCGCCCCCGGGCTCCACCGGGGTGGCGCTCATCACCATATCGTCATCGGAGAGATTGATCAACTTCACGCCTTGGGCGGAACGCCCGGTGACCCGGACGCCATTCACGGGCACCCGGATCATGGTGCCGTTGCGGGTCACGATCATCATCGCGTCCTCCTCGTGGACGCCGAAGGCGGTGACCAGATTGCCGGTCTTGGGGGTCAGTTCGTTGGCGATCAGTCCCCGGCCGCCGCGTCTCTGCACGCGATATTCGCTGAACGGGGTGCGTTTGCCGTAGCCGTTTTCGGTGACCGTGAGCAGCATGGCATTCGGTTGGATGACCTCCACCCCCTCCACCACGTCGCCCGCGCCGAGGGCGATGCCGCGCACGCCGCCGGTGGCGCGGCCCATCGGGCGCGCATCCGTCTCGCGGAAGCGAATCCCCATGCCGAGGCGGGTCACCAGCAGGATGTCGTCCTCGCCGCTGGTCAACTCCACCCCGATCAGTCGGTCGCCCTCGTCGATCCGGATCGCGATGATCCCCGCCGAACGGACATTCTGATAGGCATCGAGGTCGGTCTTCTTGACCGTTCCTTTCTCCGTGGCGAAGAACAGGTGCTTGTCCGGGTCGAAGCCGCGCACCGGGATGAGGGCGGCGATCTTTTCGGTTCCGCTGATATTCAGCAAGTTGACCAGCGCCTTCCCGCGCGAGGTGCGCGGCCCCTCGGGGATCTCATAGGCCTTCTTGAAATACATGCGCCCCTGTTCGGTGAAGAACAGCATCCAGTCGTGGGCGGAGCAGTTGAACACATGCTCGACATAGTCGTCGTCCTTGGTATCCATGCCGGCGATGCCCTTGCCGCCACGCTTCTGCTCGCGATAGAGACTGATGGGAGTGCGCTTGAGATAGCCGGCGTGCGACAGGGAAATGACGCATTCCTCGTCGGCCACGAGATCCTCCATGTTGATCTCGCCCTCTTCGGCCACGATCTCGGTCCGGCGGGGGTCGGCATACGCGTCGCGCATCTCGGCCAGGTCCGTCTTCATCACGCTGTAGAGCTTGGCGTCATCCGCGAGCAGCTCCTGGAGATAGGCGATGCGGTCCTGCAGGGCCTGGGACTCCGCCTCGATCTTGCCGCGCTCCAGTCCGGTCAACTGATAGAGGCGCATCTCGAGAATGGCATTGGCCTGCAGTTCGGTGAAGCCGAAGCGGCCGATCAACTGCACCCGCGCCTCGTCGCGATGGCTGGAGGCCCGGATGATCCGGACCACCTCGTCGAGATTGTCCAGCGCGACCAGCAACCCTTCGAGGATGTGGGCGCGCGCCTGGGCCTCGCGCAGCTCGAAGGTGGTCCGGCGCGTCAGCACCTCGAAGCGATGCTCGATGAAGCACGACATCAGCTCCTTGAGGTTCATGACCTTGGGCCGGCCGTGGTCGATCGCCAGCAGGATGGCCCCGTAGGTCGTCGCCAACTGCGTCTGCTTGTAGAGATTGTTCAACACCACCTGTCCGATGGCGCCGCGCTTGAGCTCCACCACCACGCGGATGCCATCCTTGTCGGATTCATCCCGCAGGTCGCTGATGCCGTCGATCTTCTTCTCATGCACCAGGTCGGCGATCTTTTCGATGAGCGTCGCCTTGTTCACGGCATAGGGGATTTCGGTGATGAGGATCCGCTCGCGGTCGGCCTTCCACTCCTCCACCTCCGCCTTGCCGCGCACCTTGAGATGCCCCCGCCCGGTTTCATACATGGCGCGGATGGGCGACAGGCCGCACAGCGTGGCCCCGGTCGGGAAGTCCGGCCCCTTCACGAACTCCATCAGGTTCGCCACCGTCGCGTCGGGGTGGTCGATCAGGTAGATGATGCCGTCGATGACCTCGCCCGCGTTGTGCGGGGGGATGTTCGTGGCCATGCCGACGGCGATGCCCGTCGAGCCGTTGATCAGCAGATTGGGCAGCCGCGCCGGCAGGACCTTCGGTTCCTGCAGCTTTTCGTCGTAGTTCGGCTGCATGTCGACGGTGTCCTTGTCGATGTCCGCCAGCAGCTCCTCGGCCGCCCTCTTCAGGCGGCACTCGGTATAGCGGTAGGCCGCCGCGGGGTCGCCGTCGATGCTTCCAAAGTTGCCCTGCCCGTCGATCAGCAGGCAGCGCGTGGAAAAGTCCTGCGCCATGCGCACGAGGGTGTCGTAGACCGCCGCATCGCCGTGCGGATGGTATTTGCCGATGACATCGCCGACCACACGCGCGCACTTGATGTAGGGCCGGCTATGGATGTAGCCGCCTTCGCGCATCGCGAACAGGATGCGCCGGTTGCCCGGCTTGAGGCCGTCGCGCGCATCCGGCAGCGCCCGGCCCACGATCACCGACATCGAATAGTCGATGTAGGCCCGCTGCATCTCCTCCTCGATATTGATCGGTTCGATGCGGTCGGTCACATTCTGCGGCGCCACCACCGCGGGGAGGGCTTCGCCGGCGGTTTCGCCACCGGTCTCGTTGTTCACGTCATCGCTCATCGGTCTGTCTTTCGTTCAACGTATCTTCCTTCTCCAGTGAAAACTCCGCCGGCACCGGATCGTACTGGGGGGCAGCCGTTCGCTTGCCCATGAAAAGCGTTTCATGCAAAAACCGGTCGTACTGCTCAGAAACCATACGCGGCGGCGGAGGGAGGGGCTTGTCCCAGATGGGAAACTCAAGATCATCCAGAGTGCTCATGCCAGTTCCCGCAGCAGGTTAAGCCATTTGTGGTTGGCGAATTTCAGGCAAAGGTCTTCAAATTCCTTGGCGTGGACATCCACCCCGTTGTTGGCAATCAACGACAGGATGTCGCCCAGGTCCTTGCCTCGCTTGGACGATTGGCTGACGGAAAATAGTTTCATCGAAAGCAAATGGTTCAAGCTGGGCACCTGAACCCGAACACCAGAAACCTCCGTTTCGACGGAAGCTTCCTTCAACTGGGTGAATGTGCTGTGATTCAAGTAAATGAAATCCACGACGCGCCGCCCTGGTTTGTGGTATCGGGCAAACAGATCGGGATTCTCGTTCATGACGGAATAGCCCAGACGCGTCAGAATCGCGGCCGCCAACTCCTTGTTGGCTTTCTGGCAAGCAAAGTCAATGTCGCCCGTTGCGCGTTCCACGTGGTGGGCCAGCAGCGAAAGCCCTCCGACCAGCAGAAAGGGCAATCCGCCATCGCGCAGGGCGGAGACCACCTCGGCAAATTCGACATGAATCATGTTGGGGGCTGAATTCATGAATGGCGCTTCCGTTCGGGCGTCCTCAAACATCCAGGTTGCGCACGTTGAGGGCGTTTTCCTCGATGAAAGCGCGGCGGGGTTCGACCTCGTCGCCCATCAGGATGGTGAAGATCTGGTCGGCGCGCACGGCGTCGTCGAGGTTCACCTGCAGCAGCTTGCGCTTGGTGGGCTCCAGGGTGGTCTCCCACAACTGTTCGGGATTCATTTCGCCCAATCCTTTGTAGCGCTGGATGGCCAGGCCGCGCCGGCCCGTTTCGCGCACCAGGCCCAGCAGGTCGCCCAGCGCATGCAGGGCCACCTTCCGTCCGTCCACTTCGGCCTGGAAGATCGGTGTTTCGCTGCGCAGCAGCGTCTCGATGCCGAACCCGTGGGCCTGCAGTTGGGCCACCTGTTTCACCAGGCCCGGGGCCAGGTGCAGCTCGTTCCAGGTGAACTGCGCGGGGTCCAGCGGCCCCATCCGGGACTCCGCCTCTTCGCGGATCCGGCGCATCTCCTCATCCGTGAACGCCAGATGCACCTCGGCCTCGGACAAGTCGGCGCCCGGCGGCACCACGCGCACCCGGAACAGGGGCAGGCGGTTGTTCACCGCATCGTAGCGCCGCATGTACGTGTCGAAATCAATCCCCTTGCGCGCCATGGCGCCGGTCACATGCTCAACCTCTTCCAGGATCTTGAGCACTTCGGCCATCTCGCCATCTTCCAGCAGCGGGGTCCCGTCGAGTTTCAGCAGGCGGACATCCTCGATTCCCATCTCGATCAGCACCTGCGTGAGGTGGCGGTCGTTGTCGATGTAGCGCTCCTGCTTCTTGCGCCGGATCTTGTAGAGCGGCGGCTGCGCAATGTAGACGAAGCCCCTCTCGATCAACTGCGGCATCTGCCGGTAGAAGAACGTCAGCAGCAGCGTCCGGATGTGCGAGCCGTCCACATCGGCATCGGTCATGATGATGATTTTGTGGTAGCGCGCCTTGTCCACATCGAACTCGTCGCGGCCGATCCCCGCGCCGATCGCGGTGATCATCGTCCGGATTTCCTGATTGCCGAGCATCCGGTCCAGGCGGGCCTTTTCGACATTGAGGATCTTGCCGCGCAGCGGCAGAATAGCCTGGAATCGCCGGTCGCGCCCCTGCTTGGCCGAACCGCCGGCCGAATCGCCTTCCACCAGGAAGAGCTCGCACAGCGTCGCATCGCGCTCGGAGCAATCCGCCAGCTTGCCGGGGAGCGATCCCGAATCCAGCGCGCCCTTTCGTCGGGTCAGGTCGCGCGCCTTGCGGGCGGCCTCGCGGGCCCGGGCGGCCAGCACGCCCTTCTCCACGACCTTGCGCGCCACGGCCGGGTTTTCCTCGAACTCCGTGGCCAGCATCTCATTGACGATGGAGGACACGATGCCCTCGACCTCGCTGTTGCCCAGCTTCGTTTTCGTCTGCCCTTCGAACTGCGGATCGGGCACCTTCACGCTCACGACGGCCACGAGCCCCTCGCGGATGTCGTCGCCCGACATCGAGTCTTCTTCCTTGAGCAGTTTGTTGGCCCGCCCGTAGGCATTGACCACGCGCGTCAGGGCGCCGCGGAACCCGCTCAGGTGCGTGCCACCCTCGATGGTGTTGATGTTGTTGGCGTAGGTCAGGACCGATTCGGCATAGGTGTCGTTGTACTGCATCGCGATCTCCACCGCGACGCCGTCGTGCTCCTTCTCGAAATAGATCACCTCGGGATGCAAGGCCACCTTGTTGGTGTTCAGGTGCTGGACAAACTCCTTGATGCCCCCGTCATAGCGGAACGTTTCCTCGCGCATCGAGCCATCCTGCCGCTCCTGGCGGAACAGGATCTCAATGCCCTTGTTCAGAAAGGCCAGTTCGCGCAGCCGCGCCGCCAGGATGTCCCACGAATATTCCAGGGTGCTGAAGATCTGGTCGTCGGGGTACCACGTCACCTTGGTGCCGCGGTCGGCGCACGATCCGATCACCTCCAGCGGCGAGGTAGTCACGCCCCGCTCGAAGCGCATACGGTGGATTTTTCCTTCGCGGCGGACCTCCACCTCCATCCATTCGCTCAGGGCGTTCACGCAACTCACGCCCACCCCGTGCAGGCCGCCCGACACCTTGTAGCTGCCGTGGTCGAACTTTCCGCCCGCGTGCAGCATCGTCAGGGCGACCTCCACCGCCGGCTTTTTCAGCTTGGGGTGCAGGTCCACGGGGATCCCGCGTCCGTTGTCGGAGACGGAGATGGAGCCGTCGGCCTCCAGTTGCACTTCGATCCGCGTGCAGTGGCCGGCCAGGGCCTCGTCGATGGCGTTGTCCACCACTTCGTACACGCAGTGGTGCAGTCCGCGCTGAGACGTGTCGCCGATGTACATCGCCGGGCGCTTGCGCACCGCCTCCAGGCCTTCCAGCACCTGGATTTTGGAGCCGTCGTAGGCCTCCGGCTCCCGCTTCGGGGGGCCGGGGATTTCTTCTTTTGGGATATCGTCTGACATGGCTTTTCTCTTTACAATTAATTAAGGGAGAATATGAAATTCGGTCCCTGAATACAAGGACCATTGTGGCCCTTCCGGCCCGGGCAACACGCCCTTTCTTCCTGCTTCTGATTCTTCATCCGTGGGCCGCCGCAGGCATCCGTGGGGAGATCCGGTTCGTTGAAGAATCGCGTCCGGCCTCCCTCCGCATCCGGCGCATGCCAGTTCCGCGGCAGGGGGGGGGGGGGGGGGGGGGGCCGGGGGCGCCCCCGCACCCACCCCCCAAAAGCCCACCCGTTGGAG
>CAYNSH010000031.1:8882-33840 GCA_964399775.1 uncultured Verrucomicrobiota bacterium
GGCGCGCCCCGGGCCCGGGGGGCGTCCCGGCTCCAAGCCGCCATAAGGCCTCGCGTTGGAGCCCCCGACGCTTCGCCGCCGGTTTTGCCGCGGCTGGCGAACCGGTTGCGATTGCTTTCCGGGGGTGGGTCTGGTTTCATGGCCGATTGAGTTCCCGCCATGGCCAAGCCCCAGCACAACTACGACGAAAGCAAGATCCAGACGCTATCCGCGCTGGAACACATTCGCAAGCGCACGGGGATGTACATCGGCCGCGTGGGCGACGGCACCCAGTACGACGACGGCATCTACGTCCTGCTGAAAGAGGTCATCGACAATGCCGTGGACGAGTTCATCATGGGCTACGGCACGCGCATCGAGATCGGCATCGAGGGCGACAAGGTCCGGGTGCGCGACTATGGCCGGGGCATTCCCCTGGGCAAGGTGGTCGAATGCGTTTCGCACATCAACACCGGCGCGAAATACAACGACGATGTCTTCCAGTTCTCCGTCGGGCTCAATGGCGTCGGCACCAAGGCGGTCAATGCGCTTTCGGCGTCGTTTCTGGTGAAATCGCACCGGGAGGGCCGGTTTGCCGGAGCGCTCTTCGCCCAGGGCGAAAAAGTGAAGGAACTGTCGGGCAAGTGTCCGGACGAGCCCAACGGCACCCTGATTGAATTCCAGCCGGATCCGGACATCTTCGGGCGGGTGGCCTTTCTGGACGAGCTGGTCCAGCGCCGCCTCCGCCTGTATGCCTGCCTGCACGCCGGCTTGACCCTGATTTGCAACGGCACGGAGATCGTGTCCAAGGACGGGCTGACGGACCTGATCGTGGAGGAAGTCGGCGACGAGGCGGTGTACGGCCCCCTGCACTCCCGCCAATCGGGACTGGAGATCGCGTTCACCCACACCCAGCGCTTTAACGAGACGTTTTTTTCGTTCGTGAACGGGCAGTTCACCGCCGACGGCGGAACGCACTTGTCGGCCTTCCGGGAGGGGTTCCTCAAGGGCATCAACGAATTCGCCAAGGCCAAGTACGACGGCGACGACGTGCGCGAGTCGATGGTTGGCGCGATCGCCATCCGCCTGAAGGATCCGGTGTTCGAGTCGCAGACCAAGAACAAGCTCGGCAACACGGAAATCCGATCCGACCTGGTGGTCCGCATCCGCGACATGGTCGCCGACCTGCTGCACCGGAATCCCGAGGCGGCGGAAGTCCTCACCCGCAAGATTGAAGAGACCCGCAACCTGCGCCGGGAACTGCAGACGGTCAAGAAGCTGGCCCGCGAGCGCTCCAAGGCGGTGAGCATCCGGATCCCCCAGCTCAAGGACTGCAAGAGCCATCTCGATCCGCGGCGCAAGCGCGGGCTCGACAGCATGCTGTTCATCACCGAGGGGCAGTCCGCCGCCGGCTCGATCACCTCCTGCCGGAGCGTCACCACCCAGGCGGTCTTCACCCTGCGCGGCAAGCCGTTAAACGTGGCCGAACTCAACCGCGACGCCATCTATACCAACGAGGAACTTTACAACCTGATGCGCGCGCTCAACATCGAGGAATCGCTCGACGGCCTGCGCTTTCAGAAAATCATCATGGCGACGGATGCCGATGTGGACGGTCTGCACATCCGGAACCTGCTGCTGACGTTTTTCCTGCGGTTCTTCGAGCCGCTGGCGCTATCCGGGCACCTGCATATCCTGGAGACCCCGCTGTTTCGGGTGCGCAACAAGAAGGAAACGCGCTATTGCTATTCGGAGGAGGAGCGGGATGCGGCAATGTCCGCCCTGCGCGGGCCGGAAGTGACCCGCTTCAAGGGGCTCGGCGAGATTTCCCCGGGCGAATTCAAGCACTTTATCGGCCCGCAGATGCGCCTGACGCCGGTGGTCGTCGCCCACGAGCACAAGATCCCCGGCCTGTTGCGGTTCTACATGGGCCGCAACACCCCGGAACGCCGGCAGTTCATCATGGAACACCTGCGCGTGGCCGCGGAGGCCTGACCGGCTCCAGCGGGGCGCTTCAGAACGTCCAGGCGTACAGCCGTCCCGAAGGCAGCGGGCGGGAACCGGCGACCGGCCGCGCATAGGCCGTGTCGTCCAGCACGCGAAAGATTTCGACCTGTCCGACCGGTCGCAGCGTTTCGCGCCCGACCATTTCGCCGGTCATCGGCGAGAGCAGGACGACATCATCCCGCGACACGTGCAGGATCATGCCCGGCACCAGCCCGGCATTCAGCCCGCGGTCCAGCGTATAGGAATTCTGCCCGCGCTGGCGACGCATGCGATATTCGAAGGGCAAACGCGACACCCGTTGCTTGATGTTGGCCTGGATCATGCGCTTCCAAGCCCCGATGACCTCCGGGTCCGTCGAGGCCGGCGAGACGTGCGACGCCATGGGCTCTTTGCGGGCGCTGTCCACCAGAGACACCATCACAAAGGCCTGCCCATCCTCGTCGACCTGCACGGATCCATTCACGCGGTAGGAGAATTCCGGCGGGCGCCGCGACAGGAACCCGGCGGGATCGATGTATTCGACTCCGGGCGATTCGCGCAGCATGTCCAGCATGGCTTCGTGGTAGCGGGCGGCCAGCTCCGAATCGCCCTTGAACGGCGGGCAGGTCACCGCGTGCCGCAACGACCGTTCGGCGGCTCCCGCCGGCGCGGCCGGCCCCATCGTCGCGGCCAGGCCCACGGCAACGGCCGCCGCCATCCGGATTGCTTGAATGCGTGTCATGATCATTCTCCTCGGCTCTCGCCACTGGTTCGATGGATCCGCCAACCGGCCGGCCTACATGCCCATCACGGGACGGGTCTGCACCTTGCGGATTTCTTCTTCGTCCGCCCAAATGAGCCGGCCGGACCGGAGGTCGCGCAGATTCATGGTGAACTTGTAATACACATCCCGGACCCGGCCGGCGCTCTGCCGGATCTCCGAAAGGTTGGCCGTCAGCATGTAGCGCGGGGCATCCTGCTGGCCGAAGGCGATCGGGTCCCCGGCGGCGACCTGCTGATAGGCCAACTCCTCCTGCAAGGCGGCCTCGGTCGTCCGATCCTGGAAGCTGAACTGCCGGGAGCGGATCAGCTTGGTCCGGATGCTGTCGGTGACCGATTCGGTATCGATGTGCTGCATGGTCTTGTTCTTGACCGAATCGATAATCAGCAGCGGGGGATCCTCGGCGGACATGTCCTGCAACACCGGGTCCGCCAGCATGGAATCCACCATGCGGCCGGCGATCCGCTGCAAATCGGCGGAGCCGAAATCGGTGCTGATGGGGCGCGATGACTGGGCGTCGCCATATTCAATGGTGGTGGCGCATCCCGCCGCCAGCATCGCGAGGACGCCGGCCACGATCGTGAGCGTGAACATTCTCTTCATTCTTCTTCTCCTCAAGGGCGGGCCGGACCCGCCCGGGTTATCCTTTCAGAGCCTTCAGCGGACAATCCACCGGGTGCGCTCGCCCTCGCGAATTTGCAGGCGGAACGAGGCCGCGCGGGCATTGGGGGCGACCCCCTCGATGGTCCGGGTCTCCTTGCCCTGCATGACCAGCGACCGCCAGGCGTCTCCGTCCGGCTCCACCTCGAGGCCCTCTTCGTCGAACCACGTGAACCGGGACTGGGCGGTATAGGTGCGGCTCAGGCGCGAGGCCAAGCGCACGCGGACCCGCAACAGTCCGTTCCTGGTCTGGCCGACATGCACGTCCTCCACCACCAGCATCCGCGCCACCCGGGGGTTGTCCACATCCAGGTGGGCCTGCAGGCTGCCATCCTCGCCGCTGGCGGTGCCCAGCGTCATACCGGACGTCCGCGGCTTCACGCACCCCGTCGCCACCATCCCCAGCACCACTGCCGCCGCCACCGCCCATGGGCGCCAGGCCCTATGCTGCCTCTTTTTCATTGGTTCACCTCCTGTTGAATCACATTAATCACACCCGCATCGGACCCGCGGGAGTCGCCAATGCTCAAGGATCCCTCGGGCATGCCTTCCAGTCGAATATAGCTTTCGCTCATCTGCTTGCCAGCGCCCTCCGCCACCACCGTCCGGGCGCGGGCTTCCGCCGCGCTTTGCTCGCGGGCGATCGCATCGATGCGTGCCTGTTCTTCCAGTTCACCCTTGCGGGCCAGGCCGACGCCGGAAAACTCCAACGGAATATCCAGGACCTGCCCATCTTGGAAAGCAACGGTCTTCTCCCATGTGGCATAGCCTTCGCGGGTCACGCGAACTTCATGGATGCCCGGCCGGATCTGGAAGGTGCCCGGCGCGGTGCCGATGACAACGCCGTCGATTTCCACGGCGGCGCCCGCCGCGCTGGTGTTCAGGGTCACCGTGGCGAGTTCTGCCGGCTCGCGACGCCCCGCCGCGATTTGGGAATGCCGAGTCCCCACCCGGTCGGCCAATTCATTGGCGCCCCGATCCAGCAGGGTAAATACCTGGTCGCCAGAATCCGAACGAAGATGCGCGGTCTGGACCACCTTGTCGCTCACCGAGATCGTATCGCCCAGGATCTGGGCTCCGGTTTCGCCCTCCAGGATGCGCACGGCCAGGCGCAAGGTGGTCGTCGCCGCCTCCTGTTCCAATCCATAGCTTTGCGAGCGCACCCGATGGGTGCCCAGCGAGACCAGGGAGGCCATGACCAGATAGTCGGCATCCAGAAGCTGGGCGATCCGCAGGGCGGAGGCCTCCTGGGATGGGCCGTCCACCGTGCCCTCCGCTTTCCAGGTTTGCAGAGCCTCGACCGCCTGGCGCAGGGTTTGGGCCTCTTCCGCGCGGCGCGATTCCGTAAACCGAGCCAGGACATCCTCCGACCGGACGACGTCAACCCCCGCCCCGGACAAGCGGGATCCGAGCAGATCCCGGAATGTGTCGATATGGTCCTCCATCGAGGCGCCCGCGCGATTCTGGACGAACAGAGCCGCCCGCGGCGCTGCGAGAGCCGCCACGGCCTGAGTCAGAATCAGCGCCATGATCCACCCTTTTCGTTTCATTGATCGCTCCTTATGCCTTTTCCACTCGTTCACACGCTTCAGGGTTGCAGAAACACATGGGAATATACAGCCAAATCGATCTTCGTCACCAGCACGATTGCCGTTTTTTCCGCGGGCAGGTGGATGCGGTCCGACCAAACCGCAAGGCCACCTGGAGCCGACAGGGAGAGCGGGATTTCGCCCGGCTCGACCCAGCCGCTCCAGATATGGATGTGGGCCGGCAGGCTGAGCCAGCTTCTCAAATCGGCCTGTTCCGACAGGACATTGTAGAGCGTGGTGGCCAATCCGGCCAGTTCCCCACCCTGGTCGCGGGCCGCCTTGGCAGCCACGCCCTTGGTCACCACGCGGGCCACCTGGCGGGTCACAATCCCGGGCATTCTCTCCTGAAGCGCCCGGGCGGCCAGCGCCTCCAGGTGGCAGATCGGCTCCGTGCGGCCCAGCGCCCGTCCATCCCGTTGCACGGTCACGGGGACCGGCGGCGGGCCGCGGCCGGGATACATCGGCAGCGAGATCGCCCCGATCGATCCGGCCGATGGCAGGGGATAGGCGATCGACATCTCCATTTTCCACGGGGCCAGGCCTTCTTCATACAGCACCACCAGGCGCGCCCGGTCGTCCGGTTCGCCCGTGCCGTCCGCCACGGCATCCGCCGCCTTGGGAAACCGCCGCGAAAAGCTTTGCAAATCGTCGCTCATCCCCAGGCGTTTGCCCAGGCGGATCACGTCCCGCTGCAGAATCGGGTTGTCCGGAAAGATCTCGATGGCCTTCTTGTAATCAATGTAGGCGCTGTTCGGCTCGCCCAGCATTTCCCAGATCACGGCGGAGAGATAAAACGTCGCCGCATTCTGAAACGAGAATTTCACCTTTCCGGCCATTTCGTCCAACCCCGCGAAGACCGGCCGCAGGGCGGAATCTCCCTCCGCGGCGGGCGATTCATCGCCCGGCTTCGAACGGGCCCGCTCGATCTCCGTTTCCCGGCGCTTGCGGGCCTCTTCCTGCACCCGGTTGGCCCGCCGGACTTCCACGCCCGCGCCAGTCAGGTCATTCGTCGCCAGGTAGTTCAGGGCCTGGTAGTGATGAACCAGCGTGCGCTCGTAATCCGGCGCGCGATAGGCGATGGCCTTGTCGTTGACCAGCACCGCGCCGGCCTGCCCGGCCGCACCCGTCGCGGACAGGACCGCCTGCTCGTCCTGTTCCCGGGATTTTTGGATCGCGTGTTCAAATGCCGCGAGCGATATGGCGAAATCGCCCTCCAACTGCGCCACACGCCCCTGCTCCATGGCGAAGAGAATGCCGTCGCGACCCTCGAGACGCCGACTGAACGTCCGTTGGTGGCCGGTAGCGTCTCCGCGCCGCAGCGCCCCCAAGGTCGTGCGTTCCATTCCCTGCGGATAGTGGTTGAAGGTTCCGCAGCCCGACACCAGGGCCGCCGCGATCCAAACCGGCAGGAGCCGGCCAACGCTTTGCAGGTTGACTCGATGGGGGCGGCCTTTCACCATGGGCCCATGAGCATACCACCATTGCCCCGGGCCGACACAAAAAAACCGGCCTGGTTCGACGCCCATTGCCACCTCCAGGATCCCCGGCTGGCCCCCCACCTCCCCGCCGTCCTCGACCGCGCCCGCGTCGCCGGCGTCGACCTTCTCCACGTCGCCGCCACCGCCGAAACCGACTGGCCCGCCGTCGCCGCCCTCGCCGACGCCCATCCCGGCCGGATCCTCTGCTCGTTCGGCCTGCATCCGTGGTTTATCGGCGACCGCTCCGCCCGCTGGCTGGCAAGTCTGCGCGAACGCCTCGCCACGCGCCCCGCCGGCATCGGCGAAATCGGCCTCGATGGACGCATGGAGGACGGACTCGATGCCGACCGGGAGGCGATATTTCGCGCCCAACTGGACCTCTCCGGCGAACTCGCCCTCCCCGCCTCCCTCCACTGCCGCGACGCCTGGGAGCTCATGCTGAAGATTCTCCTCGACCTCCCGCCCCATCCCGCCGGGCTCCTCATCCACGCCTACTCCGGCCCCCCCGACGCCCTCCCCGCCCTCGCCGCCAAAAACGTTTGCATCAGCTTTGGCGGCACGCTCACGCGGCCCAACAACCGCCGCGCCCGCGAAAACGCCGCCCGGGTCCCAGAGGGTCGTTTTCTCCTCGAATCCGACGCCCCCGATCTGCCCCCCACCCTGCCGGACGGGGTTGTTCCCCACCTGCGCGCCGCCGAGGACCGGATCCGTTCCGAACCCGCCTATCTTCCCCTGATCGCCCGGCACCTCGCCGACATCCGCGGCCGCGCCGTCGCCGATATCGCCTTGCAAACCACCGCCGCCGCCCAACAACTCTTCGCCAAGCTGCGGCCCGGCGCGGCGGATGTGTTTCCTTGACCCGCCTGTTCGCCGCCTCTACCATGCCCGAAACGATTTACCTGGGGCCGGACCGAACCGCCGACCCCAATCATTTCAGACAACCTCAACCAGGAGCAATTCCATGAGCCCCACCGGAAAGAAAACATCCGCCGAACCGACGATTCCCTGCAATGGCGACAAGCCCAACACGGTCGAAGCCTTGAAATGCGCCTATTTGAACCACCTGAAATACTCCCTGGCCAAGGACGAGTTTTCGGCCACCGACCATGACCGCTACTACGCCCTGGCCCTGGCCGTGCGCGACCGACTGGTCGACGGCTGGATCCGCACCTCGGTCGCCTACCACGAGAAGAAGGTCAAGCGCGCCTACTACCTGTCCATGGAGTACCTGATCGGCCGTGCCATGGGCAACAACGTCATCAACCTGCAAATCGATGATGTCGTCCGCCAAGCCATGGAGGAGCTGGGACTGTCCTGGGACTTCCTGCGCGAGATCGAGCGCGACGCGGGCCTGGGCAACGGCGGCCTCGGGCGCCTGGCCGCCTGCTTCCTCGACTCCCTCGCCACCCTTCAGCTTCCCGGCTATGGCTACGGCGTGCGCTACGACTACGGCATCTTCCGCCAGGAAATCAAGGACGGCTATCAGGTGGAGGAACCCGACAACTGGCTGCGCTACGGAAACCCCTGGGAAATCGAACGCCCGGAATCCCAGTTCGAGGTCCACTTCGGCGGGCGGGTCGAAATGGAGGACCGCAACGGCCGGATCGTCGCCCGCTGGGTCGACTATGAAACCGTGCTGGGCATCCCCTACGACAACCCCATCCCCGGCTACGGCAACCACACCGTCAACAACCTGCGCCTCTGGGCCGCCAAATCGACGGAAGACTTCAACCTGACGTTCTTCAACAACGGCGACTACATGAAGGCCTACGAGGCCAAGACCCTCACCGAGAACATCACCAAGGTCCTCTATCCCAACGACAACATCGAGCAGGGCCGGGAACTGCGCTTCAAGCAGCAGTACTTCTTTATCGCCTGCTCGCTCCACGACATCGTTCGGCGCTTCAAGGCCGACGAGAACGAAATCCACAGCTTCCCCGACAAGGTCGCCATCCAGCTCAACGACACCCATCCGGCCCTGGCCATTGCCGAGCTCATGCGCATCCTCCTCGACGAGGAATCGCTCGAATGGGACGACGCCTGGTCCATCGTCACCCGCACCTTCGGCTATACCAACCACACCCTGATGCCCGAAGCCCTCGAGCGCTGGAGCGTCCAACTGTTCGAGAGCATCCTCCCGCGCCATCTCCAGATCATCTACGAAATCAACCGCCGCTTCCTGCGGGAAATCGCCACGCGCTACCCCGGCGACAACGACCGCATCGCCCGCATGTCGCTCATCCAGGAGGACCCCTTCCGCGAAGTCCGCATGGCCTACCTGGCCGTGGTCGGCTCCCATGCCGTCAACGGCGTGGCCGAACTGCACTCCAAGCTCCTCGAATCCACCCTGTTCAAGGATTTCTATGAACTCTGGCCCGACAAGTTCAACAACAAGACCAACGGCATCACCCCCCGCCGCTGGCTGCTCAAGGCCAACCCCGGCCTGGCCGGGCTGGTCAGCGAAAAGATCGGCGACGGCTGGATCACCGACCTGCCCCAGCTCAAGAAGCTGGAAGCCTTCGCCGAAGACCGCGACTTCCAGCAGCGCGTCATGGCCGTCAAGCGCGCGAACAAAGAGCGCCTGGCCGAGCTGATCCGCAATGAACTCGGCGTGCAGGTCCACATCGACTCCATCTTCGACGTCCAAATCAAGCGCATGCACGAATACAAGCGCCAGCTCTTGAATGTGATGGATATCATCCACCAGTATTTCGAGCTGAAGTCCAACCCGGCGCTGGCCTTCGTTCCGCGCACCTATCTGTTCGCCGCCAAGGCCGCCCCCGGATATTACCTGGCCAAGCTGATCATCAAGCTGATCAACGATGTCGCCTCCGTCATCAACAACGACCCGGCCATGAAGAACCGCATCAACGTCGTCTTCCTGCCCGACTACCGCGTCTCGCTGGCCGAACGGATCATCCCGGCCGCCGACCTCTCCGAGCAGATCTCCACCGCCGGCACCGAGGCCTCCGGCACCGGCAACATGAAGTTCCAGCTCAACGGCGCCCTCACCGTCGGCACCCTCGACGGCGCCAACGTCGAAATCCGCCAGGAGGTCGGCGACGAAAACTTCTTCCTCTTCGGCAAAACCGTCGAGGAGGTCGAAGCCACCTGGAAAGCCGGCTACAACCCCTGGGAGGTCTACCAGAACAATCCCGCCGTCCGCCGCGTGCTCGACGCCATCAAGAACAACTTCTTCAACCTCGACCAACCCGGCCTCTACCAGCCCATCTGGGACACCCTGCTGACCCACGGCGACCGCTACCTCGTCCTCGACGAGTTCGATGCCTATGTCGACTGCCAGGCCAAGATCGCCGAGGTCTTCCAGGACCCGGCCCGCTGGGCCAAGATGTGCATCCTCAACATCGCCAACTCCGGCAAGTTCAGCACCGATCGCACCATCGCCCAATACGCCCAGGACATTTGGAACATCCAGCCCTGCCCGATTACCGGGAACTGAAGGCCGGAGGGCAGTGGTCAGAGGTCGGAGGTCAGTCCCTGGCGGGCTTGCCTGCCCGCCGGCTTGTCCACTTTTCCACGCCATGGAAAACTTTTTTGCGATTTTTCCACAGCATGGAAAACCGCTTCGAGCAACCTCCCCGGGAAGGGGGCGTCCCGGCTCCAGTTCGGACGGATTTCAATCCTACTGGAGACCCGTCGTCCCCGTCGGGCGGCTCTTGCGGCGCTGCCCCCGCAGAACGTCCATGCGCCCCCCCCATGGGGCCAGCCCGGGAATCCAGTTGCCATTCCCGTCCAATGCCGTATAGTCCGGCCGCCAATCATGCAATTTGTCACGACATTCCCCTGCGACGTCTTTCGCGACGCCCCCGGACGCCATCGCGCCTGACCCGCGCCGATCCGTTCCCGCCGCGCCCCGCGGCTTTCCCCCAGTTTCCAGTTTCCAGTTTCCCCTGCCCCTCCTGACCTCTGACCTCTGAACCCTGACCTCCAACTATGAACACCGTCTCCCACATTCGTAACATCGCCATCATCGCCCACGTCGACCACGGCAAAACCACGCTGGTCGACGCCATTCTGCGCCAGCTTCATGTCGTCGAAGGCGAAGCCGCCACGCAGGACTGCCTGCTCGACAGCAACGACCTCGAACGCGAGCGCGGCATCACCATCCTCTCCAAGAATGTCTCCGTGCGCCACAACGGCGTCAAAATCAACGTCATCGACACCCCCGGCCACGCCGACTTCGGCGGGCAGGTCGAGCGCGTCCTCAACATGGCCGACGGCGTGCTGCTGCTCGTCGACGCCGCCGAAGGCCCCATGCCCCAGACCCGCTTCGTCCTCGACAAGGCCCTCCGGCTTGGCCTCAAGCCCATCCTCGTCCTCAACAAGATCGACAAGCCCGCCGAGCGCCATAACGAAGTCCTCAACGAAATCTTCGACCTCTTCGTCGAACTCGGCGCCTCCCACGACCAGCTCGACTTCCCCATCCTCTACGCCGCCGGGCGCGATGGCTGGGCCGTGCGCGACCTCGCCCAGGATCCGCGCGATTCGATCCTGCCGCTGCTGGACGCCATTCTTGAATTCATTCCCGCCCCGAAGCTGGATGAAGGGCCGGTGCAGATGCAGATCACCAGCCTCGACTATTCGGATTACACCGGACGCATCGGCATCGGCCGCGTCCGCCGCGGCACTCTCGACGCCTCCCGGCCCCTCGCCCTCGTCAAGCAGGACCGCACCGTACTCCCTTGCAAACTCCGCGCCATTTTTACCTTCGAGGGCCTTGGCCGGCAAGAGGCGGTCCACGTCGAATGCGGCGACCTCTGCGCCGTCCACGGCGTCGAAGGCGTCGACATCGGCGACACGCTCACCCCCGTGGATTATCCGGAGCCGCTCGATCCCATCACGCTGGACGCCCCCACGCTTTCGATGATGTTCCGGATCAACGATTCCCCGGGATTCGGCTCCTCCGGCAAATACCTGACTTCGCGCCACATCCGCGAGCGGTTGTTCCGCGAATCCCAGCGCGATGTCGCCCTCACTTTCGAGGAAATCGGCGAAGGCTCGTTCAAGGTCAGCGGCCGGGGCGTTCTCCATCTTGCCGTCCTGGTCGAAAACATGCGCCGCGAGGGCTACGAACTCACCATCTCCCGGCCCCGCGTCATCGTGAAAACCAAAGAGGGGGTCCGCCACGAGCCGGTCGAAACCCTGCTGGTCGACGTTCCGGACGAATACACCGGGCCCGTCATCGAAAACGTCGGCAAGCGCCAGGGCGCCATGACCCGCATGCACGCCGCGGCCGGCCGCACCGTCATGGAATTCACCATCCCCACCCGGGGGCTCATCGGCCTGCGCACCAAGGTCATCACCGCCACCAGCGGCGAAGCCATCTTCCACCACCGCTTCCTGCACTACGCCCCCATGCGCGACGACATTCCCCAGCGGCTCAACGGCGTCCTTATCAGCATGGAAAACGGCAAGGCCGCCGCCTATGCCCTCGACGGGCTCCAGGATCGCGGATTCTTCTTTATTGATCCCGGCGACGATTGCTACGAAGGCCAAATCGTCGGCGAACATTCCAAGGACAACGACCTGGTCGTGAATGTCCAGCGTGGCAAGAAACTCACCAACATGCGCGCTTCCGGCTCCGACCGCAAACTGCAGGTCGCCCCCGCCACCCGCCTGTCGCTCGAAGAAGCCCTCGAATACATCAACGACGACGAACTGGTCGAAGCCACCCCCGCCGCCGTCCGCCTGCGCAAGCACTTCCTCAAGGAGGTCGACCGCAAGCGCAACCGCGATTTCGACTGGACCCGCACCGAAAAGGGGTCAGCCCGTGAATTGTAGCATTCCGGGAAGGCGGCGAAAGGCCATGGGCCATTCGCCTTCAGGCCAAGAGCGACTCCAGGCGGGCGGGATCGAGACCGGCGAGAGACTCCACCGCATCGGTTGCGCCGGCGCGGCGCAGCTCGTCGACGGATAAATGGGTGGCCACGCCCATCACGGCGATACCCGCGCCCCGGGCGGAGGCCATGCCATCGGGGGTATCTTCGATGGCCACGCAATGTTCCGGCGCAATGCCGGCTTCCGGGAAACGCGTCGCGAGGAGCTGGACGCACAGTCGATAGCTGGCGGGATCGGGCTTGCTGTGTTCGACGTCGTCGGCGGTGACGGTTTCGGAAAAACAATCCGTGAGGCCGAGCGATTGAAGGATCGGAGCAATATCGCTGCGCAAGGCCCCGCTGCAGAGTCCAAGGGGCGCGTGCGCGGCGCAGGCGCGGACAAACTCCACCGCGCCGGGCAAGGCCGGCACCCGGCCGGCCGCGGCGTGGCGGGCGAAGAGTTCCGCCTTGCGGTCCAAACGGCGGCGGATGTCATCGGGTTCGGCGGGCAGGCCCGCGCGCATGAGCAGATGGGCGAACGCGCCGCGGTCGTCCAAGCCCATGAGGTGATCGCGATAATAGGTCCAATCCAGTGGCGGGCCGTCGCCGGCCATGGCATCGGCCATGGTTTCGCAATGCAGGTGCTCGCTATCAACCAGGACGCCGTCGAAATCAAACAGGATCGCGGCGGGGCGGGGCATCAGCGCAGATCCCCGCTGCCGTGAATGCGGCCGGCCTCTTTGCGCGCCGCAAGCTTGGCGAGGTTGCCGGCGGCAATCTCGTCGAGATCCAGCCCGAGCTCCGTGGCTAGCGTGGCCACATACCACAGGACATCGCCCAGCTCCTTGGCCAGCAGGGAGCGGCGTTCCTCGGAGATTTGTCCGCCTTCGTCGCGGATGGCCTTTTTGATTTTCTCGCAGATTTCGCCGGTTTCGCCGGCCAGTCCGAGGGTGGGATAAACAAAGTTGCCTTCACCGCGGCCGGGATACACGGCCGTGGTCATGGCTTGGGCCTGGTAGGTTTTGAAGTCGGGCATGGGGAGGAGTGGGGGTTGGGGGTTGAGGGTAAAGGTCAGGGTTCAGGAGGGAGAAAGAGGCGGGTCGGGATAGGGCTTGGCATAGGGGGGGAAGCCCTCGGCGGGCGTGCCGGCGGGAATATAGCGCCAGCGTTTATAGCTCCACAGCCAGCAATCGGGCCGGGCGCGGATGGCTTCTTCGTAGAAGCCGGTGATGCGCTGGGTGATTTCGCGAGCGGTGTCGCGCCGGTCCATGGCGGCGATTTCATCCGGTGTGATGCAGCGGGCGATTTGCCCGAGATAGGTGCCGTCCGGCTGCGGCAGTGCATAGCCGTACACGATCTCGGCGCCGGTCATCTGGGCCAGGATGCCGGCCGCCGGAGAAACGGCCACCGGCTTGCCGAAAAATTCGACAAAGATTCCGCCTTCGTCGGGCGGCGTATTCTGGTCGAGCAGCAGGCCGACGGTGCCGCCCTCGCGCAGGTGGCGCACCAGTTTTTTCAGGGCGCCTTCGCGCGGAATGACCTGCTGGCCAGTCACTTGGCGGGCGTTACCGAGCATCACATCCACGGCCGGATTGTTCAGCGGCATCGCCACGCTCATCATGGCGCCGGAGCGCAGCGACCAGTAGCGTCCACACAACTCCCAGTTGCCGAAATGCCCTGTAATGCCCACGCGGGCAACGCGCCGGCCCATCAAATCGCGGAAGTCCGGCGTCGGCACGAACCACCGGTCCATGCGCGCCGCCGAGTCGCGGGTGAACCAGAGCAGATCGAGCATCACCAAGGCGAAATGCTCAAGCGAGCGGCGCAGGATCCGGCGCCGCTCGGCCGGGGTCCGGGCGTCGCCAAAGGCCAATTGCAGGTTTGCCAAGCCGATCTGCCGGCTGCGGGTCGACAGGAGATAGGCGGCCGATCCCAGCCGGCGCGACAGCCAGACAATCGCCCCGCGAGACAGGCGCGGCACCACGGCCAGGCTCAGGCGCATCATCGGCGCTTCGAGGGCCTGGCGCACGCGTTTGAACATGGGAAATCGGCGGGCCATGTTTACACCGGGCTCCCGGAGGGTGCCGAGGGTGTCGCCGACGCGTCTTCCTCGGGCGGGCGTGTCTTCCAGCGCTTGTGCAGCCACAGCCATTGGGCCGGATGGCGGCGAATGGCGGCTTCCGTGATGCGGGTATAGATCGCCGTGTATTCCAGCAGGCTCTCGGGCTTGCGGTCGGGCGGTGGGGCGATCCACGGTTGAATCTCAACGATATGCCGCCCCTCCGGCGTGCGGTGAATGAAGGCCGGCAGCACCGGCGCGCCGGTTTGGGCCGACATGAAGGCCAGCCCTGGCGAGGTCGATGCCGTCTGCCCGAAGAAATCCACAAAGATCCCCTTGCCTTCCGGCCGATTCTGGTCGAGCATGAATCCCAGCAAGCCGTTATTGCGCAGGACACGGACACTCGCGCGATAGCCGTTTCGAGCCGGAATCGCAATGACGCCCCCACGGCGGCGCACCTCTTGCCATAAGTGCTCCATGGAGGGGTTTCTCAGTTGTTTGGCAATGGCCGCCAGCGGATAGCGGAAAATGCGAACCGCGGTCAGGGCCATCAGGATGTAATTACCCAGGTGCGCCACCAAAACCAGCACGCCTTTCCCCTGCGCCCGCGCTTCCTCCAAGTGCTCTTCGCCGCGTATTTCGATCTGCGACTGCAGTTCCTGCTCGCGACCGCCCACGAACCGCATGATTTCCATGATGTTCAGGGCCTGATGGCACCACATGTCGACATAGAGGCGCCGGCGCTCCCGCTCCGACAGCTCCGGCAGGCAGCGCGCCAGCGTTTTCAACACATACCGTCGCCGGGGACGCAGCACGCAGGCAATGAACCGCCCCCACTGGCAGGCCCACGCGCGCGCCCAGCGCCACGGAACCGCCGCGGCGATCTTTGCCACCAACTTCAACAACCATGCCAACATGGGATCATGCTATCCTACGCCCCGCCCCCCCCGCCAGCCTTTTTGGGCGGCATTCTTTTCTCTGGTCTGGTCCCGCCACTTGCGGTAGGTTGGTTGGTTGGCGGGAGTGGCGTGGTTCCGCTCCCCGAGAGGAGAATGGAACGATCATGAAATTATCCGGACGCATCAAACAGGGGTTTTATTTCGACTCGGTAACGCTCATGCGCGTGGGGCGCGAACTTTCCGGTCTTCCGGGCGTGATCGACGCCTCGGTGGTGATGGGAACGGAGGCGAACCGCTCCATCCTCGACATGTCGGGATTGCTGCTCCCCGAATTCAAGAAGAGCGGCGAGCAGGATTTGCTGATCGTGGTGAAGGCCAAGGATGACAAGTCCGCCCAGGATGCGTTGGCCAAAGCCGAGAACATGCTCTCGCGCAAAAAGAAGCCGGCCGCCGGCGGCGGGGCCGACGCCCCCGCCCCCCGCGATCTGGCCGCCGCCATCGCGGCGCTGCCCGGCGCCAACCTGGCCCTCATCTCCGTCGCCGGCCGCTATGCGGCCCGCGAGGCCCGCAAGTCCCTCGAGGCCGGGCTGCATGTCATGCTGTTCTCCGACAACGTCTCGATCGAAGACGAAGTCGCCTTGAAAAAGGCCGCGCACAAGAAGGGCCTGCTGGTGATGGGCCCCGATTGCGGCACCGCCATCCTCAACGGCGTGCCCTTGGCGTTTGCCAACGTCGTGCCCAAGGGGCCCATCGGCATCGTCGGCGCCTCCGGCACCGGCACCCAGGAGGTCACCTGCATCATCGCCAACGAAGGATCCGGCGTCTCCCAGGCCATCGGCACCGGCGGGCGGGATGTCAAGGATGCCGTCGGCGGCATCACCTTCCTCGACGCCATGCAGGCTCTGGCCGACGATTCCGAGACAAAGGTCATCGTCCTCGTCGCCAAGCCTCCGCAACCGAAGGTCCTGAAAAAGGTCTACACGCTGATTCGCAAGACCAAAAAACCCGTGGTAGCGCTTTTCCTCGGCGAAGGCGGCATGCCCGCCACTCTCGAGCAGGCCGCGCATCTCGCCGTCGCCCAAGTCAAGGGCACCGACCCCGTCAAGGAAATGGCACGCCTGGAAAAGCGCGATGCCATCCTGCAGGACGAAGCCCGCGCCCTTGTGGCCAAGCGCCGCAAACCCAAAGGCCGCTACCTGCGCGGACTCTTCAGCGGCGGCACCTTCTGCGCCGAGGCCCAGGTGGCCCTCGACGGCATTCTCCGCCATGTGACCTCCAATGCGCCTTTGGGCGAAACCCAAAAGCTTAAAAGCGCCTGGAAGCTGGAGAAAAACGCCCTGGTGGACCTCGGCGAGGACGAATTCACCGTCGGCCGCCCCCACCCCATGATCGACTACACGCTGCGCAATAAAATGATCCTCGATGAAGCCGCCAACCCGGACACCGCCGTCATCCTGATCGATGTCGTGCTCGGCCACGGCGCCCATCTCGATCCGGCCGCCGAACTCGTCCCCGTTATCCAGAAAGCCTCCCGGCAGGTTTTCGTGGTCGCCGGTGTCATCGGCACGATCGGCGACCCTCAGAACCGCGCCCAGGTGGTGGAAGCCCTCCGGGAGGCCGGCGCCCAGGTGCAACTCACCAATGTCGCGGCCTGCAAGCTCGCCGGCTATCTCGCCGCCGAAGTCATCCGCAAGAATCGCTAATCGGGAAGGAAAACGCATGAGCATCCAAAACCTTTTCACCACCCCCCTCCGGGTCGTTAACCTCGGCATCGAATCCTTCAAGGACGTCTGCGAGCAGTACTCCCCGCCCGCCGTACAGGTGGATTGGCGCCCGCCCGTGGATGTGTCGCCCGAATCCGAAGCCATCCTCGCCAAGCGCGCCGCCCAGATCGAGAAGGCCAACCAAAAGGTGCTGGAAATCATTCTCTCGGGCACGCCCAAGCTCGTCGGCCTCGACATCGCCCGCAACGTCATCCCCGGCATGACCGAGGACACCATTCTCCACGCCGGCCCGCCCATCACCTGGGACCGCATGTGCGGCCCGATGCGCGGCGGGGTCATGGCCGGTCTTGTCTACGAAGGCCGCGCCGACACCATCGAGGAGGCCGAAAAACTGGCCGCTTCGGGCACAATCGAATTCGCCCCCTGCCACGAGCACGGCGCGGTCGGCCCCATGGCGGGCATCATCACGCCGTCAATGCCCGTCTGGATCGTCCACAACGAGAAGTACGGCAACTTTGCCTACTGCACGCTCAACGAAGGCCTTGGCAAGGTCCTGCGCTACGGCGCCTTCGGCGACGAAGTCACGAAGCGCCTCAAGTGGATGGAAAACACCCTCTACCCCGTTCTGAAGGCCGCGGTGGCCCATGCCGGCCCCATCGACCTGAAGAACCTGATCGCCCAGGCCCTGCACATGGGCGACGAGGTCCACAACCGCAACCGCGCCGGCACCTCCCTGCTCTACCGCACCATCGCCCCCGCCATCGTCGCCACCTGCGACAGCAAGGATGACGCCATTGCCGTGCTTAACTTCATCAACGGCAACGACCACTTCTTCCTCAATTTGTCCATGCCGGTCTGCAAGGCCACGCTCGACGCCGCCCGCAACATCAAGGGCAGTTCGATCCTGGTCACCATGGCCCGCAACGGTACCGACTACGGCATCCAGCTCGCCGGCACCGGCGACCTCTGGTTCACCTCCCCGGCCGACGTCCCCGACGCCTTGTACTTTGCCGGGTTCACCAAGGACGATGCCAACCCCGACATCGGCGACAGCGCCATCACCGAAACCGGCGGCCTCGGCGGCTTCGCCATCGCCGCCGCCCCCGCCATCGTCCTGTTCGTCGGCGACGCGACCGCCGACGCCGTCCGCATCACCCTGGACATGTACGAAATCAGCGCCGGCGAAAGCCGCATGTACCAGATCCCCGCCCTCGACTTCCGCGGCACCCCCACCGGCATCGATGTCCGCAAGGTCGTCGAAAAGAACCTCGTGCCCCTGCTCGACACCGGCGTCGCCCACAAAAAGGCCGGCGTGGGCCAGGTCGGCGCCGGCCTCGTCGCCGCCCCCATGGCCCCGTTTGCCCAGGCGTATGATGCGCTGGCCAAGCTGATGAAGTAGGGGAATCGGAATGATGGAATGTTGGAATATTGGAAAAATGGGAACAGCCGGAAATCTCGCTTTTAGTTCCGACCTTGCTCCCTTTCCGCATTCCAATGCCCCTTCCCCACTATTCCAGCATTCCACCATTCCAGTATTCCAACATTCCAACATTCCATCGTCCCCTTCTTCCACCCTTTACAAATAGAAACCCGAAAGGCCCCCCGCAATGAACAACAGCCAATTCATCGAATTCATGGACAAGGCGCAGATGTTCGATCTAACGATGCGCTTGAGCATCCACACGCCCCCGTGGCCCTCCTACATGCCGCTGGGCATCCAGTACTTCAAGCGCCTCGCCGGCGCCCACATGGGCCAGGGCGCCAACGGACAGATCATCACCACGTCCAACCACGTGGGCACCCACATGGACGGCGAGATCCACTTCTATCCCGCTGGCCGTTCCATCGGCAACGTGCCCCTCAACGAGTGGGTCGGCCCTGGCGTCGTCGTCGACATCTCCAAGGACGTCTCCGACTACTCCATCTACACCCCGAAGATGATCATGGACAAGGTCGAGGTCAAGAAGGGCGACATCCTGATCATCAACACCGGCTACCACCGCTATTCGTGGGACCAGAAGAGCGGCGACGAGATCCGCTACTTCGTGATGCATCCCGGCCCGAGCCCCGACTTCGATGAGTGGTGCATGAAGATGAAGATCAAGTGGATTGGCGTGGACTGCGGCAGCGCCGACCACCCCATGAACACCATCATCCGCACCTGGCACCCCGGGCGCTTCCAGGAATGCGACGAGAAACTGAAGAAACTCTACGGCAAGTCCTTCGACGAGCTCTATCCGCTCAAGAAATACTACCAGGCCATGCACCTGCACCTGTTCCCCAAGGGCATTGTGCACGCCGAAAACCTGGCGGGCGACATCGCCAAGCTCGGGTCCACCCGCTGCTGGATCGGCTGCTTCCCCCTGCGTGGCATCGAGCTGGAATCCAGCATGTGCCGCATCGTCGCCTGGCTGCCGCCCAAGACCAAGAAGCCCGCCCGAAAGAAGCCCGCCAAGAAGTAGGCGTCCGTCCGGGGTCAGCCCTTGAATCTTGAATTTAGACCTTGAGATTCAAGATTCAAGGGCTGACCCCGTGGGCGACCCACGATCCGGCCCCCTTCCCGAGCGAACTCCCGCCCCGCTCGTTTGCCTCGGGAAAATGGACCCGTCCGCCTGCATTCGGCTTTCGCTGACAGATGAACTCCGATGGGGTCAGGCCTTGCTTAATGCTTACGTAGGCGGGTCAATTGACGAACGCCTTAAGCATTAAGCAAGGCCTGACCCCGTTGACTGCCTATCTTTTCGATCCCGCTCTCCCCATTTCGGAAGTTGGGAGATGTCGGCTACGCGTTCGCCAAGGCCCCGTCCTGGATGACATCCGACTTGCGGGGTTCGGTGTCGGAAAAATCGACACGGACCGCCTCCGCCCCGAAGCTCTTGGCAAGCATTTCCATGGTCTGGCGCGCGGAGGTCTGGACCTCGGAACTCAGGCGCCGCGCCAGGTTCTGCGCCAGATTCCCGGCCTGCGTCCGGGCCTCCTCCATCAGCTTGTTGCGATCCACCTCGTTGAACCCGCCGCCCAGCACCTTGTTGATCACATCCGGCAAAATGATCGGCAACAGCTTGCCGCCCTGCTCGTCGTAGAATGTCACGTTGCGCACGTGCACCACGAAATCGCAGCGAGGCATCTTCAGGCGATAGCGGCCGGGCGCCTCTTCCTCGACCGCAAATGACGGATCGCGCAGGTCGTACTGGAAGTCGATGTCGAACTCGAAGATCATCGCCATCTTCTTTTCGGTGATCAGCCAGTTCAGGAAGCGCTTGCCCAGATCGCCCAGCGCATGGTCGCGCGCCGTCACGATCTCCTTCGTCACCGCCTTAAAGACGGACAATACTCCGATCGCCTTCAGCTCCTCGATCGCCGCCGTCGCACTGAGCCGCATGCCCTTGCGTCCGCCGCCGCCCTTGCGGCTGCGCAACCAAAGCCACAGGATTCCCACCACCACCGCGACCCAAATCAAATTCGTCAGTACGCTGCTCATGATTCACCTCGAATTGTGGAACCGGTCTTTACGGTAGCACTGGCGCACCCTGAAGCACGATTTCAATCTTCATGGTCTTCGTCATCTTCTTCGCCCGCCGGTTCGCCTAACTCAAAACTACCGTCCCATTCGAACAGCCGCAACCGGCGTTGGTGGGGCCGGGTCTGGTAGGACTGGGCGCGCGAGCTGTGGTTGATGGTAGCATAGGCGTATTCGAATTCGCCATCGGGCAGTGGAGTGGCCCCGATCCGGACCGGGAAGTGAGCCAAGCCGCTTTCGGTACTGGTCAGCCAAAGCCAACGCCGGTCGTTTTGCACGCGCAACCGTTGCAGCGCCTCCATGAAGCGCCGATGGAATTCCGGATCCGCGCTGCGCCGCAGGGGACGCCCGCTGATGACATCCCGCCCGCCCGCCAGCAACAGCGGCGTCCCCCAGCGCGCATCATCGGCGACCACCACATCGTCGGGACCCATCACTTGCTCCAGCCCCGCCAACAGGGTCCCGAATCCGGGATAATCGCCGACACGTCGCGCCGCGGCACTTATCGAAATGGCTTCGACCACGGCCGGCACGAAGACCAGCAACCATGCGTAGCGCCACCGGCCGCCGCGATGGCGCAAGACCTCAACCGCACGGACCAGGGCAAAGGCCTGCATCGATGCCACCAGAGGAACCCAGAACACGACGACCCGGCGCAACGCCCAGGGATAGATCGGAGCGATGCCCGGGCGCAGAAAAATGGCCAGGCAGACAAGCCCAAGGGCAACGGCGAGCAACCGAAGACCCCTCCATGCTGTATGGCCCGGCAGAAACAGCCAGGCCAATCCAAGTCCAGCCCAGGCCACGCCCAAGGCGCCATGAAACGGAACCACTCGGACAAAATAGGCCAGCGGAGTGCCCACCCAAGGCCATTCACGAGCCACCTGGAGAAGGGCGCTTCGGATCGGTTCCATCGAGGAGCCCAGTGCGACAAGCGCCAGAAGAACGCCGCCCATGATGCCGCCAACCCCTGCGATTCGGGCCATCCCTTTGCGGACCGGGGCCGGGCCCGGTCGCCACGCCAGCCACGGTGCCGCGACCGCCGCAAGCCCAAACAACGTCAGAATCACGCTGATGGCGTCATCCTGCTCTTCCAGGCGCAGGATCGTAATGCCGGCATAGCGCCAACTCCAAACGATGGCCAGCCCGATCGCGGCATAGGCCAGGACGATCCGCGCCACGCGTCCCGGTTTGGCCGCACGGCCTTCCGCCCAAGCCGCCACCACCAGCAGTAGCCCCACCAGGACGGCCGCATTCAAATGGTTTACCGTCGCGGCAAACAGGCAAGCCATGGCGCCGAGGGGGATTCGGGAACCCCGCAGGGCGGCGTGGATATACAGGAGCGCCCCCCCCATCAGCAGGAACAGATAGAGCATCTCGGTGGTGGGGATGGCCTGATGATACCACCACATGGGCGACAGCAGCCAAACGCCCAGTACAACCCATCGACGCCAGCCGCCCATTCCCGCCAGCGTGCAGAGCGCCAGCATGGGCAGCACCCCCCAGAAGGACAGAATGGCCGGCAAGCGCCAAAGCATCCCCAGTCCACCCATGCGCAATAACCATGCGCCACATAGGGAGGTCAGATGAAAAAAATACAGCGGCAGGGAGCCATCTTCGCGGACCGGGACGGCGGGAAGAATTTCCTGGTAGGTCTCGGTCGAACGAACGAACAATGCCCGCTCTTCCGGCGACATCTGCGAAAAGATCGAATCCGGCCGTCCCTGCAATCCATGTTCGCGGGCAATGACCACGGCATTGTTCTGGTAGATGCCGGGATCCCAGCCGCCGGCCAGCCATTCGGATCGGGGGGGGGCCCAAAAGGGAATGCTGGCAAGCAGCCAGAGCACCAGCAACGCCGCCGCGCCATGTCCGGCCGAAGGGACCCATGGCCCGCCGCGGCGCTTCAGCCGCAACCCCGCCACCACCACGAGAATCGCCCAGGCGCCCCAGTCCGCGATCGGCGACCAGGCCTGGATCGAAGCCAACGCGAGGGCGGGCAGCAGGTTCAGCAACAGGCCCAGGACAACGGTTCGCCCCAGCCGGTCAAACCAGTCGTTTGCCAAACGGGTGGAGCCACGGGATTCGCTGGCCAATGCCCACAGCCAACCGACACCGCCCACCCGAAGGGCCAACACCAAGCTGCCTGCGAAGGCTGTCATCGTTCCGCCCTGCGCCCTCGGCGGCTAGGCAGAATCGCCGGAGCCATTGCGGCGCGACGGGTCGGGCGTTTGACGGCTGGCGTGCCAATCCGCCTCGAGCCGGCGGATGCGGAACAGCGATTCATCGGCGGAGGCGCGGATGCGATCGAGCATTTCGGCCATGATGCCCACCAGGAAGACGACCATCCCGGCGCCGATGAAAGCCCCGCCGGCGAAACCGGCCCATTTGTGCGGGAAGAATCCTCCGGTGCGAAGTTTGACCGACAGCAGGAACAACATGAACATCAACCCGATGGCGCCCAGCAGCACCGCCGCCTTGGTGAAGAACTTCAGCGGGCGGTAGTCGCGATAGGTCTTCAGGATGATGGAGGCCGTCCGCCAGCCGTAGTGAAAGAGGTTGCTGGCGACACGGCTTTTGCCGTGCTCGCGCACCCCGCGCACGCGAACCGGGACCTCCTCGATGGGCACATCGGCGAAGGCCAGCGTAAGAAAGACCTCGTGCGTATAGGTAAAGTTGCCGAGCAGGTTCAGGCGCAGGTAGGCGTTGCGCGAATAGGCGCGAAACCCGCAGGACACATCGTAAAACCGCTTGCCGGTAATGGTGCTGACCCAGCGGGACATGAAGGCATTGCCCCACCGCTTGGCGGCGGGCATGACAGGAACCAGCGCCGGATCCTTGAAACGCGAGGCCGACACGAAATCCGCTTCGCCGGCCAGAATCGGCTGGATCAACTGGGGGATGTCGGCGGGATTGAATTGGCCATCGGCATCCAGCGTCACCACGATATCCGCGCCCAGGTCGGTCGCCTTGGTCAACCCGGAGCGGAAGGCGGCTCCAACGCCCCGGTTGCGGGAGTGGGTGACCACCACGGCCCCGTGTTCGCGGGCGATCTCGGCGGTCCGGTCGGTGGAGCCGTCGTTGACCACCACCACGACGATGTCGCCCACCCCGGGAATCTGCCGGGGAAGGGCATCCAGGACGGAACCGATGGAGGCTTCTTCGTTCAAGGCAGGAAGTTGCAGGACCAGTCTCATGACGCACCAGGCCCCCTTCTGCTTGTTCTTGGATTCATGTCTGCATCCTAGTATAGCCGCACCGGACAGGCAATCCCCATCCCCCGGACGGGATTCGGTCTTGAGTGCGCCGCGCCAACCGCGCTAGTCTGCCAATCCAGTACGCCCCCCCGGACGAAGGACTACGGCACTATGACGGAAACTTTTCAATCCGAACACATTCTGGTAACCGGCGCATCCGGATTCATCGGGGCCCATTTGTGCCGGCGGTTGCTGCGCCAGGGCGCCCGGGTGGTCGGCGTGAGCCGCGCTCATCCGGAGCGGCTGCCGGAAGGCGTAGAGCCGTGCACGGCCAACCTGGCCCATTCCGCCGAGGTCGAACAACTTCTGGCGCGCGAGAAACCCGACCGGATCTTTCATCTGGCCAGTTGCGTAAAAGGCGGACGGAGCCGGGACCTGGTCGAGCCGACGTTCTCGGCCAACTTGGCCAGCACGGTCCATCTCATGACCGCCGCCGCCGGATTGGGAACCTGCAGGAGTTTCGTCCTGACCGGCTCCCTGGAAGAACCGGAAACCGTGCAGGCCGCCCCCTCCTCGCCCTATGCCGCCTCCAAGGCCGCGGCCTCCGCCTATGCGCGGATGTTCCACGCGCTCTACGCATTTCCCGCGGTCATCGCCCGGGTGTTCATGGTGTACGGCCCGGACCAGAAAGACCGGAATAAGCTGGTGCCGTATGTTATTGACACCCTGCTGCGCGGGGAAACCCCGAAGATGAGCAGCGGCACGCGCCTGGTGGATTGGATCTACGTCGACGACGTGGTCGACGGCCTGATGCGCCTGGCGGTCGGTGACAACCTCGCGGGCCAGACCGTGGACATTGGCAGTGGCCGATTGGAATCCGTGCGCTCGGTGGTGGAGCGCATCCACCGCCTGATGAACTCCGCCGCCGCGCTGCAATTCGATCCCGCGGCGGACCGCCCACTGGAGCAGGTCCGCACGGCCGACATGGAGCGAACCGAATCCCTCGCCGGATGGCGTCCGCGCTTCACGCTGGACCAGGGCCTGCAAGCCACGATCGACTGGCATCGGGAGCGGATGGCGAGTCACCCGTGACCGCGGCCACTCCACCTGCAACCGCCCCGCCCCCCCGCCTGGGCCGGACGCTCTTCAATCTGTTTTTCGCCAGCTTTGGCTATGTCGCCATTCGCATGGTCATCGCCCCGGTCCGCATCAAGCTGCTGACCTCGCTGCTGACCAAGGAAGACTATGC
>CAYNSH010000032.1:0-33500 GCA_964399775.1 uncultured Verrucomicrobiota bacterium
GGAACAAATCCTCATGGCGGAAACGGGAATGGTCCATGTAGTGATCGTTTTTGCCCTTGTAGCGTCGGCCATCCCGGAATTCGCGCTCGTCCAGCGGCACGCTCAAGGTCGGAAAGAACAGATTTTGCAAAATGGCTTTGTAGTAGCCTCCATCCGAGAAGTCGTCCGGCTTGAACTTCTTCAGGACGCGGGATGCGGTGGCTTCCTCGAACAGATGGCCGGGGATCAATCCCTTCTCCCGTGCGAACCAGCAGAACATGACCCGCGTCAACAGGCGGATCAAGGCGGTCCGGTTCCGCACGTCCGGGTCATCGATCCCCCCATGGGGAAACTTCACCTTTTGGGCGGCCAGAAAGAACCAATCCCGGATTCGGCGATAGAACCGGTCGTTCAGCGCGTCAATGTCCAGCACCTGCCGCCACGCCTCGTGCAGGCCTTTGAAGTCGCGGCATGAAAACCGCTCCATCAGCACGGGCAAGGCGAGGTCGAAGAGGATCTCGACGTGGGCGCGGTGGGGATTCTCGCAGCGGATGTCTTTGATCAGTTTGACCTTTTCCAGGACGTCGCGGGATTCGTCGCGCTTGTGGAGGCGGCGGTCAATGACAGCGAAGGTCAGCGCCCCACCCTGCCGGATCAGCATCAGGGCGGGCATGGCGAACAGCCGGTTGACTTCGCGGACGATGGTCGCCAACTGGGTGCGGGTCACGTGGCCCTTGTCCAGGTCGAGTGCCAGAAAGAGATAGGACTGCGGATTTTTCGGCTCGTAAGAAGAGTCGAACAGGGAACCGGTTCCCACGCCGACGTTTTGGACTTCCTCGTCGGTGATCTGGAACAGGAAATCGATCGTTTTCCAGCGTTCAAACAGGGCCTTGTCGCGGCGCAGGGGACGGTCGCGGCGGTCGAACTGCTCCAGAAAGGCCTCCGGGGCGTTGTCCAGGTCCAGGGTTTTCTGGCTTCGGTAGCCCAGGGTGTTGAGCAGCGCGATGGAGGCTTTTTTCAGGTCCCGGCTTGAAAAGGCCCCCAGCCCATCCGATATATTCTTCTTTATCTCACTCATGATGATTGCATTGTGACATAATACCCCCACCAATACCCTTATGTGGGGGTAGTACCCTTTGTACCTGTGATTAATTGCCAACGGGCGGCCGGTCCGCGGCCGGCGCAGACGACTTGTCCTTTCGCTCGCCAATCGGCCAGCAAAGCTTGGATCCAATCCCTCCCTACCCCCGGACAGGCACGCTCAAGATCTTGCAGGCGGAATGGGCCCGGTTGCCGCCGAATGGCCGCCATGACCAGGTCGGCCTTTTCACCTTTCGGGACCGCCAGGGAACCGACTCGGGCGAAACATTCGTCATACGCTTTTTTCAGAATAAACAGCAAAAACCCCATATAGGGCCAGGGATCATGTCGCCCTTGGTGCCACCCTTTCGAACTGGCTTCCAAGGTCTCATAATAGCGTCCTTTGTGTTCTTCAATCAGACGCTCCAGGCTGATGTAGCGGCCCACTTCCAGGCCGGCATGGTAGGCCGTCAGCAACAGCAGCAGGCGGGAGACACGGCCATTTCCATCACGAAAAGGATGAATGCACAGAAAATCCAGATTGAATGCCCCTAACAGGATCAGCGGAGAGACCTGTTGCTCCCCTGCCAATTCCAACCAAAGGGCGATCAACTTCTGCACACAGTCGGGTGTTTCCGCCGGGGATACGCTCCGGAAACGGATGCGTTCGCCGCCACCTGCCAGCTTTTCGGTGATGTCCACCGGCTGTTCTTTATATTTTCCAGCATCCCAGATGCGCCCCCGGGACAATCGGTGAAGTTCCAAGATGGTGGACTCCGCCACGGGCATGGTGGCGCCTGCATGATGAATCGTGTTGAGCGCATCCCGATATCCCGCCACTTCCTCCTCGTTGCGGTCTTTCAAGGCGGGATGGCCGAATACCACCGTGGCCACTCGCTTCTGGTCAATCTCCACACCTTCAATCCGGTTCGAGGACACCGCACTTTGCGCAATGGCATGCTCCCGCAGCACCTTCAAGCGTTGAGGAGATTGGCGGTTGAATAAATCCTGCAACCCTTGCGCTTTGCCAAGATCAGACAAATACCACGAGGCGGACATGGGGATCTGCAACTGACCGTTTTGGATGGATTCCAGCGTTTTCATTTGGTCCGGTAGGTGCCTCGGCGCTCTTTCACGCTGAATCCGATTGGCTTGCGCGGCGGATCGGGGGGGGGTAGCAAAAGCGGGCGAATTTGGTCGAACAGCTCTCGCAGGGCGGCATCGTGGATCAACAGGTCTTTTTCGACTTCCGCCAGACGTTTGGCGAGCGTGGCGGTGGCCAGCAACTGCTCCCGCATTTTCACGAAGGCCCGCACCACGAATACGCTCATTTCCACGGCTTTCGGGCTGTTTAGCACCGTCGCGGCCATGATGGCCCCGTGTTCGGTGAGGGCATAGGGCAACTTCCGCCGACCGCCCCACCCTCCACTTGAAGTTCCAATTTGGAACATCAAGTTGCTAATCTCCTCCCGTGCAAGCTGAAACAAAAAGTCAGCCGGGAAGCGCGTCCGGTTGCGCTGGATGGCTTTGTTGAGATTCCTGGTCTCGACCCCATAGATCGCGGCCAAGTCGAAGTCTAGAATCACCCTCTGGCCGCGGATTGTCCGAATCACGTCCTCCGGAATGGCCGGCCCCGTCCGCTTGCTCATGGGGCCTCCTTGATGACCAGCCAGGTCACAAGCTCGAAGTCGTCGGCCCCGGACACTTGCCGGGGCTTGTCGGGAATGACGAAATCGCGGCCAGATTGCAGTCCGCCGGCCGTGCGCTTCTGAAATGTGCGCACAATGGAGTCCACCGCTTTCTTCAGCAAGCGGTCGTATTTGGACATGTCGGCGCCGTTGCCCGTTTCCGCATCGAAAGCTTCGCAGAGATGCCGCAAGGCCGCGGTCTTGCCCCGGCACAAGGCCTGATAGATCGTCAGGATCTGCTTGGCGTGGACAAAGCCATAGCGGACTTCGCCGTCGTCCCGCACGTAGACCAGATAGTACGGGCTGAGCGGATTGACGCTCTTCCGGCGGTCGTCATCTGCCGCTTCCTCATGGCGGAGACAGAAAATCACGCCGGGCCGAACGATTTCCCGGGCCGCGCCGTTGAAGAGATTGCGGTCTTCCAACTCTTTCAGGGGCGGCACCACCGCATGCAGCCCCAAGGGGGACCCTTTCAATGCATCCTTGTTGGCTTCCAGGTAATTCATCAATTCGATGCGGAAGTCATCCAGCGTGAATTCACTGAGCGACAGGGCCTCGTCCATGTCCTCCAGGTCCAGCACTTCGTCTTTCAGGCGCAGCAGTTGACGGTCGCGGTAGCGCAGGTCTTCCGTCATCAGGTCCTGGATCTGCTCCGTGCTGAGCAGGTTGTCCGCGCCGGTGGCGGCGAGGTCCACCAGCGCCATGCGCGCCTCCACCCGATCCTTCAGGTTGATGTAGCGATTCAGGTCTTGCGTGGGCCAGAAATTGACCAGTTGGATGCGCTTATTGATGGAACCGAGGCGATCAATGCGCCCAAAGCGCTGGATGATCCGCACCGGATTCCAATGGATGTCGTAGTTGACCAGATAATCGCAGTCTTGGAGGTTCTGCCCTTCCGAGATGCAGTCGGAGGCGATCAGGAGGTCAATTTCCTCCTCTTGCGGCATGCTGGCCATCTTGTCGCGGTTTTTTGCCCGGGGCGAGAAGTTGGTCAGAATGGCGTTGAAATCCGTCTGCCGCTGGAACCCCTTGGGCTTGAAGGTGGTCTTGTTGTCCCCGCTGCCGGTCACCAGAGCGATGTGAACCCCCAACTCCTCCCGCGCCCAATGCTCCAGCGCTCCGTAGAGATAGGCCGCCGTATCCGAAAAGGCCGTGAATACCAGTGCTTTCCGGTTCCCGGGGTTGATGGGCTTGGCGACCTTGGCTTTGATCAGCTTCTTCAACTCCTGGAGTTTCTGGTCGCGATCGGCAGTGACGGCCGCGGCCACCTCGTGAATCCGGATAAGCTGCTTCTTGTCCTTTTGCAGATCCCGCAGCCAGCGCTTCAGGTCCATGTGTTCCAGTTTGTAGGACAGCTTCTTGCCGACCATCAGGCGTTCCCGCAACTCTTCCAGCTCGTCATCATCCACATCCTCGAATAAATCGGGCTGGACGTATTCTGATCGGTTCTGGTCGAAATGCTGGATCTTATCCTCCAATCCGGTGATTTTGCTGATGGTGCGTTCCACGGTGAATTCAAACGCGCGGATGGAACTTTCAAGGCGCTTGAGGAAATTCACGCGCATCATGCCGACCAGATACGTCTCGCGCGTCTTCTGATCATTGAACAACTGGATCTGCTGGCCGGTCTGGGCGTATTCCTTCAGGTGCTCGTCGGCCACGTAGGCGGACGGATTGAAGATGGACAGCCGGTATTGGGCAATCTGTTCGTTCAGCTCGTCGTAGGTTGGAAAATAGCCCTTGGTGTCGATGTCGGGCGCCAACGACAGCGGCTTCAGGCGATCCGGGAACTTTCCGATTTTGGCGGTGTTGTAGTATTGCTCGATATGTTTGCGGGACCGAGCAATCGTCAGTTCGTCAAGCAGCGAGAAAAAGGCGGAGTCCAGCGCCTCCATCAACCGGGCCACGCGCCGCTCCTTGTTCTTTTTCGGATCGGCCCAGTTCGTGAAATGCGTCTGCGCGGTCTGCATGGTCTGGGCGATGCTGAAGATCTTGAGCGACTGTTCAAATACCCGATCTTCGCCGCCGGTGATCAGATAGATCTGATTGCGCAAATCGCGCAGATTGGTGTTCACCGGCGTGGCGGAAAGCAGCAGAACTTTGGTTTTGACGCCGGCTTGCAGGATATCCTCCATCAAACGCTCGTAGCGGCTGCGGGAACGGGTGCCGTCGTCGCGGATCTTGCCTCCCGCGTTGTTGCGGAAATTGTGGGATTCATCAATGACCACCAGGTCGTAGTTGCCCCAGGAGTGGGTGGACAAATCCACGTCCCCGGACCGCCCCCCATCCCGGCTGAGGTCGGTATGGGACAGCACCGTATAGGCGAACCGGTCTTGTTTCAGCGGATTGCGTTCATCATTCTCGCGGAAGACCGTCCAGTTATCGCGTAACTTCTTCGGACACAGCACCAGCACCCGGGCATTGAGCAATTCAAAATACTTGATGACCGCCAGGGCCTCGAAGGTCTTGCCCAATCCAACGCTGTCGGCGAGGACACAGCCGTTGTGGTTCAAGATCTTGTTGATCGCCCCTTTGACCCCGTCGCGCTGAAAATCATAGAGCATGCTCCAGACCTGGGTCTCGAAAAAACCGGTCTTTTCGTTGAGCAACCCGCCCTTGGCGGCCTCGGACAAATAGCGCTCGAAAATATGAAAGAGCGTCTTGTAATAGATGAACTCCGCGGGCTGGTCCTGATAGAGCTGGGCCAGGTAGTTCAACACATCTGTCTTTACGTCCCGAACCAGAGATTCATCGTTCCAGACTTCGTCAAACCAGTTCTTCAGATCAGCCCGGTCCCGGCTGTCGTTGACCTCCAAATTCAGTTCGATGTTGTTGCCGTTTTCACCCAGCCCCAAGCCGCGAACCGTCATGTTGGAACTGCCGATGATGGCGTCCGGCACGCCGTGGTTGTCGATGTAGTACATCTTCCCATGGAGAAAGCCCGGCTTGGTGATGGACCGCACATCCACCTTGTTCCGTAGCCATTCGGAACATTCCCTCGCCACGCGCCCCTGTTCCAATCGGTTCCCCAGTTTAAGTCCGCTGGGATCCATGACGAACGCCTTGCTGTCGGTTTTATTGGGATCCAGAGAGTGGATAAATCGGGGCTCACCAAACAGGAACCGGAGACGATCAATCGCATCCAGTTCGGACTTCAAGGCGTCATAGGCATAGATCGTGAAATAGGCGGATACAAAAGAAAGGTTGGAACCGGACTTGATTTTTTCCCGCAAAAAGTCGCCGATGCGCCCACGCTTATGATTGTCCCATATCCCCGTTATGTGGCTGGCATCAGGCATTTCTAGTTCCAATCCGCCCATGAAAAAGCTGGGGCCAGGAAGGAATCCGTAATCTGGTAAATACCGCCGACCCTCCAGAAGCCTGTTCTCTCATCATTCTCATCACAAACCAGTCAACCCTCCTATTGGCCTATGCCTTTGAACTGGCTGGGATTCTGGCATACCCCGGCTTCCGCGGCAAGCTAGAGAACTGAAAGCTAGAGAACTGAAAGGTTGGAAAGGTTGGAGATTGCAGGCAAGAGTGTACACCCCATACTGCCCCAAAGGAGCCGAACAGATGCACATAGCCGGAGCAGATGGGTGCCGGGAGGGCTGGCTTTGCGTGGAGGAACGCGAAGGACGGCTGACCGGGCGCATTTTCAGGGCGTTCATAGAACTGCTAGCGGCGTTGCCGAGGGCATCGGTCATTGCGGTGGATATCCCCATCGGCCTGCCGGAACAGGGCAAAAGGGACTTTGACACCGCCGCGCGGAAAGCCCTCTCCCCCACCCGAACCAGCAGCGTGTTCCCGACTCCGGTCCTGGGCGTTTTGCATGAAACCCACTACCCCACCGCCAACCTGAGGCATCGATAGATCGACGACCTAAACGACGCTTTCGCCGCCCTCTGGACCGCCCGCCGCATCGCCAACGGCACTGCGCAAGTCTTCGGCGACCGCCCCCCCGATAAGTTCGGCCTCCGCATGGAAATGTGCGCCTGATATCAAGATTCAGTTTTACGCGCCTATCCCAGAGTTGAGAAATCAGCCCACCTGGTTCTTGCTGGCCCCTTTCATAAACGCATCCCAAAGCGCCCGGCAGCTCAGGCTGTCAGCAATGAGCAAGGCTCTTCAACTGGACCACCGTCGCGCCCCACTCGGCCATGCGTTACGGCCCAGGTCGAACGACGCAACCTTTCCTACGGCATCATGAGCCGCACGACGCCCACGACGGTGGCGGTCAGCAGCGCGGCGAACACCAGCACGGCGACGGCGCACCCCAGCAGGGGCTTCCAGACCGTGATGTTCAGATTCGTCTTGGCATCGCGAATGCGGATGCCGCTCCAGTTGATGTTGACCTCCGAGTCGCCGTCGACGACATGCACCCCGCCCGGCCCGACCTTGACCTCTTCGCCGTCTTCGCCCTGAATATCAACATACAAGCCGTCGATTTCCACTTTTGCTTCTTCCCTGTCCGTCACGATGTGCTCCTTTCGCTGCCGTTATGCCTATTCTGCCGGCCTGCGCGTCCCGCCACTAGCCGCGCCGGCCCGAATGGATTTCTACAAATCGCTCGATGGATCGGTCATAGGTTCGCTCGACATCGGGCGGGAACAGGCACCCCGGCAACTCGCCCATCCGGCGGTGGTACTGGATGCACTCGCAGCAGACGCCCTTTCGGGAACAGGGCTCGTATGTGCATGTGCAATGCTCAAGGTTCCGGTCGATATTGCATTCTCGCTTGGCCATGGCTATGCGCTCCTTGTCTGTTTGTTCAGTCTCCGCTTGAACGCCAATCCATTTCTTTGCGTATCACCCCTCCCCCATTACCGTCACCACAATCCTTCTGGCCCTGGGCTTGATGTCGCATTCCATGTGGAAAATCTGCTGCCAAGTGCCCAAAACCATTCGGCGGTCTTCCACGGGTACCGTGATCTCGGGCCCCATGAGGGTGGCCTGAAGGTGAGAGTGTCCGTTTCCGTCATGCCAAGCTTGCTCATGGCCGTAATTACGGCTTGGAGGTATCAGCCTATCCAGCATCTCCGGCACATCGCGCTCCAGTCCCGGCTCATACTCCACAGTGCCCACGACCGCTGTGCTGCCAACGTTGAACACATGAACCAGCCCCGTACGGATGCCCGATTGTGCCACGATCTTCGCCACCTGCCCCGTAATGTCGTGCATATCCCGGTGGCCGGAGGTCTGCAACTCGATATGGCCGCGAAACGTGCCCACGCCGGTCAGCCAAACTGGTAGTGCTTCCGGATGGCCTTTACCACCTTCCAGCGGCAGGACATGCCCGCCGGAAAGACCACCAGGTCGTTCTTCCCTATACGCACCGGCTTGCCTCCGTCGGGGGTCACGACGACTTCGCCCTCCAGGATGTAGCAGGTCTCCCGCTCGTCATAGGTCCACGGGAACTCTGAGACCTCTTTCTCCCAGACGGGCCACTCCTCTACGCCCAGGTCAGCCAGGCGCTCCGGGGAAGGATCGTGCGTTACCTGTATTTTGTTCATGTTGCTGCCCTTATTTGCATCATGGCTTCCGGGTTGGGCGTTTTCAAGGTCTAAGCTCACTTGATGTTAACCTGTCCCGTTTTCCGGTGCTTCCTGTTTTCCTGCTTGGCTGTTTTCTGGTTGCGGCTCCGCCGCGCGGTGATCTCTGTGGTGAATCGTCCATTTCCCATTCGTGCTGATTCGCGCAATTCGTGGTTACACCGGTCCGGAACAGCCCCGGATCAGAAGGTGGACAGGCCCGTGGCTTCCTGGATCCGGTAGAGCAGAGCGTTCCGGAAGGTGGTGTCGGCATACGCGGAGTAGTCCGTCGAAAAGATCCGGCCGTCGGGATTGCTCCAGACCTGATCCAGGTAGTCCTGCATTGGGCGGAACACAGGGGCCTCTGCCGGGCCCCGGAGCTGTGCGCAGGTTTCCAGGTTGTAGTTGCCCAGGTTTCGCCGGGTGTAATTGGCCGATCCGAGGATCGCCGATTCCCGGTTCCCGGCGGAGCGATGCCGGATCATCTTGGAATGGAACTGTTCCCCGTGGGTCGACGCCCAGCGGACGGGGATGCCCGCGCGCACCAGTTCCGCGGCCACCGGGCGGTTGGGTATGCCGTTTTTCTCCCGGCCGAACGCGTCTTTGTTGGGATCCAGCAGCACCCGGAGCCTCACCCCGCGCCGATGGGCCCCCACCAAGGCCCGGACCACGGGCCGCGACGACAAATAGAACATTGCCACATCCAGTTGCTCGCCCGCTTGCGCACCCTGGATGAGGTCGAGACAGGCCCGCTCAATGGCCTTTTCCGTCAGGATGCGGACTTCGAGGGTGTCTCCGGCGGCGACGGGCGCATCCGGGGCCGGGGGCGCCTCCGGCACCGGCTGCCCTGACAGGGCGCAAACAGCCGCCTCGGTGGCCAGCAGGTCCCGGGCCGCCGGACCCGTGAATTCCATCGCGACATTGTGGTGGGCGCTGCTGCCGTCGTGCGGATTGGCGGAAGACACCAGCGCCACCAAGTCCCCCTGCCGGTCGGCGATGACGGTTTTGCGGTGATTGGCCTTGAAGTTCAGCAGCTCGAAAACACTGGCCACCGGGACGCGGCCCCGGCCGAACGGATTCGGCAGCATCGGCCCCCAGCGGCGCGGCCAGGCGCGCAACCCCAGGCGCCACAGGGCGGAATACAGAGGGTTGCTGTCCCGCAGGCGGGTGAGCCGCGTCGGCACCACCACGACGCCATGCTGGCGCAGGCGCTCCAGCAGAACCGATTCCTGGCCGCCGTACACAGTGTTGATCGGGTCGGTGAGGAACCAGCATTTCAGGCCCGGACGCTCCTGGCGGCGCCGGATAATCGCCTCGGCCAGCTCGCTTGACAGGGGGCGCAGGGCATTCGTCGCGGACCCCAGGTAGTCGTTGAACAAAAACTGGTCCAGCACCAGCAGTTGGTCCGCCTGCGCCACCAGATCCAGCACCCGTTCGAAGATCTGCTGGTCGACCTGCCGCCGCCCCTCCCCGTCCTGCCAGGTCATATCGCGCAGGAAGGCGACCTCCCCGGCCGGCGCGTAGTCCCCCATGTGATCCAGCCCGGCCGGCAGGGGCTTGAGCCCATGATACAGCCCGGTGACCAGCCAGAGGCCCAGCACCCCTCTCCAGACGGTCCTCCCCGGTCTTCTCCAGGCCCGAGCCCAACCGGTAGACGACAGACGAGTCGCCGTGGCGTTCCGGGCATTACGTGCGGATATCCTGGCCTTCATCGGTTCCCCGGGCCCATGGCTAGAAGGTGAACTGCGCGCCGAGTTCCAGCATGCCGTCTTTGCTGTCGCGGGGATGTTCGTCGAGGGGATAGGCGCCCACGAAAATCGACGAGCCGAAACCGCGGGTGGCGAAAACGCCCTCCAACTGGAACCGCTGGCGGGCAAAGACATCGTCCTGTCCGTCGAGAAGCAGGTGGGTCTGGCTGATGGCCAACAGCACCCAGCGGTTGCCAGTCAGGAGCCGCAACCGCAGATCGGCGCGGACATCGGCAACCCAATCATTGCCGCCGTAGAGGCTGTCGCGATCCATGCCGGGCAGCTTGCGCAGATACCCGCCCGCTTCGACATACCCCATCACGCGCGGACGCTCGGCGGACTTCCGGTTTTCGAAAAAGGTCTCGCGCAGCAGCTCCGGACGGATTTCGCGGTGGCCGGCCCCGATAAAGATCCGGTTGTAGTAGGCATCCGGGGGAACATCGACGTCTTCCTCCAGATACCAGGGGGCATCGTTCTCCTTGTAGATCAGGTGCTGGCAGGCATGGTTCCACCCGGCCCGGGCTAGCCAGGCATCGCGGCGGTATTCCACAAAGGGGATCACTTCGTACGCGGTATTGATGGGCGAAAACGGCAAATTGTCGGCCACGGATTCGCCGAAATCGGATTGCAAGGTGAACCGCGACCGGACCCACCAGCGCTCTCCGCGCGACGCCAGCGCAAAATCGAGGGAAATGGCGCCTTCGGTGACGAAGCGCTGCTCCTGGACGGCATCGCGTTGATTGCCGAAAAAGACGACCCGGCCATCCCCGCTCACCTCCGAAAAGAACGCCCATGCCACCGGGCTGGATTCAGAGCCGCCGGCGGCGATCGCCGCCGGCAACGCCGCAACCGACAGGGCGGCCACCATCCACACTCGACTTGTCTGCCTGATCGATTTCACATTTGTTTCTCCAAGCGGAAATGAAAGGTAATATCTGGCGAAGCGCTCACATTCAAGTCCTCGGCGAAGGCGACATCCAGCCGGAATCCCCCGGGCAGCCGGATGCGGCCGCCGACGACCAGCTCGACGGCCCAGGAATCCAAGGGCTTCATTCCGGTGCCGGAAAAGATGGGGCTGTGCCAGTCCAATTGCACGCGCGGATGCAAGCGGGGGGTCATGCGCCATCCGAGGGATGCGCTGCCATAGGCGGCCAGGTGTTTCTGGTGATCGGGAAGCACCTCGCCGGTGGTCATCGCCAGCATCCCGCCGGACGCATGCAGATCCATTCCCCAGCGCGACAGAGTCGCGCGGTCGCTTGCCGCCAAGCCGAGACGGACATCCGTGCTGCCGCTGCCGAGGAGATCATCCGGATCGCCCGTGGGCAGTTCGATCCCGGCCATGGAATAGGCGCCCCGCGTTCGCGGGACGTTAATCGCCAACGGAATCGCGACGGACAGTCGGACATCCCCAAGGCCGGCTGTCGATTCGTCCGTCGCGAAGTGCATGCGGCTTCCCTCGCGGTAACTATAGTCCACCCGGCCCGTCGACCGAAACTTCCGGTTGCCCTGCGGCAGATTCATGACATCGTGATATTCCATGATGATGCGATCCCAGACCCCGCCCCAGTGCACCACATAGGGAATCTCCATGGCCAGGCGCCAACCGTTTGCCCACTCATGGCGGATCTCGGAGCGCAGCGTCCAGGTTTCGCCATCGAGGACCAGTTCCCGGTTGCCATCCACGTTTTGATGAGACTGGTTGGCCGTGTCGAGGGCCACGGCGGCCCGGAATCCCGGCGCGTCGCTGGGCAGTGCGTTCTCTGCGGTCGGCACCCCGAACAACCTCGCGACGGGGCTTTGGTTGCGGGTGGCAAAGGGGGCGGGGTCCGCGGACACCTGCTGGCCCAACAGAAGTGCAGACAATGCGATCCAACCGCCGAACGCCATTCGACTCATGGCGTGCGATTCTACCGGCTGGGCAGCGCCGCTGACAAGCGGCAAGCGACAGCGGTGGGTGTTGCACCGGAGCAGGGAAGGGGTTTTCGTTATTCGGATGTTGTGGCGGGTCATCCTGTCGCGAAATAGAATTCAGATATGTGCCATAATGTCTCTTGCTTGAAGCCTGATCAAAGGACGTCATGATCCAACTGATTGTGTATCCAGATTCCATACAATGGATTAAATAATTCGACTCCCTGCCACCGAATTGTTGGCATGCCTTTTGCATATCGATGGTGGAATTGGACAAGAAACTCGAAGAAAGGAGTGCAGAAGCCATGTTGGAACTACTGAATATTGGTCCCAGGGCCCCGTGGACGATCTTCGATGAATTGGAGTCGTTGCAGTCGGATATGAACCGCCTGTTGTCGACTCCCGAGAGCCCGGCCCAGACCCGCAGGGCGCGCGGTGTGTATCCGCCGCTGAACGTCTGGTCTTCAAATGAAGGCCTGGTGATTGACGCCGAAATGCCGGGCGTCGATCCCAAGGATGTCGAGATTTCCGTGGATGGCGACGAATTGTCGCTGCACGGAAAGATCAATGTCCAGGAGCCGGCCGCGGGCACGACGGTGCTCCGGCGCGAGCGACCCGCGGGGGAATTCCAGCGGACGTTGCAACTGCCGTTCCGGGCCAATGCCGGCGGCGTGAAGGCCACGTTCAAGAGCGGAATCCTGCGGATCACCCTCCCGATCTCCGAGGAGGAGAAGCCCCGCAAGATCGCAATCGAAACCGCATAATGTACGGAAAGGAGGCGAATCCATGAGCAACGAACAAGCCATTCAGAAGGAATCCCCCGCCCCGGTGAACGAGCCGGTGTATGTGCCCCGCGTGGACATCCACGAGGATGCGGAACACTTCGCCGTCGTGGCCGACATGCCCGGCGTGGACGCCACCTCGGTCGAGGCGACCGTCCAAAACCGCGTGCTGACCATTGAAGGCTGGAGCTGCCCCGACAAGCCGCAAGGTTTCGAGGCGCTGGGCCAGGAATTCGGCTGCGGACGCTACCGCCGCGATTTCACCCTGCCGGATGCCGTCGATTCCGAGCGCATCCAGGCGCGGGTCAAGAACGGCGTCTTGACCGTAACGATTCCCAAGAAAGACGAGGTCAAAGCCCGCAAGATTCAAGTGACGAGCTAAGAACACCCACCCTACACAGGAAGGAGGCGAAACCATGAGCATCAAGAACCTGGTTCCCCGATTCGGCCGCAAGTCCCTGCCTGTCCGTCAGGCGGATGCCGATCCCTTCCGGGATTTCCAGCGGCAAATGAATCGATTGTTCGATGACTTCTTCGGCGACTTCCCGCTGGCCGAGCGCGACGAAGGATCCGCCTGGGTCCCCGGCGCATTCGTGCCCCGCGTCGATATCTCCGAGACCGACGACCAGGTCAAGGTGTCGGCCGAACTCCCCGGCATGGATGACAAGGACATCACCGTGGAGCTGCAGGACGACGTTCTGACCCTTCGCGGCGAAAAGAAGTCGGAGCACGACGACAAGGGCCGCAACTGGTTCCACCGCGAGCAGTCGTGGGGCGCCTTCCAGCGCTCCATTGCGTTGCCCGCCGGCGTGGAGGCGGATCAGGCCAAGGCGCAGTTCAAGAAGGGCGTGCTGACCTTTACCGCCCCCAAGCGTGCCGAGGAACAGGCCCAACGCCATGCCGTGACGATTCAGGCCGAGTAGCCCAAACAACAACACGCCCCGCCCTTCCCGCTCCGCGGAAGGGGCGGGGCGGTTCTGTGCTGCCAGGCGACCGCGCTTGGCAGTGTCCGGCCATGGAGAAGTCTCCGCCCCGCGCCCGGCGGGCGCGGTTTCAGTCCTTGTTGGAACGGTCGACACGGAGGTCGACCCTCCAGTGGAACTTGGTCGCGGATACGTGCAGGCAGGTTCTGTTCTGTAGCCGGTCCCGGCGGGGCCGGTCATGGGAAACCAGCAGACCGCGCCCGGCGGGCACGGCGAGAGACGACCGGCGCCGGCGCCTCAGGGGTTCGTGCGCGTGGCGACGCGGAAGAAGAGGAAGGCGCTTTTCGGATCCGGGCGGGAGTCGGGAAGGATCTCGAGCGTCCGGCCGTCGGCATAGTGGTCTTGCAGATGTCGCCGCCACAACTGGATTCGAGCGGGATCATCCCGGCGGACGACAAAGACCACCCCGGGATGATCGATCGCGCGTTGCAGCAGGTCGCGGCCCCCCGCGAATCCGGCCGACGACAGGACATGGCGGTAGGCGGGCGAACGCAACACCCAGCCGCTGGAGATCAGGCGTCCGGGCGCCGGCGCGGCCAGGGGACAGAACACCGGGGTATACTGATCGCTATAGAGCGGGGAGATGGGCACGATCCATTCATCGCCGTTCAGCCGCGCGACATTCGCCACGAAATCCTGTTGCCGGGCTCTCTCCGCGCGGCCGGCCGTGACGGATGTGCGCCACAACTGTCCCACGGAAATGGCGGCCAACGCCAAGGCGACGCCCCCCGCGGCCGGCCGCAGGCCCCGCCGCAGGGCCGGCGATAACCGCGGGCGTACACGCCCTGGTGGCAGGATGGCGGTCAGCACGCCCAGGAACAGGTAGAGCGGAACATAGGCTCGCGCCGGAAGGCGAACCGCCACCAACGCCAGCCAGCCCGCCAGCAGCCAGAGCCATGACACCCGAGCCACCCAGCGGGGCGGTTGCGCGTGGTCCGACTCGATCGAGCGGCGGCCATCGAACCATAGAAAGCCGATCACGGTCGCCAAAACCAGCAGCATGAGCAGATGGTGCCTGCGGGACAGGTGGGTCCAGGCCTGGCGCGCATAGTCGACCAACCCGGGTTCCAGCCGGGCCTGGTTGAGGAAGTCGCGGAGGCGCTCGGGACTGAATAGCTGCTCATCGTGCAACCACATGTTCCAGGCCGCTTCGTAGTCCCGCCGGGACCACCCGGCGGCCGCGAGCGCCTGGGGTGAAACCACGTGGGGCTTGTCAAAGAATGCGCTGCGCACGGAATTGAACTCCCAATAGGCCCGGTCGGCCTCGGTCTCTGCACGGGCGGCATCCTGCACCGTCCAGGCCGCCAACGCCGCCGCCGCCAGGGCCATCCAGGCCAAGCGCTTGAAATTCGGCCGGCCCCGGGAAAGCAGCGCCATCGGCACGGCGCAGAACAGCATCAGATGCCCCAGGTAGGGGCGAATCATGAAGGCGATGCCCATGAGCAGGCCGGCCCCCGCATGCCACGGGCGGAAGGGGGCCCGGACCGCCTGCCAGTGGATGCCCCACGCCAAGGCCGCCAGATAGAGCCCCAAGGCCGTCCCCATGAAATTCAGCCGCAGCAGCGGATACTGCATCGCGACCAACCCCGCCAGTGCCATCACCCGATGAAGGGGCGCGCGCACCCGTTTCAGGATCAGCCCGATCCAAAGTCCTGCCGACAACAGGTTGAATCCCTGCATCAACAGCCCGTACCAAGGCGTATCCGGCCATTGGTGATAGGCGGTCATGAGCAGGCGGATGACCGGCCGCCCCAGAAAGACCGTGTCGAAAGCCTGGCCGTAGGCCCGGCCCGACAGCAGTCCAATCATCGCGGGGTCATCGTCGGTTTCATAGACGGGCCGAAGCCCCAGCAGCATCGCGCAGAGGAGCATCGCCGCCAGCCACCAGATCCGCGATTCGCGCCGGGCCGGTCTGTGCGGGTTTTCAGCCATGGGCGCCTTCAGGCCGACGGTTCGACCCGCTTTTTCAGTTCGGCCGCCGCCCAGAGGATGCCGCCGACGCCCACGGTGATGAGCATGCTGGCCAAGCCCACGAACGAGGCGGCCAGTGCCGGTTCGCGCGCGACCCCGAACATCCCGAAGAAGGCGATGAACGTCGCCTCCCGCACGCCCAGCGTACCGAACGAAATCGGCAGCAGGAAGACGAAGATCATCAGATTCCAGACGAAGATGTGCACCATCAATGGCAGGTCGACGCCGACGGCGAGCAGCATCAGTCGCCCGCCATAGCAGGCGATCAGTTGAATCCCGACGGTCCACAGGAAGATGAGGGCCTGGTTGCGCCAGCGCGTGAACGGGCGCAGCAGGCTGCGGATCTCGCCCTCCCCGGTTTGAACGTTCAGGCGGCGGCCGATGGCCATCACCCGATGGCCGATGACCCGCTCCAACCAGTCGCCCACGGGACGCCGAAGGAGGGTCAGCAGGACCAGCAGGCCCAGGCCCAGCCACCCCAGGGCATAGACCAGCCAGACCAGCCGATCGAATCCCTCCGGCAGCGTGGCCGACGAGGCGATCCAGGGGTAGGCCAGCATCACCAGCAGGGCATTAGCCAGCAGCACAAACAGCTTCTCGCCGACGACAACCGCCGCATTTTCCTTGACCCGCCCGCGGTGGCGGGACAGGCAGGCGATGCGATAGACATCCGTGCCCGCCCCGCCCGGCAGCAGGTAGCCGACGAACATGCCGATCCAGAAATGCTTCACCAGGAACCCCAGCGGCATCTCCACGCCATAGCCCTGCCGCATGAGGGTTCGCCAGCGCCAGGCGCACAACGGCACCGGGACGAGATAGCCGATCAGCAGCGAAAGCAGCGCCAGCGGAAGATCCACGTGGCGCAGCGCCTCCAGCAGATCCGGAATGTCGACCCGGCTGAAAATATACGCCAGCAGGCCGACGGGGATCGCGACCCGGACCCAGAAGAGCGGATGTTTCGCGGCCGCCGTCACGGCGAGGCGGTCGCCTCCGGTTTGCGATAGACCCCGATGTGGTTCCATCCCCAGCGCCGGGCCAGCCGGCGCATCAGCGGCCCGCGGTTCAAGGGATCGCGGTCCAGCCAGCGGAAATTGAAGAGGTCCATGCCATCCAGCACGGCCAGCCCCAACTCCCGGGCCACGCCGTCCAAGGCATCGGCGCTGTAGATCCAATCGGCGTTGGGATAATCAATGTGCCCGCCGCTCCAGATGCCCGTCCGCGCCAGGTTGCGGATGGTTTCGCCCCACTCCCGCGTCGGCCAGAAACGCAGGATGCGGCTACCCACCGCCAGGCTGATGAACAGCGAGCGGATGTTGTTGGTGTTGGCCAGAACCAGGATGCCGCCCGGAGCCAGGCGCTCGGTCAATTCCCGGATGTAGCCCCGGCGGTCGGTGATGTATTCCAGGATGCCGATGGCCGTGATCAGGTCAAACGGCTGGCCATCCGGCGGCGGCGGAGGATGCCCGTCCGGGCACCAGTGAAGGCGCGCGCGCGGCGCGGCGACGCACGGGGCGAGGATCTCCGCGGCGCGGTCGATCATGTTTTCGGAGAGGTCGGCGCCGTGCGCCTCGAATCCGGCCTCGGTGAAGAGGCGCACCATCAGGCCCGGGCCGCAGCCGACATCCAGCGAGCGCCCGGCCGCGATGTGCCGGCGCGCCAATCCCACGATGGCCCGCAGGCGGCGGCTCCAGTAGCTGTTCTCGTCGCGCGCGAATTGCATCCACTCGTCGGCCTTGTCATTCCATTGTTTTTGCACCACGTTCATGCGTCTACTCCCCGGGCGCGGATGTCGATTTCGTCCGCGGCTCTGTTGGTTGGATGGCTTCATAGTCCTCCGGCCGGGCAATCGCTGGCCCGATCCGGGAAATCAAAAAGGGATACTTGCCCGACTCGCCATGGCGGCGCTCCAATTCGCGGACCACCTGGAAATCGATGCGCATGGACGGGCCCACGCGCACGCGGAGTTGCTGCTCCACCGCCGTCAGGCTGTCCGGGTCGAAATCGTCGGCGGGAATGACGCGAACCACCAGCCGATCGAGGGCCTCCTGCACGTATTGGGCGGCCATCACGCCGCGCGCCTCGTTCAGCGGCTCTTCAAACAAATTGATCAACCGCCCCTCGGGGGTCTGAAGGACATCCTCTTTGCGCCCCTCGATGGCGACCACGGAACGGAAAGCCCGCCCGCAGGCGCAGGGCGCCGCCCCGTCGTCCAGCATCGCATAGTCGCGGGTGCGATAGCGGATCAGCGGCATGCACTGGTTATCATAGCTGGTGCCGACGATTTCCGCTCGCCCGGACTCGACCGGCCGGCCGTCTTCATCGACGAACTCATGCCAGGCGTAGTCGTCCAGGACATGCTTGGTGCCCTGCCGGCATTCCGTGATCAACGCGCTGTTTTCCGTCAGGCCATAGTGGTCGCTGATGCGCGCCCCGCCATAAAGCGCCTGGAGCCGGGTGCGCATGGCGGGCGGCACGGTCTGCCCGATGGTGATGATGACCCGGGGGGGGTGGAGAACGATCCCGCGGTCCGCGGCCAGGCGATGCAGAAGGATGAAAGCCGAGGCATACCCGTGGAAGAAGGCCGGCCGCAGGCGGTTGACCGCCCGCGCCATCCGTTCCGCCGAGTCCGCATCCAGGCGCATCGTGTCGGCATTGATCGAGCGGCCCAGGAAGCTGGAGCGCATCTCCCAGTCGCGCATAAACCATTTCAGCGTGAACACCTTCATGCCGGGCACAAAACCGGCCCACTGGTAGGCGCGCAGGGTGGCCGCCGCATCGGTGATGCGCGATTCCGCCCCCAGCATGAACCGCAGGGGCGTCCCCGTGGAACCGCTGGTGCGGGTCCAACGCGGATCATCCCGCTCCGCGTCGTCCGCCACGAATTCCTCGGCGCGGCGGCGCAGGGTTTCCTTGTCCAGCAGCGGGATGCGCTCCAGGTCGGCGCGGCCGCGGAATTGGGCGGCATCCAGGCCGATCCGGGCGAAGAGGTCGCGGTAATACGGCACATGCCGCGCGGCATGCCGCACCAGCCGGACCAGTTGCCGGTCCGCATGGCGTCCGATCTGCTCGCGGCTCCATCGTTGGGAGCGAAACAGGAACGCCGTGCGGCCGGCCAACCGCGGCACGTATCGAAGGGGAAAGTCCGTCAGCATGGCCGGAAAATCAGGGGGACGCCGACGGGTCCACGTCGATCTGCAACCGTTCCGCGGCCTCTTGACACAGGCGCTCGGCCTCCAGAGCGGTCGGCGCCGTCACCAGGATCTCGCCGATGCGGTCCGGCCCCACGCGGAACCGGCGGACCTCCGCGCCCAAGCGATGATCGAAGCCGATGGAGACGATGCCCGGACGGGCGAGCAGGTCGGGCGGCGCTTCGCAACGAACCAACCGGCCGGTGGCCGGAGAGGGAACGACCAGAAACGCGGCCGCCGGCCCGGGGTTCAGCTTGACCTCCGGCATGTCGCCGAACGCCAGCGCCAGGGCGGTTTGATAGAGATCGATGCCGGCATGCAGCCGGATGATTTCCGGAATGCCGGTGGCCCCGATCCGCGCGCCCATCTCGAGCATGTGCACGCCCTGGCCGGTCAGAATCAGGTCGGCATTGCAAACCGCATTCCGGATGCCCAGGGCCGCCACCGCGGCCGCGCAGACGTCTTGGGCATCGCGCACCACATCCTCGGGCATGCGGAACGGGCAGGAATGGCCAATGGGCACGCTGATCGGCGGCGGCGTCACCGTGTCGTTGTGAAACAGGCAGCACAACACCCTGCCATCCAGAACGATGACCTGTCCGCCAAACTCCTGGCCCTGCAGCAACGTTTCCAGCAGCACGCTGCCGCAACGCGACACGCGCATCGCCTGCTCAAAGGCCGCCGCCAACTCCTCCGGGCGATTGGCCGCCACCACGCCGCGGGATCCGGAGCTGTCCGGCGCCTTCATGATGACCGGATAGCCGGCCTCGTCCGCGCGCTGCCGCGCCTCTTCCAGGGAATCGACCCGCCAATGCGCGGCCGTCCTCACTCCATGCGACTGGAAGGCCTCCTGCATCGGGATCTTGTTGGAGCACTTGACCGCGGTCTCGTACGAAATGCCCGGAAGCCCGAGGTGATCGCACAGGTGGCCGATCGACGGGACCGCCACGTCGGTACCGGTCGTGACCACGGCCTGAACGCCCTTCTCCGTTGCCAGTCTTAGCAGGGTGTCTTGATCGGTCGTGTCGACGGTCCAGGCGTCATGGGCCAACGCCATGCCGGGATCGGCCGCGCTCCAGGAAGCCACGCAGACCTCGTGCCCGTCCGCCAGCGCCTGCCGGATCAGCGGCACCTGGTAGACCCCCGCCCCCAGCACCAGCACCTTGCTCATGGCCCCTCCCCGCCGTGCGGCGCGGATGGCGCGGTGCCGTCTCCGCCGGCGGTCTCGCGCACGAAGAACATCGGGCGCACCCGGACTTCGCGCAGAATCCGCACCATGTATTCGCCGATGACGCCCAGCGCCAGCAGCACCGACCCGGAGAAAAACGTGATCAGCAGCACCAGCGTGGTCCAGCCCGGCTCGCGCACCACGCCCAGGAGATACTTCGCGAGAAAATACACCGTCAGCAGGAAACTCAAGGCGCAGAGCGCGGCGCCCAGGACGGAAATCATCCGCAGCGGCAGCATGCTGGAATAGCAGATGTTGTCGAGGGCCTGGCGGACCAGTTTGGAGAGCGTGTAGTTGGACCGCCCGTCGCGGCGCGGGGCGTGCCGGACGGTCACGTTCATGACCTTCTGGGTGCTGCCATAGAGCAGCACGGGGATGGAGGGGCTCATCAGGCGGTGGGCCAGGATCGCGTCCACCACCGGGCGGCGCATCGCCCGGAACGCCGTGGAGCGGACCCCTGCGGGCAGATGGTACGAATGGGTCACCACGCGCCGGATCACCAGCGACCCCCAGTTGCGCCAGGCGCGGTGCTGCTTTTCTTCAAACGCGCCGATCACGCAGTCCATTTCGGGATGCGCCTCCAGCGCCTGGATCAGCTTGGGCAAGTCATCCGGATCGTGCTGGAAGTCGTCGTCCATCGTGGCAACGATCTCGCCGGCGGCATGGGCCAGGCCGCACAGCGTGGACTTGGGCTGGCCTTCGTTGGCCATCAGCCGGTATCCGCGAACGCGCGGGTCCTTGCGGCAAATCTCCTTGATGACCTCCCACGTATGGTCCGGGGAGTTGTCGTCGGACAAAAGGACCTCGAACGGGCGCCCGAGGCCCTCCAGGACGCCGGTCAATCGCTGGACGAATTCCTCCAACATCCGGCCAGAACGATACACCGGCACCACCACCGATATCGCCACTCCCGAGTTTGGATTCATTGCCGCCGCTCCCTCTTCGCCCTCTGTGCCTTCCACTGCATGACCGGAAAAATCCCTACAGGCAAAACCGGCCGCGGGCAAGTTCAACTTTGGGCCCGTTCAACTTTGGGCCCGGCGGGGATTTCCGCCGCCCGGCGGCTCATGGCCGCGCCTGCGCCTCGAAGAGGGCCACGCCGGCCGGCGCATCCTCCGGCAGGTCCAGCGCTCGCAGATCGTAGCGGCGCTTCAGCCGCCGCCGCACCGCCGCCAGATACTCGTCGTCGGCCTCTTCCACGAGATAGAACGCCGGCCAGCGCTTTTCGAGGGCGACCGGCGAGTGGACATACTCGCGGCCGCGGAAGGCGAACCAGCCGTTGGCGCTGCCGGCCACGGGCCGGTCGTCCGGCGGCACCAGCGCCTGCAACTGCTGGATTCGCGCCTGGAACGCCGCGGCGGAATGGTCCCGATTCCGGCCAACCACCCAGGCATATTGCGGCAGCAGCAGCACCGCCATGAGGATCGCCAGGGAACCGAGCCGGCCCAGGCGGTCGGCCGCCACGCACCACAACAGAACGACCGACGGAAAGGCGAACACGGCATAGTGGAAATTGGGCCGCCGGACAATGACCGTGCTCGCCAGCGCCGCCAGCATGGCCAGCAGCGCAAGCCGGTGGCGGCGCCAGCCCCCGCCGCGGACAACCACCCCCAGCGCCACCACGATCAGTGCCAGTTCCGGCAGGTGCCGCAGATAGCGGGTACGGAAGAAGTAGTGGAACAGATAGTTGGGCACATCCCACACCGCCGCCCGGTTGTAGGCGAGAGAGGCCTGAACATTGGCCAGCGCCCGGTGATGCAAGGCCAGATAGACCGCCAACCCCAGGAGCCCGCCCAGCGCATAGCGGACGGACATCCAGGCGACCCGACGCCCCCCCCCCCATTCCTTCCCGTGCGCCACCAGCACCGCCCCCGCCACCAACACCGCCACGATCCCGATGGGATGGTTCTCGATGCCCAGCATCGCCAGCCATCCGGCGGTCATCAGGAATCCGCTCGTCAAGGCCAGGAGCGAAGCGCCCCCCAGGAGAAAGACCAGCGCATCGACCCGGGCCATGTGGGCCATGCCCACAAAGGGTTCGCTGATCACCAGCACGAACCCGAAGACCCCGCAAAACCGCCTGGAATAGCCCAGCCGGCGCAGCGCCGCCATCCAGCAGGCCGCCCCCCAAAAGGCCAGCGCCAGGCTGAGCCGATGCGCATTCGCCCGGGTCCACCCCACCACATTCAGGGTCCTGCCGTACAAAGCGCCATAGATCTTGCCAAACGACCGGACCCCGCCGCCGTCGCCCCCGTAAAACACCTCGTCCACTTCCGTGCCGCGGTTGACATAGCCATCCGCCCACGAAAGCGTCCAGGCGTCATCCACATTGACCGGACGATAGCGTCCAAAGAGCCCCGCGTGCAGGACGACCACCGTCAATACAGCCAGCCCCCCCACCGCCATTCGGCGGAGGAGGCGCGGTGTCAACCATGACGCCGTGGGCATCCCTGCTTGGTGATGTGAAGGGCGTGACGAAGCAATCGTCAATTATCGCGGCGGGAACGGTGGCCGGGGCCCGGGTCCGGGACCAGGGCCAAAGGGTGCTGGCCCGGGTCCCGGCGGGAACGGTTCCGGCGGAAACAGGCAGCCGGCAAGCAATGCCGACAGCGCGACAACCATCAGGGCTGTGCCCAGCGCAGCCATTCGACTCTTTAGCTTCATGATGCTCCTCCTTCGCGGTTGGAACCGTCTTGGTCTTGCAGGTCTGGATCGGTTGCAGCAAAAGGATCCGCGTTCCGGTACGGATTCAGCGGGCCTTCGGTGTATTCGTCGCGCGGGTACGGGACATAGGCCGGCTCGTTGAACTGTTCGGCCACTTCGTCCGCCACGAAACCGCCCAGGGGCGTCAGCCGGATCGAAGTGGGCGTTTCTTCGATCAGCCCATGGTCTTTCAGCGCCTGCATCTTGGGCCGGAACACTTGCTCCAGGGGCACCCCCGCGACCCGCTCGTAGCGCGACCGGACCACGTCGCGATTTTTCAGCGGCAGGATGATCGCCCAGCGCATCTGCTCCTCGCGGCTGCGCACCAGCCCGCGATTGAGCGGCAGGCGCCCCTCGTCGATGGACTTGTAGTACTCTTCGAAGTATTGCGTGTTCAGAACGAACCGGTCGCGCAGGCTGCTGAACGCCGTCAGACCCAGGCCGATCTGGTCGCACAGTTCGCAGCACTGCCGGTGGGCGTAGAGGGAGAAAATCCGCCGCTCGCGGCTGAACACCCGGCGCAGGTTCTCCAGATAGCCGTGCGAACGCAGGCAGGAAATCGCCAGTTGCTTCATCCGGATCGTGTCGTCCAGGCTCGGGAACCCGTCGGCCTTGATGTGCTTGTAGGACTTGATCGGCCCCTGGAAGTCGCCATAGCGCTCGACCTTGAGCCGGTAGAGCTGGATTTCCTCCACGCCCAGGGTGCAGGCGTGCTCGATCACCTCCACCCAATTCTCCAGCGTTTGCCCCGGATGGCCAAAAATGAACTCGATGTTGACGATGAAGCCCATCTGCAGGGAGTTGGCGATCGACTCCAGCGCCGTGGCCACATCATGCGGGCGGTTCATCATGCGCAGGATCGCGTCGTTCAACGACTGCACCCCGATCGTCAGGCGGTTCACGCCGTGATCTTTCATCATCCGCAGCCGCTCCAGCCCCTCCGGGCCGACCAGCGTGCCGGGATCCACGTCGTAGTTGAACTGTCGGCAGGGCGTCAGATCCATCCGCGCGCAGAAGAAATCCAGAAAGCGCTTGAACTGCGGCAGTTCCAAGTAGGTGGGCGTGCCCCCGCCGACCAGGATCGAGCGCGGGCGGATCTTGTCGATCCCCAGCACCCCCATGTAGAGGTCCATCTCCTTTTCCAAGGCATCCAGGTAGCGCGCCTTGGCCTCGGGCTGCGGGCCGTAGAGAACCGGATAGTGGCAGAACAGGCAGCGCCCCGCGCAAAACGGCAGGTGCGCATACACATCCACGAACCCATCCGCCGGCATCGTGTAGGTTCGGAACAGGTCTTCCTGCGTGGTGGGCGGAACCATCGTGATCGGCGGATAATGAACCGAGGGGAAAAACTCCCCGCTCTTGCAGATCAGCCCCGCTTCGATCAGCGCCTTGAACTGGGCCAGGCGCGCATCCGCCTCTTGCATCCAATCGGAGGGAATGGTCATGCTCACAGCAGCGCCTCCATGCTCATGGACAAACCGGCCCGTTTCACGATGTCTGCAAAGTGATCCCACTGCGGCGCATAGCGGCGGGCCGAATAGATCGGGAAGAATTCCTTGTATTCCTCCGGGGTGCCATCATGGATGGTCACCGTATTGGCTCCCGCCATCAGGCCCAGCCATTGGCCGTCTTCGCGGTAGCGGTCCAGCGAACTGGTCGTGGGAATCAGCCGGCCCGGATGCAAAATGCGCATGAGCGCCATGCTGTTCAGCGTCAGGTCCACGTCCCCGGGCGGCTCATCCCGCAGCGGCGTGGTTTCGCCCGGGATGAAGACGGACGCGCTATTCATGGCCAGATCGTAGCGACCCAGCAGTTCCATGTCGTCGAGCAGGTCTTCAAGCGTCTGCCCCGGCAGCCCCACGATGTTGCCGCTGCCCACCTGATAGCCGATCCGCAGCAGGTCCTCCATGCAGGCCAGGCGCTTGTCCAGGGAATCCCGGGGCTTCATCCGGGCGAAGAGCTCCGGGTTGCTCGTTTCGAACTTCAAAATGTACCGCTTCGCTCCCGCATCCCAGAGCTGCTGATACTGCTCCGGCGCCAGTTTGCCCAGGCACAGCACGATCACCAGGTCCGGATGGCGGCCGAGAATTTGTTCCACCGACCGCGCCACCAGATCGACGAATTCCTGGGACGGATTTTCGCCCGATTGCAAAAACAACACCCGGCGGCCGTTCTGATAGACATGGTCCGCCAGTTTCGTCAATTCGTCCTCCCCCAGCGTATAGGGCGGACAGTCGTCTCCGCCAATACTGCAATAGGTGCAGTGCTGGCAGCAGATGTTGGACAGTTCCACCACGCTACGGACCTCCACGCAGCGCCGGGGAAATCGCTCTTCACGGCGTTCCCGGGCCAGGGCGAACAACTGCGACTGATCGCCGTTCCGGGCCAGCAGGCAAGCCTTGAGCACATCGCGACCGGAATCCCCGCCGCGCAAGCGTTCCAACGCCTCGGCAAAAGGCAGCCAAACACCGACATCCTGGTTCTTGGTTAGTTCATGCATAGGATCACGATTCCTGCAACGGCGGTAGCGGTTCCCAGCATCGACCACCCGGAGATGCGGCGACGCAGCAGCAGCCAAGCCACCACCAGCGCAAACAGCGGCTCGGTACCCATCAGCGCATAGGCCAGGGAGAGTTCAAGATGCTTGATGGCATACAGGGAAAACCAGAACCCGCCGAAGGTCACCACGATCACCGCCATCAGCAGGTTGAAGAAAAGCACCGGCGACTTCAGCGGCGCCACCCAGCGCGCCAGGCTGCGCGTGCCCGTTCCCAGCAGCATCACCGCCCCCGTTCCGGCCGCCATCCGGATCAGCGTCGCCTGCAGGGAGGGCGCCTGTTCCAGGCCTTGCTTGGCGATGATCATCGACGCCGTCATGCACAGGACGAACAGAATCCCCCACATCAATCCCCGCCAATTCGTCTTGGCGCCCGTATCTTCCATCCGATCCCACATCACCACGCCGACGCCCGACATGACGGCCGCAATGCCGACCCAGCGCCACGCGGAAATCTGCTCGCCCAAAAACAGGATCGAGCCGATGGGCACCAGCGTGAACCCGCACACCACCAGCAGCACCAAGGTCGGCGCCCCCAGATGCCGCAGAGCCAGGAAATAGATCGTGTCGCCCAGGCCAATGCCCAGGATGCCGCTACCGATCAGCAGCAGCAGGGTCCGCCGGTCGAGCGGCACCCAGCCCAGCACCAGCACCACCGCGCCCATCATCAGCAGCCCCATCACGCCCTTGATCAGGGTCAGCGCCCACGGCGAGAAATGCCGGCAAACGCGATCCATCAGAACCGCGCCCAGCGCCCACGACAACGCGCTGCCCAGCGCGGCGGCCACGCCTAACAAAGGGATGCTCACTCAAGGCCTCCCGCCGGTCTGAGCAAACTTGAACTAGCGATTTGCACCGGATATTGCACCACGAAGCTCCTGTGCCAGCGAACTCACGGGCCGCATGACCAGCGCCCCCTGGGCCCCTCGCTCCGCCACCAGGCTGTCGCCATAGTTCTCTTCCATGCTGGCGATCAAACCTTGCGCCTCCGGGATCCGCCCCTCCCCGATATAGCTGCGAACCAGAAAACTCTGCAGCGCCGGAACCGCCTCGAATCCGCGGTCCGTCACCACCGAACTGAACCGCTCGTTGGCCACCAGCGCCTGATAGTAGACCTCCACGTCTTCCGTGTTCATCTCCATGGCGGAATTGAGCGCCCGTTCCGCCATCACCATGCCGGTGGCATAGGAATCCGGATACTCCTCCAACAGGGTCTGGAAGGCGGCTTCCATGTCGCGCCAGGCCGCTTCGTCCGTCCGGGCGGGACCGCCCGGCCCCCCCGTTCGCGGCCCCTGCGCCTGCCGGTACAGTTGCTCGATGCGCGCTCCGTAGCGATCCCGATCCATTTGGTGCTGGTCCCGGTTCGCCAACACCAACCGGCCGCGCTCGTCCCGGCGGTCTTCCGCCGCCGCCACCGTATCCTGCAGTTGCGACAGAAACCGAAGCTGTCCGTTGTCGGCCAATTGCTCCAATCCGGTGGATTGAATGATATCCTTCAGCCGGGCCAGTTCCGCCTGCAGCGCGGCCAACTCCTCGCCGCCCGCGGAGGCCACGGGCGCGCCCGGCGCGCGCGCCGCCCGCTCCACGTCGCGCCGCAAGCGGTCCACCTGGCTTCGCAAGTCACTGAACCGCTGGTCCAGGTCCGCCGGCAATTCCGGCGCCTTGGGCGGCGGGGGCGGCTGCCGCAGCCAACTCGCCGCTGCCACCACCAGCGCCACCATCGCGATCCCAATGGCTACCCGCTCTGTTTTCATGGCTCGATTTCCTCCTCCACCGCCGACGGCATTCGAAACGCCAGCATGTACCGCTGGGGAATATACTGGTGAGTCTCTTCCAGTTCAAAGCCATAGTGATGCATCTGGGCGATCATCAGTTCCCGGCTCATGTAGGGGCCGTGATAGGACATCACGCCGTCTTCCACCAAGTCGTTGTCCACCAGGATCAGGCGCCCTCCCGGGCGCAGCGCCCGCTTCATGCTCGCGACAAACCGGTCTTTGACCTCCTCCGTCGAGGCCGTATAGATGATGGTGTACAGCGAACACATGAAAATCGTGTCCACCGTATCCTCTTCCAGCAGGCAGTCATCGAAGCGGGATTCCACCGGAACGATGTTGGTGGCGGCATGGCGCTCCAGGGCCTCCCGGAGGAATTCCAGATGGCGCGCATTGGTGTCCACCGCGTATACCGCCCCCTCTTCGCCAACCCGTTCCGCAAACTGGAACGTGTAATATCCCGGCCCGCTGCCGATGTCCGCCACCCGTTCCCCCGGTTGCAGGTTCAAGGCATCGATAATCTTGCTGCTCTGTTCCCATTCCTCGCGGCGGGGATTGTTGAACAGGATGAAGTCCCGCCAGAAGGCCACTTCCGTGATCGTGCGCGGAGCCTCGCCCTCCGTCTCCTCCGCGCCGGGCGGCACCGGATCCGGCGGCTTCGGGGCCGCTGTCAGCAGTTCATCGATCTCATCCACCTCGGCGCCATCCGGCGGCGGCGGCAGATCCGCCTCGGTGCGGGCCGCGACGCCCGGGATGTGTCGTTTCTTGATCCATTCAAATCCGGACGTCCGATAAGGCTCGATCTCCTCATCAGCCAACCGATAGCGGTCGCGCACGTAGGACAGCAACGGTCCCCAATCCTCCCCCTTCAGCAGATCGACATAGTCCCCGTTCAGGCCGCGGCGCATCTTCTGGCGATCTTCCTCGTCGGCCAGTTCGTAGGCGCAAATCCAGGAAAAGGCCGTGTATTCATCGCCGAACTGCTCCTGCCTGGCCAGTTCATCGTAGACCCGGCGCGCCTTGTCCAGCACATCCCGGTCCCCCAGTTCCAGCGCGGCGTGGAAAAGCAGCGCTGCCCGCCGGCCCTCCACCGTCACTTGCGGCGAGCTGTCGTTGGGAATGTGGATCAATCCGCGGCGCGTCGCCACCCGGATGCGGGTGCCATCCAGCTCCACGCGGTTGCCCTCCACCGGCGGCGGCCGGTCTTCGTCCAGGCGAAACACCTGCACATACCGTTGCGGAATGATCTGATGAAACGATTCCAGCCGGAATCCGTAGTGCGTCAACTGCGCTTCGATCAGCTCTTGGGCGATGTGCGGACCGTGATAGGGCATCTGATCCCCGGCCGACGGCGAATTGTCCACGATGACCAGCGCCCCCCCCGGCTTCAACACGCGCTGAATGCTGGCGATAAAACTGTCTTTCTCCGCGCGCGTCATCGTCAGATAGGTCACATGATACAGCGAGCACATGAACGCCAGGTCCACCGGTTCGTTCACCAGGATGTCGTCCACCCGCGACAGCACCGTCTGGATGTTGGCCAACTCCAGCTTCTCCACCAGGTTCGAGAGGTACGTGATGTGTAAATCGTTGAGGTCCACCGCGAAGATTTTGCCCTCCGGGCCCACCATCTGCGAAAAGCGGTAGGTGTAGTATCCCGGGCCGCAGCCAATATCCGCGATCGTCTGCCCCGGCTCCACCGGCACCACCTCCAGCAGTCGACGGGTCTGCTCCCAGGTCTCCCGCCGCGGATTGTTGAACAGGATGAAATCATCGAGGTAACCCAGTCGCCGATTGGCCTCCAACGTCGCCTCTTGCTCGCCCAGCGGCCCCAGGCGGTATTTGCGCTCCAGGTACTCCTTCAGGACGGCAAAATCGTTGTCGCCGAAGAAGGCAAAGAATTCCCGGTCCAGCGGATCCGCCAGCATCGGCTCGCGCCCCTCGGGTTCCGCGTACAGATACTCGCAAAACCACTGCAGCGCCGAATACTCGCTGCCGAAGTTCTCCTTCGGAATCAGTTCCGCATACTTTTCCGCGGCCTCCTTCGCCAGCTCCGGCCGGTTTTCCTTCAGCGCATTCCACAACAGGCGGGCGGTCGTCCGCCCCCCCTCCGTCATGTCGAAGGAGTCAATGCTGCCCAGATGCGCCAGCGAAATCTTGGACGGAATCTCGATATCCGTGGGCGGAACCCCCGCCCAAATCGTTGTCGACAACCCCATGCCCAGAACCACGACGCCGCAAACCAGTATTCTTTGGGTGTTTTTCATTGGACGCAACTGTATCCCCCCGACGGCCAAATGGCAAAAAAAACCGATGAACGAAACCGCCGGAGGGGGGCGCATGGAGGTTCTGCAGTTGGGGGAGGTTCGCGGGACGGGGGGCGTCCCGGCTCCAGACCGCCTTTGATTCCAGACCGGGCGGCTGATTGGGTCTTGGATATTATGAAATGCACGCAAGGTTTAGGCGGGCCCCTACTGACGCAAGACTCAATAACGCCCGGGGTGGATCCAGACATCCGGTCCGTGGTCGTTTCCGGTGTGGAAGGAGACCCGGGCGACATCCTCCGGCGGGTCGCCAATGCGCCAAATGAATATTTCCTGCCTCACCCGGTCGTATTCGCCCCCGTCCGGGGAGGCGCCAAACACCAGGAAATCGCCATCGTTGGAAATCCGCGGAAAGTACAGGTGAGTCCAAGGCGCATCCAGGCGAATCAAGAATTGCTTGTTGTTTCCGTCGCGGTCCACTCGAGCCACCTGATTGGGCTCGGAACGGAGGCTCTCCACCATCACCAACCATGTGCCATCCGGCGCGTAATTGAGCTGATAGCCGCGGCCCATGCGCGTTTCCTTGCCGCCAGGCAGGGAAAATAGCGATGTGCGATGCCTGCGCCCGCGCACGGTCACCGCCACATGCTCCCCCGCGGGATCCAGCGACGGGGTCTCCCAGATCCAGTCTTCTCGCTCCGGCAGCAGGACCGTTTCGCTTCCGGTTTGCAGATCCAGTTGGACCACGACACGCCCCCCGCGCTGAAACACAACGGATCGTCCATTCGACGCCCAACTGGGCTCGGACCCGCGTTCCACCAGCCGCCGCTCCTCGTTCGTATCGAGATCCAGCAGCCAGACGTCCCATTCATCGCGATTCCGAGACGATGCCCAATCCCCGCGCGAGCGGGAAAAGACCACCTGCCGGCCATCCGGCGATATCTTGGGCGCCCGATCGATATGCGGATGCTTCGTCAGTCGCGTCAGGCGACCCGATGGCCATTCCCAGCGGACCAGGTCATGGGCCCCGAACATGGAGGAACTCCACACCAGAAAGCCGGTGCGGCTGCCCCAGACATCCCCCAGCTTCAGCATTTCGCTGCGGCCCATCGCGATGACGTTTCCGGCCTTGGGAGCGGACCGGCTCCCGTTTTCACCCTGGGTGCGCCAGGCCCAAAATCCCCAGGCGACAAACGCCAACAGGACCAGGCCCATTCCTGCGAGGCCCACGGGAGTGGGGCGGCCAGCCCCCGCCCGATGGGGGGGATGCGGAGGGTGCGAATGTGGTTTGCTCATGGTCCAAGCATACCCCTCTCCGGAAACGGTGGGAAATGGTTTTTAAACCCTCCATTGACATCCCGCCGGCCCCGGTTGTAGCATCCTGGACAGATCCAAAGAACCATCTGGGATCCCCTTCTCGGTGGCGGGGTCTTCGAGGCAATCCAGACGAGGATATGATGATGAAAATCCGATTGTTTTGTTCTGCCCTTGTGCTGCTGATCATCGTAGCCGGTGGCTGCACGGCCCTCCAAGACTACGGCTTCTCTCCGGATCCTAATTCGGATGAAGGGATTGCCGCATCCGCGAACAGCCGCTTGAACAGCGATTCCATGACTGCCCGCGCCACCTTGAGCGTGAGTGTCCAAGCCGGTAAAGCCTACCTCTATGGCGCCGTTCCCGATGACGCCACCCGCGAGCGCGCCCTGCAACTCGTGATTGCCACCCCCGGCATCACGATGGTCGAGGACCGGACACGGCGACAATAAACCCCCATCGTGATTCTCGGCCGCGGACCCTCTCCACGTTTCGCGTCCACCTCTGCGGCTGGGCTCTCGGCGGCTTTCTCCTGGTCATTCTGTCGGGTTGCGCCACCCCCCGCCCGCCGCCGGGCGAGGTTCGCCGGGCCTTGCACCCCATCCCGGTCATCACGGACCCTTTCGATACCGCCGACCAAGCCATCATCGCCGCCTTTGGCAAGGCCCATGGCCTCCGGCTCACTCGCGAACAGGTCGAGGCCATCGCTCCACTCTCCCCCAGTCGCGTGATTCATTCCCACCGGCTTCGCCAAGCCGCCCGCGATGCCCACCGGGTGCTGGTCACGGTTCGGGCCGACGAATCTGGACTGTGGCGACACCTGGACCATCAACAGCCCTTGCTTCTGCGTCTCCCCCGTTCGCCCGATCGCGTCCAACCGTCCATCCTGGCCATCCCGATCGCCTGGGACCAGGCCCAGGGCACCATCGAGTATATGGATGGCCACGCCATCATCCACTCCCTTCCCGCCAGCGACTTCTTTGCCCGCCGCGCCCCCCTTCAGCAGGCCGCCCTGGGACTCCTCAAACCCAGCGAAATCCCCCAGATCAACCCCTCCCACGACCACTGGTTGCTTCTGGCCGATTATTGGTTCCAGCGCGGATCGTTTCGCAGAGCCCGTTCGATCTACCGCCGCCTGCTTGCCGCTTCCGGCCAGCCGGATGCCGAGGCGTGGATCGGCCTCGGAAATATTCTCGTGCGCCAACGCCGTTATGCCGCCGCCATTCCGGCATTTCAGGCGGCCTTGGAGCTCGATCCCGAACATCCACGCGCCCTCAACAACCTCGCCTATGCCATGTGGCACGCCAATGGCGATCTGAATCGGGCTCTTCAACTCGCCCAACGGTCCATCCAAATCGAACCCGACAACCCCCTCTACCTCGAAACCATCGGCGGCATCTATTTGAAGCAGGGCGACCCGGTTCAAGCCGCCGCCTATCTGGAGGCCGCGACGGCCCGCGCCGAGAACCACCCCCCGGAAATCCAGATCGCGATCCTCGACCAGCTCATCCGCGCCTGGCGGGCAGCCGACCGCCCCGATCTCGCCCGTCAAAATGTGGACTACCGCCAAAAAGCCTTCCCCCATTCGCCGCTCCCACGGGAATTCCGCTGACTCTGACCGAGGCCGGCCCGCTGCCGCTGACCTCCAAGGGGATGGTGATCTATCCGCCTCCGATGCAACGACCGGGTCTCATGGCTCCCGATACCCCCGCCTCCCTCCACCATGACGCCAGCCTCAAGGAGGCCTATACAACCGCAACAAGGCGTTCCAGAGTCGCCACGAGTGGCGCGTCCCCAGAACGCTGACGTTCATATGGGCACTCAATAATGAGTTGACTACGTAAGTCATAAGTCATACTGTAGTTCCATGAGAATGACACTATCCATACCAGATACAGTAGCCCATCGTTTTCAGGCTGCCGTTCCTGCCCGACGACGGTCGCGTCTTGTCACTCGTCTTCTTGAACGCGAGCTATCCAAACAGGATGACGTGCTTGCGGCTGCCTGCCGATCAGCCAATCGCGACCGAGCACTCGTGCGCGAGGTAGCGGAGTGGCAGGCGTTTGACGACGGGATTGAAGAATGACAGACCAACAGATCAAACGTGGGGAGATTTGGTGGGTCAGTCTCGACCCCACGCAAGGATCGGAAATGAAGAAGACCCGCCCATGTGTCGTGCTCTCGCACGACACACTGAACCGACTCCGACGCACGGTCGTTGTCGTTCCCCTTTCCACAGCAGCCAAACCACACCCGCCCATCACGATCCCTGTCACTTGTCAGGGAGAAGTCTGCGTTGCCGTGGTCGATCAAATTCGCTCCGTTGCCAAGCACAGGCTAAAATCAAGGATTGAATCGCTAGATCCAGATGAACTGGATGAGGTATGTCGAGCAGTCGCAACTATTCTTGAAATCAGATAGCAGGGGTACACAATCGGGTCGCCGGGACTGACCCGTGAGGGGCAGTCTTTTCCGCTTGGATCAAAAAGCTGGAAACGTCCCGAGCCGGTGAGTGGGGCAATGCGGCACGCAGACATTAATGAATGAAACTGCCCCTATTCTGACCCCTATTCGTATCGAGACATGGTGCATGGAGCAATCTGGATGCACGCCACTCAGCACTGGAAATGAACAGGGAATTCATGGGCGCAAAAGTGGTGGCCAGAATCGGGATCGAACCGATGACACATGGATTTTCAGTCCATTGCTCTACCAACTGAGCTATCTGGCCACCAAAAGTGTTCCGCGGGTATAGCCGCTTTCCCCCGCCCCTGTCAACCTCCCGCACGCCCAATCTCCCA
>CAYNSH010000033.1:0-33386 GCA_964399775.1 uncultured Verrucomicrobiota bacterium
GTAGAAAATGTGCAGTCCAGCCACCTCGGTGCGCGCACCGCCGGCGGTCATGGCCAGGATGTTGGCTTCGGCCTGCCACGACGCAATGAAGACGCCGACGAAGTTGATGATCAGCAGCGGGCGCAGGGTGGGCACGATCACGAAGAGGATCTTGTCGGTGAAGGACGCGCCATCGATATCGGCCGCCTCGTAGAGGTCGTCGGGGATTCCTTTCAGAGCGGCCAGGTAGATGAGGCAGCCTGGCCCCATCCCAGCCCAGAGCATGGGCAGCACGCACGAAAAAAGAGCGGTGCGCGAATCGTCGAGCCAACGCACGGGTTCGGGCAGGGGGGCCAGCAGCCAGCCGAAGGGACCCGCGCCGGGGAGTCCCCCCCGCAGAATCCAGATTTCGCGAAGGGGGCCGAAGGGAGCGGCCGCCAGCAGCACTCCGGCGGCGGCAACGAATAGCGCCGGCTTCCAGAGGTGGTGGTTCAGCAGCCGCCGGATCAGATGCAGCGTCAGCAGCAGCGCCGTCAGCGAGATGCCCAGCCAGGCCACCGCGGGAATGGACATGACCATCCGGTTGATCAGCCCGGCCTCCGAGGGCTCGTAGAAGGTCTTCCACAGCAGAATGACGACCAGCCCCGTCATCGTGGCCGGCAAATAGAAAATCAGCCGGAATAGAATGCGCCCGCGCGGGACTTCCTGCAGCAGGATGGCCAGCAGCACCGGCGGCAGGAAGGTCATGGAAATGACCAGAAACGAGTAGCGCGCGGAGGTCAGCAGCGCCTGCCACCAGTCGGGATCCCACAGCAGGTTGGCGAAGTTGTCGAGAAACACCCAGTGCGAAGCGCCGAAGATGCGATAGTCGTAGAAGGCCATGCCCAGTCCGCGCAGCAACGGCACATAGGCCCAGACCAGGATCGTGGCCGCCGCGGGAAGCAGCAGCAGGAACATCGCGAGGCCGCGACGAGTCGCACGGGGAATTCGTAGGTTTTGAAACGGACGCCGTTGAATGACTGAACTCCGGGATTGGCCCCTTTGTAGTAAAAAGGCGGACTGACCCCTTTTGTCGCCTAGGAAGATCCGGGCCACTTGGCGCAGGGCGAGGGTGACGGCGGCGGCGAGGACGAGCAGCAGGCCGAAGGCGGCGGCGCGGCGCTTGGCCAGTTCGCGCGGCTCGATGATCCCGAGCATGTCGGCATCGGCCTTGCGGCGGGCGGCCACGAGCAGATCGAGGAGTTGTGCGCGGCGCTCGTCGGGATCGGCGGACAGCCGTCCGGCGAGGGCGAGTTCCTCGGCGCGGCGGATGGGCGTGGTGAGGATGTCGTAGATGACGTTGGCGTTCCGCCCGTAGGGTTCGGGGCGGCTGTCGGCGAGGGCGATGGGCAGGCCGTCGCGCCATTCGACGGGAATGGAGGAGGCGATGGCGTCGTAGCCGTGTTCGCGCAGCAGGTCGGGGGGCAGGAAGCGGCCGAAGCCGCCTTCGACCAGGTGCTGCACGCGGATGGCGGCGGCCTCGGGGGCGTGCTGAAAGCGGATGTATTCCCAGGCGGCATCGCGCACGAGCGGGTTGGTCACGCCGGCGAAAAGGCCCATCATGCGCGAGTTGATTTCGGTTCCTCGTCCGACGGGGCCGAGGGGCAGCGGCACGATGCCGGTCAGGTCGGGGTTGAGGTTGGCGAAGACGCGCTGGTCGATGTAGGAAAAAATCATGCCGAGCTGTCCGCGCCGCCACTTCATCGAGATTTCGGCGGTGTCCTTGATGGCGTATCCGCGGCGGGGGCGGCCGCCGGAATCGACCCAGGGTTCGGTCGTGAGGCGGATATAAAAGTCGAGGGCTTCGGCGGCTTCGGGGGTGTCGAAGACGGCGCGCCAGCGGTTTTCATGATCATCGAAGACAAGCGCTTCGGCGCCCGCGCCCCAGAGGAAGGGCATCCAGAGATAGGACTCGTGTTTTCCGCGCGAGAGGCCGAGGGCGTAGACGCCGTTGGCGGGGTCGGCGATGTTCCGGCAGGCCTGGTAGAAGTCGTCCCAGGTCCAGTCGGGCGTGGGGGTGGGGAGGCCGGCGGCATCGAAGAGGTCGCGGCGGTAGAGGACGACGCGCGCCAGCGGGGGCCCGCCGGGCATGGCCCAGACGTGCGTTTGGCCGTCGGGGCCCGGGCGGCGCACGACGGGTTCGATCTTGGGGTGGATGCGGCGGGCCACTTCGTCGGGGGAGAGCGCGGTGAAATAGGCGTCGTCGGGGAGGTCGAGGGGGTGGAGGAAGCCCTGGGAGATGTAGGTGTCGGACTGTCGGAAGTTGACGTAGAGCACATCGGGGGCGACGTTGCCGGCAATGGCCAGCAGCGTGCTTTCGATGCCTTCGACGCGGATGCCGGAGAAGCGGTGGAGGCGGAGGGTGAGGGCGGAGAGGTCGAGGGTGCCGTAGCGGCCGGGGGCGGCGGCCTGGCGGGCGCGGAGGAGGTCGGGGGCCTGGGCGAGGAATTCGCGTTGCACGGCGAGTTCGGCGCGGGTGGCGGGGTCGGTGCGGGAGGGGTCGGGGAGATCGAAGAGGGTGATGTGGAGGATGGGCCCGGCGGGGGTGGATTCGATCCAACCGGCCGTGGCGGGAAGGGGGGCGAGGGGGATGAGCAGTAGGATGAGGGTGAGCAGGGCGGTTGGTTGGGGAAAGAGGATTTCTTCCGGATTTCGCCGGCGCGAAAACCAACCCGCATCTTTTCCGTTCTGCCGCTCCGCGGTCGACCTATCGCGGACGGGAGTCCTGCTCGGGTCGCCCGCAAAGCGGCTTCTCCGGAAAATCTGCGTATTATTTTCGCGTGAAAGCCCGGCGAAACCCGGAAGAACTCCTCTGTATCCACGTCCTGCGGACAGCGAACCGTTGCAAATAGGCTGCGCCTCCACGTTCTGCGGACGACGGATGGAGTTTTCCATGGCGTGGAAAACTCGTGAACAAAATTTCCATGGCGTGGAAAATCCCGCCCAAAGTTTTCCATGGTGTGGAAAAATCGTTAAAAAATTTTCCATGGCGTGGAAAAACGGAGGAAAAATTTTCCATGGCGTGGAAAATCCCGCCAAACATTTTCCATGGCGTGGAAAAACCGCGGACCCCTCCTTCCGCCATTTCACGATTTTCTCCTTCCATCATTCCCATATTCCATCCTTCCACTTTTCACCCCATCCCTCCAATCTTCACCGGGGGGCTTGGCCGGGATCGATGGTCCAGCGGATGTTGCGAAGGGTGGTTTTGCCGAAGCGGTCCTGGAGGCGGGAAAGGATTTCCTGGGCGGGGGCGCCGCGCAGTTCCATGAGCCAGGCGGGATGGGTGACGTGGACGGTGAGGATCTTGTTTTCGAGATGGGCGGGGCGGGTGTTGGGGGCGAGCTGGGGTCCGACGATGTCCGGCCAGGCGGCGGTGATGTCGGCGACCAGGGCGTGGGCGCCGAGCTTCATGCCCTTGAGCACGTCGGGGATGAAGGCGGCGAAGGGTGGGGCGCCGGGGTCGTCCGCGGGCGGGGCATGATCGGTGATGTGGAAGCGTTCCCGCGTGAGCTCCCATTGGGCTTTGTCGTAGCGTCGGTATCGGTTCATGCGGGGCTTCCGGCCGGTCTAGGCTTCGCGGATGCGTTGAAGGTAGTTCCGGGTGCGCAGGCAGGGGGGCGTGGTTGCGAGAACGGGCTTGGCGAAAGACAGCGGCCGGACGGCGGGCAGGCGGATGCCGGGGACGCCCCCTTGGCGGTCGAAGCGGGCCTGGGTTCCGTCGATGACCAGAACGTGGGACCGGCCGGGCGCGATGGGGGCGGTGAAGTCGTAGCGTCGGTTGCTGAGCTCGATGGAGATGCGCAGGTCGAGCGGCACGGGATGGCCTTCCATGCGGAAGCGGAACCGCGCCTTCCGGCCGTCGCGCCGGAAGCGCACGGAAAGCGCGGCGTCTTGGCCAAAGGGGAAGCGCGCATCGAACGTGTGCCAGCCGCGCGGGAGGCGGGGGCGGAAGACCAGCGCGCCGTCGAGCAGGCGCGGATGGAATCCGCCGAAATCCTGATGGGCGTTGCGGACGAATTCGGCGGTGCTCCAGGCCTGGGCCCAGGTGCCGGACAACACGAGTTTTCCGCGCCGGCGGGGAATGGCCTCGATGAGCTCGCTCATGGAGCCGCGGCAGCCGAGATGGAGAATTTGGCGGGCGAGGTGGCGGGCGAGCTTGGCGGCCAGTTCGGCCTGCCGCCGCTGGCAGAGGGCGGTGACGGTGAATCCGGCGTTCCAGCCCCAGACGGTGCCGTTGTGGTAGGCGGCGTCGAAGTGGTGCCAGTCGTCGTTGTGGTGATAGGGATGGAACCAGGGATCGCGCGGGCTGAGCGAGGCGATGCCATAGGGGAACAGCAGCTCGGTGGCGGCGTTTTCTACGACGCGGCGGGCGAGGTCGTCGTCGAGCAGGGGCTCGATCATGGGGATGGACAGGACCATGAGCTGGTTGGGGCGGACTTTTTCGTCGCGGCGTCCGGCGGAATCGATGCGGTCGGCCAGTCGTCGGGTGCGGGGGTTCCAGAAGCGCTGGCGGAAGTGGGCGCGCAACCGGTCGGCGAGTTCGCGCCAGCGGCGGGCGTCGTCGGGGGTGCCGGCAAGGGTGGCGAGGCGTTCGCCCACCAGGAGGGCGTTGTGCCAGAGGGCCTGGATGTCGTTGGCGCGGTTGCCGCGCGGGGACCAGGGGCGGTCGCCTTGGATGCGCGCATCCATCCAGGTGTCGGCGTCGTCGTGGCAGAGAAATCCTTCGGGATCGGTTTCGCGCCGGATGGCGGAATCGAGGGCGAGGCGCACCTGGGGATAGGTCTGGCGGGCGAGGTCGAGGTCGCCGGTGGCCTGCAGGTATTCGTAGAGCTCGCGGATGAGCCAGGGCGTGCCGTCGGCGGTGTTGTAGATGATGTCGGTGGCGCTGGAGACGCGGTTGGGGATGCGGCCGTAGGTGGGGGAGTCGGGGCGGGTGTCCTGATAGCGCAGGAAGCCCAGAATGACGTCGCGGGCATTCGGGAAGAGCCCGGTGACCAGCAGCGTGCCGGGCAGGGCGATGAAGGTGTCGCGCCCCCAGTTGTTTTTGAACCACGGCAAGCCGGCCCAGATGCCCTTGCCGAATTCCTCGGTGACGAGGAAGTAGCTGGTCAACTTGGCCCAGGCGATGGCGCGGTCCATTTCGCGATCGCCGGTGACGACGCGGCTGCGGGAAAGGATGTCGGCGATTTCGCGGGAGTGCTCGAGCAGGGCGTTTTGATCGCGCAGGGCGCGGGCTTTGGCGAGGGCGCGGCGGCGCGAGGGATCGAAGGCGAGGTAAAGGACGAGTTCGCATCCGGGGCGTTGGGCGTCGAAGGCGAGCGCGCGGCCGTTTTCCGCAGGGTCGGTCGGCACGGGCCGGATGGCGGCGGAGGCGGCGACGCCCATGTGGAAGGCATGCCCGGCGAAACGGGCGAGGAATTCGCCGCCGCATGATTCAAGCGCGATGTCGCCGGCGCCGGAATCGAAGAGCCCCACGGCGCCCAGGCGCGCGGGGGTTTTGGCGGTGACGCGGATGGCCGCGGCGCGGCGGCGGTGCAGGATGGCCAGCTCGTCGGTGACGCCGCGATGTTGATGGCGGACGAGGTGGGGGAGGATTCGCGCTTCGCGGGCGTCCTCGCGCCGGAAGAGATGGCCGCCGCGGCGGGCGGCGATGTCGCGCAACAGGGGGTGGCCGCCGAGCCAGTAGCCCGATCCACGGGTGGTGGCGTTGGCGAAGCCTTCGAAATAGCCCTCGATGTTGTCGCCGAAAAAGAATTGCGCGGTTTCGGTTGCGGGAACGCAGATGGCGAGCGCTTCCAGTTGTTTCAGGGTCGGGGCCATGCGGAGGGCCTTCACGTGACGAGGGTGAATCGCGCCTGGCGCCAGGCGCCGCGCCGGGCGTTCAGGGTGTGGCCGAAGAGGTCGAAGAGCCAGAAGGATTCGGCGCCCTCCTTGGAGAGGCTGCCGGCGCAGTAGAGCGGAACGGTGGTTTCGGGCAGGAAATAGGTATAGGGCCGGTGGTTGTGGCCGTGGAGCAGGATCAGGTTGTCGCGCCCGTTAATCTTGCGCAGCAGGGCGCGGGCGTTGCGCAGGCCGTGGAGATAGCCGGCGGTGTCGAAGGGATAGTGCGTCATCAGGAAGATGTGCCGGCGCGAGGCGATATCCGGTCGCTCGAGCAGGGCGCCGAGCGCGTCGAGTTCGATGGCCGGAACGCGCCCGCTGGAGTTCCAAAAGAGGAACTGGGGCCGGGCGCTGTTGAAGGCGATGGCGACGGCGTCGTCGCCCATCCAGCGAACGAGCGGGTAGCCCGTGGGGGTGGCGGCCTCCGGCAGGTCGCTCTGCTGAAAGGCCGAAAAATGCTTGCGGTGGTGCAGGAGCGATCCGTTGGCATAGAGGTCATGGTTGCCGGGGAGGGCCAGGAAGCCGTGGCGGGCCAGCGCGAAGGTTTCCGCCAGGCGCGGCGCGGCCGCCATGAATTCCCGTTCGAGGCCGTAATTGAGGGTGTCGCCGGTATAGAGGATGAAATCGACCGGCTCGCGGCGGAGAAACTCGTTCAAGCCATGGAGCTTTTGGGCCGCGTCGGCATATTTGCTGGCGCGGCGCAGGGCGTAGTTGGCCGAGGCCAGCAGGCGCTTGGGGTGCAGGCCCTCCAGTCCCCGGAAGGCACCGGGTGGCGTGGGCAGGTGAATGTCGCTGATGTGTAGAATCCGGATGCTCATGCGGTGAACCTAGCCTATGGTTCCATGGCGTGGAAGCAGGAAAAAAGCGCCCGTCGCGCTGGCATCGAAAATGACGAAAAGATGGGATTGGCGGTTGACCGGGTGCGGGAAACGGGGTAACGTTCGGGTAAACCGTTTTACGGGCCGGCCTTTCACGTTTGGTCACGATCGGGAGCCCATGGACACGATGGAGATGCAGATGAAAACCAGACCCCCTCGAACCCTCGCCCTTGCCTGCCTGCTGACCGTGGGTCTGTTGGTTGCGTCTGCCTCGGCGGAAGTGATGCTGCAGTTCTTCAACATGAGCTGGCAGGAGATCATCGAGAAGATGCCGGAGGTGGCCGAGAAGGGCTACGGTTCGCTGTGGCTGCCGCCGCCGCAAAAGGCCAGCGGCGACCTCTCCGTGGGCTACGACCTGTGGGATCCGTTCGACATCGGCGGCAATCCCCAACGCACCGGGGGCCGGACGCGCTACGGTACCGAGGAGGAGATGCTGCGGCTGGTCGAGACCGCGCACCGCCACGGACTGCGGGTCTATTTCGACAACATCATGAACCATCGCGCATTCGACGTCCCCGGCTACAATGAAAACACGCCGATCGACATTTATCCGGGCATGCTGCCGGAGGACTTCCATTTGCAGGTCACGGAAGAGGGCTTCTACCGTCCGTGGGGCAACACCGCAAACTGGGGCAACACCTGGGAAGTGCAAAACCGCTATCTGTCGGGCCTGATCGACATCGCCCACGAGACGCCCAATGTCAATTTCGGTCCCAACGAGGGCGACACCCATCCCAAGATTTCGTTTGTGAGGCATCCGGACAACCCGGAATTCTATGATTACCACCCCACCGAGGGGCACGTCGGCTTCGGCAGCCCGCTGATCACCGCGCAGACCCTCGCCGAGAATCCGGAGTTCTACCAGGAAGACGTCGGCGGCTACCTGATGCGGTCGATCCGTTGGCTGGTGGACTACACCAAGCTCGACGGCTTGCGGCTGGACGCAGTGAAGCACGTGCCGGCGTACTTCTTCGGCGACCAGTACGGCCCCGACAAGGACACCAGCAGCGCGGGCTACATCGGCCAGGCGCAGTGGCAGTTCAACCAGACGCGCGGATTTTCCGAGGCGAACTACCGCGAGAGCGTGTTTGATGTGAACAAGCCGCGCGTCTCGCTGATGGTGTTCGGCGAGCACATGGGCGAGCCGCCGCCCTACGGGGAGTATTTCGATTCCGGCATGCGGCTGCTGGACGCCAAGACGCACTCGACGCTCAACAGCCTGACCTGGCTGGAGACCCTCCAGCCGCTGGAAACGTCCGAATACATCGAACACACGCAGTTCGGCAAGGCGCTGGGCGTCTATTACGCCAAGAGCCACGACGACGACGTGGCGTTCAACGAGCACCTGCACTATGCGATCAACCTGACCCGCGAAGGGCTGCCAAACATCTACACCGACGGCAACCGGCAGGCGCCGACGCTGGGCGACAGTGGCGGGGCCTTCCCGCGCCACGCCAACACGCGGCCTTTCGGTCAGTTCGGCGACATGCGCGTGCCCAACCTGGTGGAGATTCACAACAACTTCGCCCGCGGCTACCAGGCCGGCCGCTGGGGCGACGACAAGGTCCTGGCCTACGAGCGCCGCGACAAGCGCGAGAACTGGGACATGACCGAGGGCGACGCCAACGTGCTGTTCTTCATGATGAGCCGCGATTGGGAGTCCGGCCAGTACCGCGAAATCGACACCGCGTTCCCGAATGGCTCCATCCTCTGGCAGTACGCCCACGGCGGCGCCCAGTTCTATCACCAGGTCACCGATGGCAAGATCAAGGTCATCGTGCCGCCGGCCGGCTATTTCGCCTTCTCCTGGCGCAGCCCCGAGGAATCCGACCTGTGGAAATGGGGCGGGGGGAGCCCGATCGAACTGCTCTCCGACGGACAGAATGCCGACACCGTTTCCTACGTCCGCTGGGACGGGCCCGACGGCGATGCCGAGTTCAATCCCTACGGCCTGCCCAACCGCGGCTATCCCGAGGGGGTCGAGCCGGCGCCCTTTACCTATCTGCACACCATCCCCCGCGTGACCAGCGTCTCGAACGTCGGGTTCCGCGCCCACGTCGACGGCTCGGCCTACAACGTGATGTTCAAGCTCAACGGCGGCGTGCCGCTCAACGACATTCAGCACGTTGGCGGCGACGAGCGCGACCATCCCCCGGGCTGGGATACCACCGATGTCTATCTCGGCTACGAGCAGGCCGACTTCCACAGTCGCATCGGCCCGGAGAAGTTCGGCTCGCGGGACGCCGCGTACAATGTCGTCGGCTCGGCGGCCGCGGAGACCTACGAATTCACCGTGGGCCAATCCGGCTTCACCTACTGGTCGCCCGAGGATCCCGAGAACGATTGGGATTCCACCTACGGACCCGTGTTCGTCTACCACCATCCGGAACTCCAGACGGACGATGGCTTCGACCAAATCTGGCCAGAGCCGGAAAATGCCGCCAGCAGTGACATCTGGTTCCACGTCAAGGTGGGCAACGCCGGCCACGCCAACCGGGTGTATGTGTACTACACGACCGATGGCAGTTGGCCCAACGGCGCGGGGGGGATGGGCATCGGCAGCACCCGGGTGGTCGAACTGCAATGGCGCGCCAACTGGGACGAAGGCGGCGGAATCACCAACGACTGGTGGTCGGAGGGCTCCATTCCCGCGCAGCCCGATGGCACCCTGGTCAAGTACAAGGTGGGCGCGGTCCGCGAGCAAGGCTATGCGGACGCCGGCTGGGACACGCCCTTCCCGAACAGTTGGGAGGATATCGCCCGCAAGACGAAGATGATGGGGACGTGGAAGATCGAGGACTTCAATCCGTCCACCGTGGTCTATCATCCGCACAACGATTACGGCCTGGTCCGTACCGGGCTGGTGGACGGCTTCCATTTCCTCGCCGCGCGGGCGTTCCTGCAGCGCGACGGGGCCGCCGAGGGCAACGGCCAGCGCGCGGCCATCTACAACACGTTCTATCAGCCGTTCTATCTGGACGCCCATCCGCCCGCGGGCGAGATCAAGTTCCCGACCCACAACGAAACGCTGCATGACAACCGCTACGGCGTGGTGGTGCGCACCGATCCGACCGTCCGCCGCGTGTGGTACAACATCGTGGACAACGATGACAGCAACGACGACGCGGCCACCGGCGCCGCCAACGGCAACGGGCCGTCCGCCTGGGTCGAGGCCCAGCGGGTCAATCCCAGCATCCTGATCGACAGCGAGTATCCGATCGAATGGCGCTTCAACTACGTCAACATTCCGTCCTCCGGGTCCGCCACCATCCGAGTCAAGCTAGCGGAATATTCCTCCTCGACCAATCCGCTGCTGAGCGATGTGGACGGCCGTTTCACCACCCTGGAGCGCACGGTCGTTCCCCGCGGCCCCGACTATCGCATGACGGTGGCCTGGCCGCAGGCCGATGGCGACGTCGTCTTCGAGGGCTATGGACTCAAGGTCCACTTCAGCGAAAATCTCGCCGAATGGGACGAGGACATCACCCGCAGCCGGTTCCTGATCACCATCAATGGCGTGGCCCAGGACCGCGACTTGATGTCGTTCAACTACTATATCAACGGCGACACGCACGAGCTGGCCTTCCCCCTGCCGGATCTGTTCAACGGCGATCCAAACTACGAGCATGAAATCGTGGTGACCCATGCCAATGCCGCGGGGCAGGGCATCACCCTCTACGCCGAGCGGCGCGTCCGCGTCACCGAGGGCTCCGGCGCTCCGTCGGTTCTGATCATCGATCCGCCCGAATTCGATCTGAACGGCGACCGCTACCGCATCATCCTGCCGGACGTGGCCGATCCCGCTCCGGCCCAGCGCCAGCACAACATCAGCGTGCAGACCGGCGCCGAGGCGCAGTCGGTCTGGATCACCTTCACCAATTCCACCGGCTTCGTGACGCCGATTCCGTCCTCGACCAATGCGCTCACCGGCACGCTCTCGGTCACCACCAACAGCACGGCGGTCGTTGGCGTCGGAACGGACTTCGAGTCCGAGGTTTCCGCCGGCAGCGTGCTGCAACTCAGCGGCCAGCGCGTGGTGGTCGCCGTGGTGCAATCCAACGACTACCTCACCCTGACCCGCCCCTGGACGGGCGCGACGGCTTCCGGCCTGGCCGCCCAGCGTGTCGTCGGCAATCCGACCGCCGTCGGAAACAGCCTGTTCTGGCATTTTCTGTGGACCAACCTCCAGGCCGGCACCTACACGATCGTGGCCAACATGGACACCGACGGCAATCCCGCCACGGTGGAGGCCTCGAACCAGCGCACCACCCGTGTGTTGTTCCGCCAGATGACGGACAAGGACGACTCCGGCGATTCGGACAACGACGGGCTTTACGACGAGTTCGAGACCATGGCGGTGAACCTGCCCGACACCAATCCCGAGACGTGGAACAACGGCGACGTGCACATGTGGGTCATCCGCGGCCGCACCGATCCGTTGATGCCCGACACCGACGGCGACGGACTGCCCGACGGTCTCGAGCTGGGCTGGGGGGCCCCCATGGCGGGCACCGATCCCAACGTCGACACCAACGGCGACGGCTGGCCCAACTTCATCGGCGACCGCGATCCGCCCATCTACAACACGACCGACAATTGGGAGCATCCGCGCTACAACTTCAATGCCTCGCGCACCGACCAGATCGGCGGTTCCATCACCGATCCCAACCGCGCCGATACCGACGGCGACGGGCTGATTGACAGCCTGGAAGACCTGAACCGCAACGGGCGCGTCGATGTCGGCCTGGTCAGTCCCGCCGGCGTCGTCACCAACGTCCTCCGGAGCTGGTATGAAAACCGCGACATGTACCTGCCCACCGTCTACAACACCTCGCGCGTGGATCGCGACGCCCTGCCGGCCAACGCCCAGTTCCTGGAAACCGATCCCAACAACGCCGACACCATCGGCGACGGCATGAGCGACGGGGCCGCCGACACCAACGCCAACGGCCGCGTCGACATGCTCCTGATGCATGCCGACGGCACCACCGAGCCTTTCGACATCACGCATCCCGACAACCGCCATCTGCTGCTGGGCATGGATCCCGCCAGCCAGGCCGCGCTTGCCGCCGCGGGCGAGCCGGCCATCATCTCGCGCGCCATCAACACCGACGCCTTGTTCGCCGCCTACGGCCGGCCGCGCCGGATCGACGGCGTCTGGCACAACACCAACCAGTGGCCCCGCATCCTGTTCCTCGAACTCGATCCGCTCTCCCGGGATACCAACCAGGACGGACTGCGCGACGGCTGGAAGGTGCGCTACGGCCTCGATCCCTTCGACGACGGCTGGTACAACCTGCGCACCGGACAGATCAGCCCGACCAACACCCAGCAGGGCGGCGACGGCGACCTGACCGGCGACGGGGTCAACAACCTCCAGCATCAGGCCGCCGGCACCGACCCGCGCGTCAACGTCAACATCCCGGTGCCGCCCGGCTCGATTACCATCGGTCCCGGACCCGTCATCGGCGAAATCAACGGGACCCCCGTTCGCGAGGAATTCATGGACTGGACCTGGGACGACCTGCGCGCCCTGGACTACTACCACGGCGACGGCCCCAACTCGAAGCAGGGCGACGTCTATCGCGGCTGGGACGGTTTCGACGAGTCGCGCGACCTGGTCGCGTTCTATACCCGCGACGGCGGGGCCTCGCCCGCGGGCGACGACCGGTTCTACTTCCGCGTCGATCTGTACGACCTGCAGCCCTTCGCCGAAGACGAACACCTCGACATCTATGTCGTGGTCGACACCGGCGATCCCGCCAACGGCGAGCGCGTGCTGCCCGACGATGTCGATACCCTCACCGACATGCGCTGGGAACTGGTGGTCGCGGTCTACAATTCCGCCTTCGGGCAGGTGTACGTGGACACCGATCCCGCCCGCAACACCAGCGTCTTCACCGAAGACCTGTTCGCGGATGGCGGCGTGGTCGGACGCCCCGACTACTTCCTCGGGGCCTACTTCAACTCCGAGCTCGATGCGGTCGAGTTCGCCATCGACCGGCAGGCGCTGGTGGATGTCGGCTACATTGGCGATCCGTCCGTGTTGAACTTCCAGGTGTTCACCACCAAGTCCGGCACCGGGAACAGCCCGCCCGGACCCGGCGACATCGGTGGACGAAGCGACATCCGCGACAGCATTCTCAACGACTACATCGCCGAGGACGATCATTGGGCCCAGGCGGGCCTGCAGGGGCCGGGAAGCGTTCTGCGCCAGTGGATCCGCGGCGACGCCCGTCCCAACCGCGCCAAGTTCGCCAAGATCATTCACGGCAACCAGGCCATCCAGCCCGGCAGCGTCATCCAGGACCTGATCGACAACGACGCCGGCGCCGGCTATTTCCGGCCCCTCGATGCCCACGAACTGTTTGGCATGCCGCTGAACCTGCACATCACCCCGACCCTGGCCTCGGCCATCCAGTGGGCCGAAGCCGATCCCGCCGCCGGCAAGCCCTGGCGCGATGGGCCCGCCCTGAATGCCCGTATCGCCGATCTGGCCGCCGAAGGACAGGTGGCCCTCATGGCCAGCACGTTCTCCGACCATATCCTGCCGTACTTCACGCCGGAATTCGTCGCCGACAACGTCGCCCTGGCCTCCGAGTTTCTCGAATCCATCTATGGCGTCGAGATCACCACCAACTCCGTCTTTTGGCCTCCGGAGCGCGTGCTGGATTCCGATGTGCTCGGCAAAATCGCCGGCATGGGCTTCCGCGCCACCGTGCTCGACCAGATGGAGCACCTGTTCCAGTGGTACGGCCGCTCGGAGGCTCTCGGCACGCGCGGCTACCAGATCAACCGCATTGACGCCGTGGACACGTTCGCCATCAACAATGGCGCCAACGATTTCCGGTTTGCGAACCACGACGGCGGCCTCGGCATGCCCCTGCGTCGCCTCTTCAACCGCAAGGCCCGCGGCGATTGGGACCAGGTCATCCTCCTGCTGAGCCATTGGGAAGACTTCACCAGCGTTGAAGTCGCCGACGCCTACGACCGCAACCTGCGCTGGATGGCCAACCGTCCCTGGATTCATGGCGTCACCCTCGAAAGCATCCTGCGCGACGAGGTCGACCTCGATGGCGACGGATGGGGCAACGCCTGGTACCGCCAGAACCGCGCCTCGCCCGGCGGCGCGAAGCTCTCGCACAACTACCTCAACTACATGACCCGCGGCGACTACGACAACTGGTATGTCGGCTCGGGCCTCGAAGAAGGCCTGATGGGCAAGGTATTTGAGAGTCGTCCCGGGGTGCCCATGCCGACGGCCTACGGCATGCTCTATACGGGTGGCGTGGTCTCGCAAGCGTGGAGCCGCGTGGGGAACGTGACCGACACGGCCCTCGGCCGCCTGGCCCGCGGAACCCTCCACGCCTCCGTCTTCCAGACCGCCTTCCATGCCGGCGAAGTCGGCAACATGGCCAAGTTCAGCAACGGCGCCTATATCGAGCCCGATACCGCTGAAAAGGATCTCGCCGGGTTTGCCGCCGTCGCCCAGGCCCAAACGCGCCAGGCCGCCATCTTCCAGCGCGTGGACGATTGGCTGGCCGTGGCCGACACCCTCTCGACCGCCCAGCGGGTGATGGAGGACATCGATCTCGACGGCGAAAACGAATACCTGCTCTACAACCGCCATGTGTTCGGGGTCTTTGAGCGCATGGGCGGCCGCATGGTGGCGGCCTGGGTCCGCGATCCCGACACCGGAGTCCCCTTCCAGGTCATCGGCAACCTGCTGAGTTGGGCCGGCTCCGAGACCGAATGGGAAGGCGAGGGCAACACCGAAGACGGGAACGTCGGCTCGTACCGCACGTCCGCCTTCAAGGACTGGTGGGCGGCCACCCCCGGGCAGAGCTACGTCAACAACCTCTACAGCTTCTCCCCCGCGACCGGCGGCTGGCAGATCCAGTCCTCCGACAGCCACATCACCAAGACCATCACGCTAGAGGCCGATGCGCCCTGGTTCACGGCCAGCTATTCCGTGGCCGCGGGCCTGGGTGCCCTGTACGTGCGCCATGGCCTTTCCCCCGATCTGTACGGCCTGCTGCTGCATGGCCAGCAGTATCTCGGGGCCGAACAGCACGCCGGCGGCGTGATGACCCTCTCCCAGTTACATCCCGACCGCACCGTTTCCGCCAAGGTGGCCTACGGCGGAGCCCATACCGCCGCCTTCAACACCGACGCGGTCGACGGAACCGGCCTCGACACCCGGCGCATGCGCAACCAGGCCCAGACCCATCAGGTCGAAGTCTCCGGCAGCGGCGCGTTCACGTTCGCCCTCGGATTTGAAGCCGTCGGCGCGATGTTCAACGATGGCGTACCCTATGCCTGGCTCAGCGGCTTTGGCTATGATCCCGAATCCGTCGACGTCAACGCCGTCCTGGCCTCCAACGGCGTCCATACACTCAAGCAGGCCTGGATTGCCAACCTCGATCCCACCGATCCCAATGCCTTCTTCGGCTCGACCGAGGTCGAGTCTCGGCCGTCCGCGCCCTCCTTCGTGGTGCGCTTCGCCACCCGGCCCGAGCGGGAATACCTGGTCTGGTACGCCGACAACGGCCTGGTGGTCCCGACGTGGCTCCAGGGATCCTCCAGCCGCATCCAAGGCACCGGCGGCATCGAGGAATGGATCGACGACGGATCCGAAACCCTCCCGCCGCCGTGGGACGTTCACCAGCGGTTCTACCAGATCCGCGTCCTCCAGCCGGACTAGCCCGCCAGCCCCATCCCTCCGGTTCATCCGGCCGCGATTTTCAACCGGCCCGAACCGGAGGGTCTTCAATTGCCAGGGCCGTAAGCGCCGATGCCCCGAATCTGGCGGTCATGTATCGAGCTATATTCACCACACTTAATTAACTCCGATGATTTCAATGGACTTCAATATTCATTATATACTCTTTATAAGTCAGATATGACAATTGCTGGAATATATAACTTATAATCGATAACATCACACTTAATTAAGTGTGATAAAATCGAGGCTTTCATCCGTGGAAGGGGTCGCGGAAATATATGATGGCCCGGAATGGCTGGAAATCAGGCCGAAGGCGGCTTAACAAACTATTCTGCAATAGGTTAAGGGAGGTGCTCCGCGGGTGCGAATCGGCTTGGTTTTGTCCCCCCGGTTGGGATAGAAGAGAGGGGTACCCTTTCCCCGAAGTAGAGCCCAAACGTGGAACCAAAATTCACCCATCTACATTTGCACACCGAATACAGCATGCTGGACGGGCTGTGTGCGCTGGACCGGGGCGAAAAACACCACAGCCCCCTCATGGAGCGGGCCGGGGAACTCGGGCAGGTGGCGATGGCCATCACCGACCACGGCAATCTGTTTGGCGCAGTGCATTTCTACAAGGCGGCGAGCAAGCACGGGATCAAGCCGCTGATGGGCTGCGAGATCTATGTCACGCCTGGCGACCATCGCGAGAAGGTTCTGGTGAACGGCAAGCAGGCCAACCACCTGGTGCTGCTGGCGGAAAATGCGCGGGGTTTTCAAAATCTGATCCGCCTGGTGACCCAGGCTCATCTCGATGGGTTCTATTACAAGCCGCGCATTGACCGAACGCTGCTGGCGGAGCATTCCGACGGGTTGATCGCGCTTTCTGCGTGTCTGAAGGGCGAGGTGGCCGAGGCGCTGAATGAAGGACTCGATGACAAGGCCCGTCAACTCGCCGGAGAGTATGCCGAGATTCTCGGGAAAGACCGGTTTTATCTCGAGGTCCAGGACCAGGGGCTCCCGGAGCAACGCGGGGTGAATCGCAAGCTGGTCAAGCTGGCCCGCCAACTGGATCTGCCCCTGGTGGCGACCAATGACGTTCATTATCTCCGGGCGGAGCATGCGGTGCCCCACGAAATGCTGCTGTGCCTGCAAACGCAGGCCAAGTGGAGCGAATCGGACCGCATGAAGTACGGCTCCGACCAGTTCTATCTCAAGGACGAGGCGGAAATGCGCCGGCTGTTCGGGGAAATACCGGAGGCCATCGAGAACACCTGGAAAATCGCCGAGCGCTGCAATGTCGAGTTGGCCCTGGGCGGGCAGAAGAATCCGCACTTTCCCAACTACCAGTGTCCCGATGGCCTGAACCACAAGCAATACCTGACCCGGATTGCGGTCGAAGGGCTGCACCGGCTCTACGGCATCGAGGACATCCACCACCCCCGGGATGATCGCGAGAAAACGATTGCGGAACGCTTGTGGCACGAGCTGGCCGTCATCGAAAAGACCGGCTTCCTGAATTACTTCCTGGTGGTCTGGGACTTCATCCATGCCGCCAAGCAGATGGGCATTCCCGTGGGGCCGGGGCGCGGATCCGGCGCGGGCAGCCTGGTGGCCTATGCCACCGGCATCACCGGCATCGACCCCTTGCGCTACGGCCTGATTTTTGAGCGCTTTCTGAACCCGGAGCGCGTGTCTCCTCCGGACTTCGACATTGATTTCTGCCAGGCGCGCCGGGGCGAGGTCATCGACTACGTCCGGCGCAAATATGGGGCAGATAGCGTGGCCCAGATCGTGACCTACGGGACCCTGGGAGCCAAAACGCTCATTCGCGACATCGGCCGCGCCCTGGAGATCCCGCTGCCCGACTGCGACCGCCTGGCCAAGATGATCCCGGAGGTGCCGGGGACCACCCTCGAAAAGGCCCGGCGCGAGAGCGTGGATTTTCGCGACGCCTGCAAGACCAACGAGTGCGCGAAGCAGATCATGAAATTCGCGCCGCCGCTGGAGGACATGCCGCGGCAGACCGGCACGCATGCGGCCGGTGTCGTGATTGGCGAACGTCCCCTGATGGAGTTGATCCCCCTGACGAAGGACAAGGAAGGCAATGTGATTTCCCAGTGGGAATCCGGCCCCCTCGAGGAGGCGGGATTGCTCAAGATGGATTTCCTGGGGCTGAAGACCCTGACCGTGGTGCGCGAGGCCTGCGACAACGTCAAGCTGACCACGGGCATCGAGATCGATCCGGACCACCTGCCGCTCGACGATCCCAAGACCTACGAGATGCTGGCCCGTGGGGATACCGTGGGCGTGTTCCAGGTCGAATCCGAGGGGATGCGCGACCTGCTGCGGCAGCTCCAGATCAACAAGATCGAAGAGCTCATCGCCATGATTGCGCTCTACCGTCCGGGGCCCATGAAGATGATCCCCGACTTCATCAAGCGCAAGCACGGGCGCCAGAAGATCGAGTATCCGCATCCGCTGCTCGAAACCGTCCTGGGCGAGACCTACGGCATCATGGTCTACCAGGAGCAGGTCCAGCAGGCGGCGGGGATTCTCGCCGGCTTCAGCATGGGGCAGGGCGACATTCTGCGCCGCGCCATGGGCAAGAAAAAACCCGAGGAAATGGCGCGCCAGCGCAAGGCGTTTGTCGATGGCTGCGTCGCCAAGGGCACCTGCAACGCGGTCAAGGCCGGAAAGATCTTCGACCAGATTACCGAATTCGCCTCCTACGGGTTCAACAAGTCGCATTCGGCGGCGTACGGGATCGTCACGTTCCAGACGGCGTACCTGAAGGCCAACTACCCGGTCGAATTCATGGCGGCGATGCTGTCGTCGGAAATCGGCAACACGGACAAGCTGCCGGTGCTGGTGGCCGACGTGCAGAAGATGGGCATTCAGGTGCTACCGCCGGATGTCAACGAAAGCGGGCTGCGGTTCACGCCGGTCAAGGGGGCCATTCGCTATGGACTGGCCGGCGTCAAGGGCGTGGGCGCCGGGGCGGTCGAGGCGATCATGAAAGAACGCGCGGCCAACGGCCCGTTCCGGGGACTGGTGGATTTTTGCGAACGCATCGACAACAGCGAAGTCAACAAAAAGGCGATCGAGGCGCTGGTCAAGTGCGGGGCCTTCGACTTCACCGGACGGATGCGCGGACAGTTGTTCGAGGGCATTGAGACCGCCATGGGCTATGCCGCATCGATTCGCAAGGACAAGGCGGCGGGACAAGCGTCGCTGTTTGATCTGCTGGGCGGCGGGGATGCCGCGGGGGCGGTCATGACCGACGCCGATCTGCCCGCCGGTGCCCCGTGGTCCCAGAAACAGATGCTGGCCCATGAAAAGGAACTCATCGGATTCTACATATCCGGCCACCCGTTGTTGGCTTGCTCGTGGACACTTGAAAAATACAATCAGTGCGATGCCGCGGGTTTTGCGGAACTGCCCGAGCGCACCCGCACCCGCATCGGCGGCCTCGTAGTCAACGCCCAGAAGCGCTTCACAAAGCCCAAGAATCCCGAAGACCTTCCGCGGGCGATGATGTCGTTCCGCCTGGAAACCCTCGATGGCTCCTTGTCGGCCGTGGCGTTTCCCGAGGCCTACGACCGTTTCAGCGTCCACTTGCAGCCCGATGCCGCGGTCATGCTTTGCGGGTGCGTTCGCAAGGACAACAATGGCGGCGGCAACACCCTCACCGTCGACGAAGTCTATCCGATCGACGAAGTTCCGGAGCGATTTACGCTGGGCGTCAGCCTGCACGTCTATGTCGGGACGTGGACCGAAGAGCGCATGCGCGCCTTGAGGGACGTGCTGCGCCGGCATCCCGGATCCACGCCGCTGAACATCTGCCTGCTTTATCCGGACAATGCCAAGGTCTATCTGCGCGCATCCAACCGCTTGACCGTACGCATGTCCGAGGCCCTGGCCAGGGAATGCGAAAAGATCGTCGACGGCCTCTACGTGGCGGCGGTGCGCCAGGCCGGTCTCTGCGCTCCCGCCGAACCCCGCTGGAAACGCCGCAACGGCGAATGATCATTCGGGATTAGTATTCGGCCAGGCCGGCGTTGTGTTGCCCGGTGTGGGCGGTGGATGCATCGCGGAGGATGCGGCGGATGAGCGGCTGGACATCGTCGATGGACAAGCCGGCTTGGATGCACCAGCGCAGTACGGTGGCATTGGACAGCATGCGCCCGGCCAGGCAGCGCACGCCTTGGGGCAGCGCGCCCATTCCGGCCGATCCCCCGAATGCGTCGAGGGCGGGCGTCGGTTGGCCGGCCGCTTCGCAGGCCTGGCCGATGACGGATTCAAACGAATCGCCGCCGGTTTTGGCGGCTTTTTCGGCGGCCTGGGCGATGGCCTCGCAGAGCACATCGTTGGAGCCCTCAAAAATCCGAAACGGCCGCAAGTCGGCCGTGGCGCGTCCGACATAGGTATCGATCCGGTAGCTTTCCCCCCCGAGCAACTGGGAGGCGGACGTGGCGGAGGCAAAGGCCAGATCGGTGGCGACCACCTTGGCAATGTTGGCGGTTTGCGCGGGGACGCCTTCGGAACCGGGCTGGTCGGCGGCTTCGGCTTCACGGCAGGCCACTTCGAAGAGAACCCGCGAAATGTTGCGGGCCGCTTCGATTTCCGCCACGCGCACCTGGACCTGGCCAAAGGATTCGAGGGTCTTGCCGAAAACAGTGCGCTCGCCGACATGGCGGCGAATGTCGTCGGCCAGGCGGGCGGTGACGCCGCAGGTGATGGCCGAGATGGAAATGCGGCTGCGCTGCAGGATGGAGTGGATCCGGCGGAAGCGCTCCATCCGGCTGCCTTGAAGGAGCGGTCCCATGACCTCGGACCTCGCCTCGATGCGGGTCATTCCATAGGGAATGGATCGAAGGCCGGCGGTGACGTAGCGCTTCAGCAGGCGGAAGGATTCCGGCGTGGCGCGGCAGATATAGAAATTGAGCGAGGGGAAGCGGAATCCCTTGCCGGCCTGTCCGTCGCGCGCCAGCACCAGCCAGTAATCGGCCAAGGCGGTCAGGCCCGCCCAATGCTTGGTTCCGGTCAACCGCGGGCCTTGGGGGGACTCTTGGTATTCGGTCTGGCAGGCCATCAGGTCGGTGCCGCATCCCGGCTCCGTGATCATCATGCCGCCAAGCCAGCCCTGGCGGAGAAAGCCATCCTCGAGTTGCTGACGCCAGCGGTCCGGCGCAAACCGTCGCACCGGATCGGAGAAGAGGGAGACGGTGATGCCGATCGACAGCGACAATTCAACGGATCGATACGCCGCGGCCCGGATGATATCCAAATTGCCTCTCGGGGTGGATTCGGGTGAAAACAGCGTGTGGATCCCTTCTGCGCGCAACACGCCCCGAAGGAAGTCGGGTTCGTAGCCAGCCGGATTCAACAGGGTGTCTTCGGGGAGCGCGCGGAACAAGTCATCTGGATTTACGGGGTCATGCATAAGGGTCGCAACCTACTCCACATTTCCCGGTTCGCAAATGGGCGGGAAGGGAAAGGCGGTACGTGGCTCAAGCCGGATGAGCGGGGTTCAGCCGGATTACAGAAGGATCGCTCACGGGCTGGCCCGACATTCTCTTTGCCGATGTGGCGGAGTATCGAGCTTCTCCTTCAATCCCATGTGGCGTTTAGTGGGTTTGGCGACGGCGGATTTGAAGGCCTGCTCTTCGCACCAGATCGCCAGATCGCTTTCGGTACGGGTGATGGCGGTATAGAGCAGTTCGCGTGTGAGGATAGGGCTTTCCCGGTCGGGCAACAGGATCACCACTTTCCCGAATCCGGAGCCCTGGGCCTTGTGGATGGTCATGGCAAAAGCGGTTTCGTGTTCGGGCAGGAGTCGGCAGGGAAGGGGTGCGGGCCGGCCTTCGATGAATACCGCCGGTTCTCCGCCGCGGCCGGGGTCCGGAAGCACGACGCCCACGTCGCCGTTGTTCAGGCCGGTTTCGGGATCGTTCCGGGTGATCAGGATGGCCCGGTGATCGTAGAACTCGCGGTTGCGGCGGGGAAACAGCCGGTCTTCGATGGCGCGATTGACCGACTCCACCCCCTGGGGGCCTCGACGGAGTGCGCACAGGACCCGGAACCGGGACAGGGCGGCGAAGGCCGCCTCCGGCTCCCGCGCCTCCAGATATTCCCGGAATCCATCCTGCACCTGTTGCCGGAACGCGGACGGCGGATTCGTGGCACTGAAGCCGGCGCTGGAATGGCGGGAGAGGCCGCGGTCGGCCCGGATGACCTGCCCCCACGCGGCATCGGCGTCGCCGGCGTTGACCGCGCGGCTCAATTCGTCGACGGGCGAGCCCGGGCGGAACCGCTGGCTTTCGGTCAGCGTGACGATGCAGGCATCCAGCGCGCGGGCCTGGCACAATTCCGCCATGACGCTGCCGGGTTCGACGGAAGCGAGTTGATCCTTGTCGCCCAGCAGAATCAGTTGGGTTTGCGGTCCGATGGCATCCAGGAGCTTGGCCATCTTGGGGAGGTCGATCATGCTGGTTTCATCGACGATCACGACATCGGCGGGGAGGGGTCGGTCGCGGTCGTGCCGGAAATAGGGCGAGCCGGCGCGATACCCCAGCAGTCCCTCGAGGGTTCGGGCTGGCGGCATGTCCAGCGTGAATCCCCATCGGGCCAACGCCTGGCTGACGCTATCGGCCATGCGCGCGGCGGCCTTTCCGGTGGGGCCGGCCATGCGAATGCGGATGTCGGGTTGCCGCTGCGCCAGCAGGACCATCAGATAGGCGGCCACAAAGGTTTTGCCGGTGCCGGGGCCTCCGGTCACGATGGCCAGCCGGCGTTCCAGCGCGCAGTGGATCGCCTGGATTTGCCGGGGGGCCAGCGGGGGATTCGCCCGGGACAGGTCTCCAGCGAAATCCTCGGCTCGCCGGCCCGTGGTCTCGCCGGCCAGGGCTCGCAACCGGTCGGCGACATGTTGTTCATAGTTCCAGAACCGCCGCAGGTACAGGCGATTGCCCTCCAGGACAAACGGTACATTGCCGGGACCCGCGCCGACCAGCCGGGGATATCCAGCCAGTTGTATCGCCGCGGCGGGAATCCACTCCGCGAGGGTTGCGGCCAGGGCCCGGGAATCCGTTGGGCCGCCGGTGCCGGTTGGCGGATGTGGCGTCCGTCCGGGCAGATCGCGAATGGCATCGGCGGACAGGTCGAGGCAGACATGGCCATCATCGGTGGCGCGGCAGGCCAGAGCGAGCAGGAGCTGGACCTGTTCGGGCGGGTATTCTTCATAGCGGCGGATCAAAGCGCTCACCAACTGGACATCGATGTCCCGCAGGAATCCTTCTTCGAGCATCCGGGGCAGGATGGGGTCTACGGGAAGGGCGGGGGTCGGGCTCATGACGCCCCTCCCGCCAGAAATCCGGAGAGTGGTTCGATCAGTTCCTGGGATGGCCGATCGTGGAACACGCCTCGGCCCGGTGCCTGCTCGCGTGCGCCAATCCCGCGCAGGAAAAGATAAAACACGCCGCCGAAATGCCGGTCGTACTCATAGGCGTCCAGTCGCCCGGCCAGGAATCCGTGCAATGCGGCGGTATAGATCAGGTATTGGAGGTAATACGAGTGGCGGCGCATTTCGGCGGCGAGGCCGGGGGCATCAAAGTCTTCCGGACACCGGCTGAGCTGGTTGGATTTCCAGTCCACCAGATAGAAGCGGCCCTGGCGTTCAAACACCAGGTCGATGGAGCCGGTCATGAATCCCGCCGGGATCAGGTTTGTCCGCGTCTTCATGTCTTCGATAAAGTGCTCATCCCGGCCAAGGCTCTGCCAATGGGTTTCGAGGATTCCGGCCAGGTCTCTGATGGCGCGGGGGCTGTCTGGCTGCAGGGAGAAATGAAACTCCAGTTCCGAACGCCGGGAGGAAAGGGGGATATCGCTCAACCGGAACCGGCCGTGTTCGGTGTCCAGTTCCGTTGAAAGCACCCGGCGAACCATGTCGTGAACGGACTGCCGCTGGCGGGTAAGGAGGGCCTGTTTCTCCGAAGGCATGGCCGAGTCGGGCCGGATGCAGACGCCGTGTTGATCCAGGACGTCGTCCACGATTTCCGCGATCACGGGGGGGGGAGCCTGGAAATCCAGCACTTCAAAAAAACGGTGCCAGCATGTGCCCAGCTTGGCGCCGCCGGGGATCAACAAGAGGGGATCTTCGGCCGGCGGGATTTCCTCGGAAGGGGGCGGGAATTCGGTTTCCTGATCGACATCGGCGCCGTCCGGAAGGGACATGGCGACGGGAACTGGCCATGGACGATCGGCGGCGTGGGCGGACAACGCGGTAAAGCTGGTGCGGTCGTGATCCTTGTCTACCTTGGGTGTTGGCAGGGGGGGCGCCAGGGAGGGCGGGGCTTCCGGATGGTAGCGGGTGACGTCGAACAGGTCCGGCGGCGGAGCGAAGAACTCGACATGACCTGCCGTCGAGGGATTCGCGGCGGCCGTTGCATCGGTCGCGGCGGCCTCGGGATTTCGCATTCGCCAGCGCTCCAGCAGATGTTCCAGGGCATGGGTCGCGGGGGTAATGGAAGAATCCCGCACCTCGACCAGGACGGCGCGATTGATGGCGCGCGTCAGTCCGACATAGGCCATGCGGATATTCTCTTCCAGGCGTTCCCCCATGGCCCGGGCTTTGCCATCCTCCGACTGAACATCCAGGTCCAGGACCAGGCGCTGACCGTCGTCGTGATATTTCAGGGCGATGTCCCGGCTGCGCCGGGCTTCCGCTTTTCGCAGCCACAGGGTGGGAAGGAACACAATGGGAAACTGAAGCCCCTTGCTTTTGAACACCGTCATGATCCGGACGGCGTCGTTATCGTCCGCCATCCGGATCCGACCGGCATCGTCGTCCTCATCGCGATGGTCGGATTCCAATTGGCGTGTGAACCATCGCATCAAGGCGACCGGTCCCCGTTGCTGCGCCCGGGCCTCCTGGTGGGTCAACTCCACCAGATGAAGCAGCGTCGAGAGGCACTGTACGCCATCGGGCAGGCCAGCGACATGGGCGCGGAGACCAAGCGTCCGGGACAGGTGCTGGAACGCCACCATGAACGAATGCGTCTGCCACAACCGGCCGCTTTCCCGGAACACCTCGATCCAGTCCTCCATCGATCGCCGGGAGTCGGGAGCATCCGGAGGCGGTTCGCCCATCGCGTCCTGGTCGTCGGGGGCATCCGGAGCGGATGAGGTCAGGCCGGCGATCCAGCCGATGGGGCAGGGAATGAAATCGGCGCTGAGCGCGCTTCGCAGGAAGGCGGTGCGCCCGGGTTGCAGCATGGCCTGCATCACCAGGGCCAACTGGCTGGCCTCCGGGGTGTCGAAAACACGGCCCGTGGATTGGCGGACGGCATTCACGCCCAGCCGGATCAACTCCTTTTGAACCCATTCGGCTTCCGCGTGCCGCATGACCAGGACGGCCACGTCCGAGGGCCGGATGCGTCGCGGGGGATCGCCCGGATAGCCCAGGCGGTCGTCCTTCAGCATGCGTACGATCTCCCGGGCGACATCGGCCAGGATGCGCCTGGCCAGGGGGCTGCCGCCGGCGATGCTTTCGCCCTTTGCGGTGGCATAGCTCCAGACTTTCAGCGGATGCGGATCCGGATGCCCATCCACCAGCAGCGTACGGTCCGAAGGCGTTCCCTGGGCCAGCAGGTCGCCGGCGTAGGGAATCTGTCCGTTGGCCAGGAAGGCAGGTGTTTCATCATCCCGGAACACTTCGTTGATGGCGGCGACCAGCGATTTCTCCGAGCGGTAGTTTTTCGCCAGCGAATGGCGCCGGTTTTCGGGGATGCCGTCCTTGGCTTCGAAGTAGGTAAACACATCGCCATTGCGGAAGCCGTAGATGGCCTGCTTGGGATCGCCGACGAACAGGAGCGGCGGCGCGGGTGGGACCATTTCGGAGTCGGCGAAGATCGACGAAAAAATCCCGAACTGGACAGGATCGGTATCCTGGAATTCGTCGATCAGGGCGGCGCGGAATTCGCGGCGCAGGACCTTCTTCAGTCGCGGGCCGGCCTGTTCGTCGCGAAGCACTTCCCGCACGTTGAACAGCATGGCGTCATAGGTCAGCGCCGCCCGGTCGCGGATGCGCCGGCGGTACTGGTCCGCCAGCCTCCGGGCGATTTCTCCCTGTTGACCGAGAAGGGCCGTTGCGCTGCGCGCGATCCATTCCGACCGCTCGGCGAACAGGCGGGTTGCGGGCAGCGTGGGTTCGAGCAGTTGGGCGGCTCCGGCGACATCGGCCACTTCCCGGACGGCCGCCATGAAGTCATTGGCCGCCAGGCCGCGGCCTTCGGTGATCAGTCGTTTCAGCGCCGCGGGCTTCCTGGTGTCTTTCAGGACGCATCCCGATTCCAACCAGCCGCGGAGCCCGCCGTCGTGGTCCTGCAGCAGCTCCCAGAGTCCGGCGATGTCCAGCGAGGCCTGTTCCGCCAGTTGGCTGGCCGGGAATGTCCAGCCGTTGATTGATTTGCCCTTGGCGAGTGCCTTCACCTGCCGACAAGCCTGCAGCAGGTGTTCCACCGCGGGCGGCAAGACCTCGGCCTGATGCCACCTGGCGTCGGCAAACGCCGATTGAATCGATGGCAGGTTCCGGGCCAGCGTGGACCAGTCCGACGGTTTTCGTTCGAGCGCCCGGCGGGTGGATTCCAGCAGGTTCAGCCATTCCGCGGCCTGCGCATTGGGCTTCAGGTCGTCGCGAAGGGCCGGAGGCGGCGGCGGAGCCGGGGGAGGGGCGAGGCTGGATTCAGGGACGACGCGGGCATCGGGATGCTGCGTGAGGACCTCGACCAACTGCACCAGTTTCTCCACGTCGCCGAACGGATTATTCGGCTGGTTGGCATCGTAGGCGTGCCCGCGCCACCAGTCCTGGCCGGTTTCGCGAATGACGCGGCGATGTCCCGGCAGGAGCTCTGCATCGGGATTGTGGCCGCACTCGAACGCATAGCGCTCCAGGACGCGGTTGCAGAAGCCATGGATCGTGAAAATGGCGGCGCCGTCGAACTCCATCAGCGCCACTTGAATCCGGCGCATCCATTCTGCCGGGTCCGCGTCCGTGCGGACCCGAGCCTGATCGAGCGCGGTTTGAACGCGCGGGTCGACGGTGCCGCCGCGGTTTTCCAGCGCGGTGCGACAATCCACCAGGACCTGGCGCAGCCGGTTGCGCAATTCACGGGTGGCGGCCTCGGTGAACGTCACCACCAGAATCTGCTGCACCGGCAGGCCCGTTTCCAGCACGAGGCGCAGATAAGCGCTTTGGATGTTGTAGGTCTTGCCGGTGCCTGCGCTGGCCTCGACCAGCGTGCGACCGTTGGGCGCCCACTCCGTGAACACCATGCTGGAAAAGTCGCTCATGCCGTTTCCCGGCTTGGTTTCAGACGTTCCCGGAGGTTCAGCATTGGCATCAGGATTTGTTCCGCCAGCCGTCCGAAAGCATCGGGGTCAGCGAAGGGCCCGGCCTCGCCAAACGCAGCGCGGAAATAGGCATCGTCGGCGCCATGGCGAATCGCCGGATCATGCGCGGGTATCCACACCTTGACGGCCTCCTCCAGCGCCTTCGCCCGGAGGGCGTCCGCATCGAGCGGTGGCTGCGATTTCGCCCCGCGCGCCGCGGGTTTTCCGGGCTCCGCTTCGTACTTGTGCAGCACCTTGGCATAGGCCATGGAGGAATCCGGCGTGAAGGGCGGAATGGCGCGGTGCCCGTCCAAATAGACCTCGAGGCAGTCTTCCAGCAGTTGTGCCGGGGATCGCCCATCGCCTTCGATGGAGAATCCGCCAAAGTTGTAAACGGCCACCTGGTTTTCCTTGTCGATGTCCTGGCTGCGGCTGCCCTGGGCCACGATCGAAACACTGTCCGGCTGCTCGGCACACAGGAGCACATGTTGCAGCCAGGCACCCAGCATGACGTTCGCCTTGGGCGAGGCGCAGCGGAAGGTGAAGGCGAGCGGCCGATGGGCGCCGTCCTCGGTAGAGAGGTCGGTGACCGGAATTTCTCCGGTCAGCGTCACCGGGAGACCCTTCACGGTCAGGGCAACGGCCACCGAGCGGGGCGCGGCGTTCTGGCGGGCCTGCAACACATCTCGCAGGCGGCCCATCCGTTCCCATTGCGAATCCAGAAGGGCCTGGATGTTCGCCCCGGCCTCTTCAAACCATCGGCGGCCCCAGTCGCCCAGCGGGGCCAGGCCTGCGGACGTCAATTCCGTCCGCACCGTTTCCAGGATCTCGGGCGTGACCCTGTCCAGCGACGCCTTCAGAATCCGGTCGCGGATCTGGAACTGCTCAAGGGGATTGGGTGAAAAGGTCTCCGAATCCGCCAGCGCGGCCATTCCCCGGGTTTCCAAGCGAACGCCGAGGACCCGCTCATAATGGAATTGCGCGGGATTCTTGAAGAAACGAATCAGGTCCTCCAACGCCACCTGGATCGGTTTGGATGGGGGGCGGCGCTCCGCCGACGAACAGTCCATTTCCGGCGCGGGCGATGGGGCGGGCTCGTGCGCGGAGGATCCGAGCCACGCTTCGGCGGCGGCCCGGTCGCCGTCGGAGTAGGAGAACAAGTTCGGATGCCGCCGGGGATCGCCCCCGAAGTAGGCCGGATGGAATCCATGCAGCCGGTGGCGAATGCGCAGGGTGCTTGCCGGCCCGAAACGCGCATCGAGATAGTCCGTCAGCTCCCGCACGGCCACGGATACGCCGGCGGGCTCGTTGTCCTCTTCCGAGAAGGCCGGATAGCTGATCAGCAGCCGCGCGCGGGCATTCAGCAGGGTTTCGAGGAATGCCATGCGGTCTTCAATGGTCGGCGACCGGTCGCCGAGCCGGCGGGGGCCGCCGCGCTGGGCATCGGCGGGTCCGGAGCTGCGCAACAGGTCGTAGGCCGGACGGCCCTCCGTGCGCGGGAAGAGGCTGTCACCCATTCCGAGCAGGCATTGGATGGGCCGCGGGGTGCTGCTGCCCGGACGCAGCGAACAGAAGACCACGGCGTTGCGGCTCAAATCTGTCCCGCCGGTGGTTTCGCCCAGGTGTCCCGACACGAAGTCGCGGACCACCGCCATGGAGATCGCCCCGGTAAACCCCGCGGCGTCCAGGCTGGTGCGCAGCAAGCGCACCGCCCCTTTCAGCAGGGCAATATCCAGGAAGGTGTCATTGTCGCTGATGAAGAAATCGCCGATGAGCCGATCCAGGCGGTCGGCCCACTCCGGCGCCGGATGGTCCTTGGAGCCGAAATCCGCGAAGGCCCTGGCTTCGTCATAAAAGCGGACCAACCGACCAAGCAGGACGGCCCCGTCGCCCTCGACGCAGTCGCAGGGCAGGATCGCTTCCGGGCCGGTGGCATCGCGCCCGAGGGCGTAGCCCAGCAGCAGGCGGTCGAGACCATGCCGCCAGGTGGTTTGCTCTTCAAAATCGGCACCGGTCAGGCTCGCGCGATGGGATTGGTCGCGGCCCCAGCGTACGCCGGCCTGGTCCAGCCAGTCGGCCAAGGTGTCCACATCGTCCGGCTTCAGGCCAAACCGGCGGGCCAGGCATTCGCAGCGCAGCACATCCACCAGGTCCGGCGCCGCAAAGCGGCTTTCCGGGAGATCCAGCAGGCGGCGGAACGCCTCCGCGGCCGGACTCTCGCCGCCCGCCACCCGGTCGGCAATCACAAACGGAAGCGCGCGGTCCGCGCGCGGGTCGGGCGTGGAAAACACCGCCTCGATGTACGGGGCGTAGGCGTTCAGATCGGCGGCCTGCACCTGGATGTGGCGGGGTTGCAGGCCGGGCATTTCGGCGAAGCAGCGCAGCAACTGGTCGCGCAGGATTTCCACCTCGCGCATCTTGCCGTGGCAGAGATGAATCTGAATCGAGCCGTCGCAGGGCCTGGCTTCGGTTTCCAGCGAGCCGTCGCACTCGGCAATGCTCCGCTGCAATGCCGCCAGCAAGGTGTCTTCACCGGGAAGGACAAACCCCTCCCGTTGTTCCGACTCGCTGCCGCCGAGTTGGGAGTCGCCCAGTTCAACCGCCTGAATCACCAGGTCCCGGGAGCCCCGCGCGAAGGCGCTCAGCAGCGGATGCCGGAAATCGGCGCCGGCGGATCCCTCCCCCGAACGTTCCAGGGAGAAGCCGTTGCGTTGCGCCGCTTGCAGCGACTCCCGATCAAACCAGTCCACATGCGAGGGGTTCAGCAGGTAAAATCCAACATCCAGGCCGTCCAGTCCACCCAGCGCGCGGAAGAAGGCCAGATGCGTTCCCGGCATCATGGATGGCGCGAAAACAAATACCCGGCGATAGACCTTGCCGATTCCGCACCGATGCAGGTCCCGCTCCATCCGCCGGAGGGCGGACAGAACCGTCTGGGCCCGCTGGCCTTCGGTCAAGATCCGCCACAAGGCCGGCTGCCAGGCGGTGGCTTCATCCGTCCCGGTCGGGCGCCCCGCCTCCCAGTCGATCACCATCTGCGGGCGATAGGTCACGTATTCATCCAACAGCTTGGCCAGGCGACCCGCCAGCTTGAACCCCTTGCGCAGGTCGGGCCGCGCGCCCTCCTGGGCCATCACATAGCGTCGCAAAGGCTCAAAGACCTCGTCCTGGTTCCCGGCGCAGAGAAAAGCAAAGATCCGCCAGCGCAGGCTTTTGACGGAAAACGGATGCTCCTCGGGATTTGGCCGGGCGGCGCCGACCTCGGGGTGGTCCATGCGGTGGAGCCAGTCATGGATGAACAGCGGCAGCAGCGGGAAATCGCAGTTGGCCAACACATGGGGAACGGGGACTCCGCGGCGGTCCAGGTCGTACAAAAAGCGCTGTTGCAGCCACGCCTGTTGAATCCGGTTGGGCACCACGATGCAATCCCGGCGTTCGAAGACCTCGGCCGGCGTTTGGGCCTTGTCCGCGAGAAGCCGGGCGAACAAGTCGTCCGCCAGCGATTCCAGCCGGTTCCCCCATCGAATACACAACGCCATCGTTCGTCACACTCCAGAGCTTCCCTTACTCCGCCGGCATGCAAAATTCAATCGCAAAGGCGGAGGAGGGGGGGGGCAGACAGGAGACAGGGGACAGGGGACAGGGGAGCCGAGGTCCGAGGTCCGAAGTCGGAGGTCGGGGATCAATGTCCTCTGTAGCTGCGCTCGTTGAGCGCGGCTCCCTCCAATCCGCCGCGCCCAGCGGGCGCAGCTACAACCGTCCCGTTATTCTCCGGGCCCGGTCGAGAGGTTTTGTGTCTACAAAGAGGATCCGTCTTCTTCCACCTCGGCCCAGTAGAACCGGAAAAGATCGGCATGGGGCACCTCCTCGGTGTTGCGCCCCGGCTTGACGATGCCGGAGGCCGCCTGGATCGGGGGGCCAAACACGAGGTTGGTGGTGGCCCACAGGTGGTAGACCCGCTCGGGATAGGCGCAACTGAACGATACCGCGTGGTGTTTTGCATCAACGGCCAGGTCGATCATGGCCAGTTCGCCGATCCAAAAGCGCCCGCCGACAAGAAAACCAACGGGTTCGTTGCGCCAGTTGCCGGGTTCGGCAAACAGGTTCATCCACTGCGGACGCATCTGCATCCACTCGGGAAAGAGGTTGAAGTCAAATTGCAACAGATCCAGCGGCGGTTCGAGGGTAAAAGAGAGCGCGGTTTCCCCTTCGACCAGCCCGGGTGGAGCATTTCCGGTCTGCATATCCACGGGCTCCTCAAACCCGCCGGTATCGTCAAGCACGGCGATCCAGTTGCGCGGGCGGAACAACGGATTCGGGCCATCGCTCTGGAAGGCGTAGAGCTGGTCAAGGGCATCCAGCCGGGGCCGGCTATAAGGTTCCGGTGCGGTCTGGGCAATCCGTCCGGAAAAGATCCAGGTCCAGTCGTCGCTGGTCATGGACGCCGTCCAGAGCCGCCCGGCCGGGACCGCTCGGCGGAATGCCAGTGCACACAGGTGTTCCATGCCAGCCGCCCGCCCCTCGGAGGCGTGGAGGAAACGGCCATCCGCAAAGCACCCGTTGTCCGTAAAATAGACCACGGTTCCCGCCGGGATGTCGGTCATCGCTCCGATCTGGAAGTCGCTGCCAAGGGTCTGTCCGGGGCCGCCGAGGGGGTTCTTGGACCAACCCAAGATCATCAGGTCACCGGGGGCCAAGGCGCCCGGCGGCTGGCGGACGATGGCGACGTCAGCGCTCATGGTTTGTCCGGCCGCGTTGCTGGCGGTGAAACGGAAGTCATTCCATCCGGAGACCAATGGGACCGGCACGGTCCAATCCGCCGCTGCAGGAAAAGTGCCTTGGGCTCCATCTGGCCCCGACCACGTCATCTCACCTTCCACGTAGCGGTTGGCGATTCCCCCGACCGTGTAGGAATCCGTTGCATTGGACACGGCCAGGAACCAGCCGGCCGGGTTGGTGATCGCCAGAAAGGGGGCGTCACTCTCACGCGCGATGGAGACCGAATCGGAGTCCACCGCGCCAATCTCGTTGGTGCCCGTGACGGTGAGGATATTGGCGCCGACGTGCAGGGGAACGAGGACCTCCCACGGGTCGGCCGGATCCGGTGCAGGGAATGAACCCGAGCCGCCGAGGCTGTTGATCCATTGCATGGATCCGACCACATTCGTGGCCGTGCCACGCAGCAAGTAGTCGGTGACTTCATGGAACACGTTGGTCGGACCCGCCGGATCGGTGAGTTGCACTTGGGGAAGGCCGGGCTGATGAGCGGCCCGGAGGTGGAACATCCAGGGCGATTGATTCGGGTCGTTGGATATCACGATTACGCGGGCGTCCTCAAACACGCCATAGACGCCCTGGGGATCGAAGCGCACGGCGTATCCAGCCGTGGCTTCGCCCTGGTTCAGATCAAAATCTTCGCCGCCGGGCAGATCCAATCCAAACGCCCAGGCGTCGTCGCCGGTCAGTTCAATCGAAGTGACATGCAGACGGCTGAGCGCCTCGCCGCTGGAATTGTGGAGAATCCACTCGCGCAACACCTCGCCGGGAAGATTCGCAAACGTACCGAAGTCATAGGTGGCCTGGTTGGTCACGGTGCCGCCGGCCACCGTCATGCCCAGGACCGGAAAGCGGACATCCAACATCAGGACAGGCCGATAGGCGGCGATGGACGACTCGCGGGCATAATAGTAGGAGCTGCGCGTCGATTGCGTTTGCGCCGCCAGCAGGAGAGTGATTTTTCCGTCGGGATTGCCGGGGCTGTGACCATACTCCGGCTGGCGACCCACGGCCCAGCGGACATAATCCAACAGATTGCTGGAAAACGCGACGTGCAGCCCGACGCCTGGTCCTTCGCGGGTGTCCAGCCAGCGCACGCCGTTACCGGCGGGATACTGCTCCCGGCCGTTATAGACCACCGGCCAGTCGGGATGCGACTGATCTTCGATGCTCTCGTGCCAGCTTGAATCGTTGGCACCGGCCGTGTCGGTAAACCCATACAGCCGGAAAAGCCGTTCATCGCAGCGCTCATTGGCCACGACCCGGAACGAGGCGGAATGGATGTATTGATCCGTCAGGTCGCGCCCATCCAAGGAAGCCAGGTTGAACAGAAACATCGCCTTCCGGTTGTAGGCGGACGAATCACTGCTCGACCGGATCCGAACCACGTTCGTGGTTTGATACTCGACCTGATTGGCGCCCAGTCCGTTCAAGTCCTGCTGCGCCACTTGCTGAAGGGCAGTTCCGGCAGCGAGATGGACTCCGCCGCCGAGCAGAACACCAATCATCAGCCAAATGAGCCGTCTTGCACGCATGGCAACCCTGCAAAACCGTGTCCCTTTTCCTTCCTCCTTGTGGTGGTCGAAGGCCTCTGCGCTCCAATATACCCGATGATCCGCATTACACCATGATGAAATGCCCGCAGAGTGGGAAATTGGAATGGTGGATTGGTGGTGGATGAAGTGCACCCCGTTGGCTAGACAAAAAAGTGCCTTGGATAAGGTAGAATCCGG
>CAYNSH010000034.1:0-32515 GCA_964399775.1 uncultured Verrucomicrobiota bacterium
GGGCATCCACGTCGCGCAGGGCGTCGAGAGCGGACGATTGGGCCATGTAGATTTTGACGCCGGCGGAGTTCTTCGGGGCCTGCGGGCCGCCGGGTGTCGCCTGCAGGAAGAGGCCGTAGTTGACGCGGGATTTTTCCGCGAACAGCGCGCGCTTTTCCTCGAAACGTTCGCGGGTGGTGCAGGGCGGGACGTTGTTGGGCATGTCGAGGACGGTGGTCACGCCGCCCTTGAGCGCGGCGAGCGTGCCATTGGCAATGCCTTCCTTGTGCACCTGACCCGGCTCGCGCAGGTGCACGTGGGCATCGATCAGGCCGGGAACAATGATGAGTCCCTCCGCGTCGAGCCGTCGCGCGGCGGCAGGCCAGCGCAGGACGGCGACGGCGGGGCCCTTCGCGGGATCGTCGCTGGCATAGTCGCTGTCCAGCTTTTCGATGCGGCCGCCATCGACATGGATCGTTCCCCAATGGAACCAGGCGTCTTCTCCGAGCCAACAAGCGTTCTGGATTTGCTTTTTCATGCTTCTATTCCTGGAAATGTCACCGCGAATGAACGCGAATCTACGCAAATGGTTTCCGTTTTACATTGGTGTCCATTCGTGTCCATTTGCGGTTCACATTGCTGGTTCTTCATTCCCACTCGATCGTCCCGGGCGGTTTCGTGGTCACGTCGTAAAAGAGGCAGCCCGCGCCGGGGACGGCGCGGATTTCGCGGGCGAGATCGGACAGGAAATCCAATGCGATGGGATACACGTCGGCGGTCATGGCGTCCTTGGAACAGACCGGGCGGAGCACGAAAGCCTGATTGCCTTCCGAATCGAACAGCGGCAGCGCAAGGACCGGGGCCTGCCAAATTTCCGGGACGTGCGCGATGCGCCGATGCAGAAGGTCGTCCACCCGGCGCAGGCGGTCGAGGCCGTCCTTGGCCACGTAGGTCTCGCGCAGGGCGAATTCCACGCCGGAGAGATCGTCGAGGCAGATCACGACGCGGTTGATGTCGGCCAACTGGTTGACCAGCCGCGCGGCGCAGGCGTTGAGCACAGGCCAGCCGGGCCATTGACCGGTCGGGCTCCAGACCACCGCCGGATGGCGATAGGACCGCTCGTCGCCCTGCACGCCCACGCTTTTTACGGGCAGGATGCGTCCGTGCAAAATTGATTTACGGCTGTTTGGAGACCCGGCGCCCTCGCCGGGCGGCTGTTGGCTGTCCCCTTGGATATTGGATATTGAAATCCCATCACGGGACGGGGGCGTCCCGTCTCCATCAAGATCCGTAATACACTCTTCCAGAATCCGCTCCAGCGCGGGTTGGTTGGCGAAGGATTGCGGCGCGGGCGAGCCGTCGTGGCACAGCAGGCGGATGCCGAGGCCGGGGCCGGGGAACGGATGGCGGTCGAGCAACGCCTGCGGCAGGCCGAGTTCGCGTCCGAGCAGGCGCACCTCGTCTTTGTAAAAGTCGCGCAGAGGCTCGACGACGAGTCCGCGATCGATCATCTGCTGGATCTCCGGCACGCGGTTGTGGTGAGTCTTGATCAGCGCGGCGTTTTTCGTGCCGCCGCTCTCTATGGTGTCGGGATATATCGTGCCCTGCACCAGCTTCCAGTTGTCGCCCAGATCAAGGGCGCGCAGCTTGGCGCGCAGCACGTCGACAAACAGGCGGCCGATGATGGCGCGCTTTTTTTCCGGATCGGCCACGCCGGCGAGTTCGCGCAGGAACAGGGCCTCCGCGCGTTCGATTTCGATGTGCGTGAATCCTTCGGCGGCGAGAAAGCGCAGGATGTCGTCGGACTCGCCCAGGCGCATCAGGCCGGTATCCACGTGGAGCGAGCGCACGCGGTCGGGCCCGACGGCTTCGATGCAGACCTGAAGGGCGACGAGGGAATCCACGCCGCCGGAAACAAGCAGGAACAGCGTCGAGTCGCCGGCGGCGGCGCGGGTCTGTTCGACGACGCGCTGGCGCATGCCGTCGGCCCGCCAGGGATGTTCGATGCGGCACCGCGCCAGGAAGTTTTTCAGGATGGCGCCGCCGTGCGGGGTATGCACGACCTCGGGATGGAATTGCAGGCCGAAGACGTCCCGGCCGTCCGCCTCGTAGGCCGCGACGGCGCAGGAGTCGGACGAGGCCGCCACGCGGAATCCCGGCGGAACGGCGGCGACATGGTCGCCGTGGCTCATCCAGACGGATTGCTCGGCGGGCAGTCCCGCGAACAGCCGCGCACCCTCGGCGCTGCGAATCAAGGTCGGCCCATACTGCCGGTCGCGGCCATGCGCCAGTTCACCGCCGAACAGTTTGGCGAGCAACTGGTGGCCGAAGCAGATGCCGAGGAGCGGCTTGCCAAGCCCTTCGAGCCGCGGACGCATCAGGGCCACGTGCGCGTCCGTCACCGACTGCGGCCCGCCGGAGAGAATCACCCCGGCGGCGCGCTCGGCCATGTCGGCGTCGAATTCCTCGGGCTGGACCACGATGGAATAGACGCCCAGCCCGCGCACGCGGTTGGCGATCAGGTGCGCGTATTGCCCGCCGAAATCGAGAACGGCGATGAAATCTATTTCCGGGTGGAGCATTCCTTCTCCTGTTCGATTTGGCGAACCATGTCTTCGGAGGCGCCGGTGGGATATTCGCCCGAGAAGCAGGCGTAGCAGCAGGGCAAATCGTGGTAGAGCGCGCGCAGGTCGTCGAGCGATTGGTAGATGACGGCGTCCGCGTCGAGATAGCGGGCAATCTGGCCGGGATCGTAGTGGGCGGCGATGATCTCGCGCTTGACCGACATGTCGATGCCGTAGATGCACGGGCAGGTGATCGGCGGCGCGGCGGAGATGAAGTAGATTTCCTTCGCCCCGCTCTCGCGCAGCAGCTTCACGATGTGCTTGGAGGTGGTGCCGCGCACGATCGAATCGTCCACCACGGCGACCTTCTTGCCGCGCACGACGTCTTTCAGCGGATTGAGCTTCTGGCGCACGACCTTCTCGCGCCGCGCCTGCGTCGGCACGATGAAGCTGCGGCCGACGTGGTTGTTCTTGGCCAGTCCACGCCGGTACGGTACGCCCAGCGCCTCCGCCATGCCGGACGCAAAGAAGTAGGCGGACGACGGCACGTCGATCACCAGATCGGGCTCGAGCCCGGCCTTCTTCACCTGCTCGGCGAGCTGGCGGCCGATGCGCACGCGCTCGGTGGCGACGAGGCGGCCGTTGATGACGGAATCCTCGCGGGCAAAGTAGATGTACTCAAACACGCAGAAGGCCTGTTTTTCGGCGCGGCAGATGCGGCTGTGCACCTTGCCTTCGTTATCAATCAGCACGGCTTCGCCGGGGCGCAGGTCGCGGATCACTTCGAACCCGAGATAGTCGAAGCAGTCGGTCTCGGAGGCGAAGGCGTAGACCATGCCTTTGTCGGTGTATTTCTGCCCGAGGACCAGCGGGCGGATGCCGTGCGGATCGGTGAAGGCCAGCAGCCCGTGGCCGGCGATGATCGTCAGCGCCGAATACGCGCCCTGCACCAGCTCCTGGACGGTCTGCACCGAATCGAAAATGTCGTCGGGCGACAGCTCTTTGAGGTTCTTCTTCTCCAGGGCGGCAGCAAAGGCGTAGAGGATCAGCGCGACGTCGTTGGAAGTGTCGAGCAGCCGGTGGGCGTCCTCGCACAGGGTCTGCTTGAGCTGGTTGAAGTTGACGACGTTGCCGTTGTGGACCATGGCGAGTCCGAAGGGATACATCACCACGGTGGGCTGGGCGTCGAGCACGTCGGTGGAGCCTTGCGTGGCGTAGCGCACGTGCCCGAGGCCGCAGGCGCCGGCAAATCGCGCCAGGTCCACTTTCTTGAAGGCCTGTGTAACCAGTCCGTCCGCCTTGTGCAGGTGGAAGCGGTGATTGAAGGTGACGATGCCGGCGGCATCCTGGCCGCGGTGCTGGATGCTGGTCAGGCCCTCCAGCAACGTGGCGGCGATGTTGTCGTGTCCGATGATTCCGAGGATTCCGCACATATGTAGAGGTCAGAGGTTAGAGGTCAGAGGTCAGGCTAGCAACGGGCGAAGACAGAGATCGAAGGCCAGAAGTCGGGGAAGAAGAAACAGCCGGGTTAGACAGGATGACAGGATTTACAGCATCAACAGGATTGGAACATCTGGCCTCTGCCCTCTGACCTCTGACCTCTGGAAGGAAGTCCCGCAAGGTTTCCGCATAGAGCTCGTGTTCGACGGCGAGGCCGCGGCGTTCGACTTCGGCGAGGGTGTCCGCGCCGCGCAGGTCCACCTCGCGCTGGGCGAGGATGGTTCCCGTGTCGAGGCCTTCGTCCACGAGGTGCACCGTGATCTTCGTGGCGGGGAGTTTGTTTTCAAACGCCCAGTCGTAGCCGTGCAGCCCCTGGTGGAGTTTCGTGTCGGCGGGATGGATGTTGAGAATGCGCCCGCGATAGGCCGCGATGACGCGTGGAGTGAGAATGCGCATGTAGCCCGCGAGTACGACGACGTCGGCACGCGCTTTCGCCAGCGCGGCGAGGAGCGCATCTTCGTAGGCTTCCTTGCCCATGGCTTTGGCGTCGAGCGCGACGGTTTCCAGTCCCATGGCGCGCGCCATGTCCAGTCCCGGCGCGGCCGGGCGGCTGGAGATCACGGCGGCGATTTCGCAATGACCGGCCAAGATGCCGTCGCGGGCGCTTCGCGCCAGCGCGACCATGTTGCTGCCGCGCCCGGATATCAGAATGGCCACGCGGGGCTTCACGCCGGTCCCCTCCCCTGGCCAATGTCGCGGCGGTATTGCATTCCATCGAAATGGATTTGCTCGCACGCGGCACACGCCTTGCGGCGGGCTTCGGCCAGGTCCGCGCCATGCGCCACGACATTGAGTACCCGCCCGCCGGAGACCACCAGCCGCCCGTCGCGGATTTCCGTTCCGGCGTGGAACACCAGGGCATCGGCGCTTTCAATCCCGGTGATCGGCACGCCGCTTTGAATGGCGCCGGGGTAGCCCCCGGCGGCGAGCACAATATCCACCACCACGCCGGGCCGGACGGCGAACGGGGTTTGGTCGAGCGTGCCGTCGAACGCGGCGAGAATCGTGGGCAGCAGGCCGCCCGCAAGCGCGGGCAGCAGAATTTCCGTCTCGGGATCGCCCAGGCGCGCGTTGTATTCGAGCAGCTTGGGCCCGGCGGCAGTTAACATGACGCCGAAATAGAGGAACCCGCGGTATTCGATGCCGTCGGCGGCGAGTCCCCGGAGCGTCGGAGCAATGATGTCGCGCTCGATGGCGGCCATCCGTTCCGGTCCGACGTCCGGCACCGGCGTAAAAGCCCCCATCCCGCCGGTGTTGGGCCCGGCGTCGCCATCAAGCAGGCGCTTGTGGTCGCGCGAAGGCGGCAGGAGCTGGATGCTCCGGCCATCGGTGACGCCCATCACGGACACCTCGGGGCCTTCGAGAAGTTCCTCCACCACCACCGGCGCATCGGCGCCGTGGCGGGTTTCGATCTCGCGCAGGGCGTCGAGTCCGGCGTCGGCATCGCGGCAAACGAACACGCCCTTGCCGGCCGCCAACCCGCTGTATTTGACCACGAGGCCGCCCGGCTGCGCGGCAACGTGCGCGGCGGCTTCGCGCGGAGACGCAAAAAAAGCGCCGACGGCAGTGGCGATGCCGTGGCGCTGCATGAAGCGCTTGGACCACGTCTTGGATGCCTCCAGACGGGCCCCCGCGCGCGTGGGGCCGAAAACCCGCAAGCGCCCCCCGGAGAGGGCGTCCACAATGCCGTCGGCCAGCGGGGCCTCGGGGCCGACCACGACCAGCTCGACGCCTTCGGCCTCGCAGAAGGCGCGGATGCCGGCGAAATCGCTTTCGGCGATGGGCCGGTTGTTCGCGGTGCCGCCGTTGCCGGGCAGGCAGAAGACGTTCTCCGCGCCGACTTCCTGCGCCAGCTTCCAGCCAAGCGCGTGTTCGCGCCCGCCGCGGCCGATGACGGCAATCCTCACTCCGCCAGCTCCTTTCGCGCGGTGTCCAGGGTCTCGCGGCAGACGCGGCCGGCCAGGCCGACATAGCCCGGCACGTCGAGCGCGCGCAGGCGGGCCTTCAGGTCGTCGCCGAGCGCGCTTTCGTCCAGCAGACGGTGGAAGTCGGCCAGGGTCACGGTACGTCCGCGCGTGAGGGCCTTGAGCCGGTCGTAGGCATCCTTGGAACCCGCCATGCGCAAAACGATCTGGTACGGCTCGGCGAGAAGCTGCGGCTCGCGTTCGAGCTCCGTGCGGCAGGCGGCGGCATCAAGATCGATGCGGCCAAGGCCGCCGAGCGTTTCCCGCCAGGCCAGATGCGAGTGGGCCAGCGCCACGCCGACGTTGCGGATCACCGTGCTGTCGGACAGGTCGCGCTGCATGCGCGAATGGCACAGGCGTTCGGAGAGCGTGGAGAGCAGGCTGTTGGCGAGCACCAGGTTGCCTTCGCTGTTCTCGAACTGGATCGGGTTGACCTTGTGCGGCATGGTGGAAGAACCCACCTCCCCATCCTTCTTGCGCTGCACAAAATATCCGCGCGAGATGTATTCCCACGCGTCGGTGTCGAGATCAAGCAGGATGGTGTTGATTCGCCGCGTGATCGAAAACCACTCGCTCCAGGCGTCGTGGTCCTCGATCTGCGTGGTGACGCCGTTGAACTCCAGCCCCAGGGCCTCCACAAAGCCCTTCGCCAGGGCGATCCAATCCACGTCCGGGGCGGCGGCGACCATCGCCGACCAGTTGCCGACGGCCCCGCCGAGCTTGCCGCGGAAGCGGAAGGCCTTGAGCTGGCGCCGCTGGCGCAGCAGGCGGGCAATGAACACCGCCAGCTCCTTGCCCGCCGTGGTGGGCGACGCGGGCTGCCCGTGGGTCTTGGCGGGGAATGGCAGATCCTGCCAGTCCTCGGCCATCTCGACGAGCCGGCCGATCACCTCATCCAGCAGCGGGAGCTGAAGCTTGGCCGCGTACTCGCGGAACATCAGGCTGTAGGCGAGATTGTTGACGTCCTCCGAGGTCAGCGCGAAGTGGATCCACTCCGCCCGGGCGGGAAAGCGCTCGCGCAGGTGCTCGACGCAGGCCATCACGTCATGGGCCGTGCGGGACTCGATGCGCTTGATGTTCTGGTACTCCGCCTCGCGGAACGAGTCCATTTCCTTGCGGAGGACGGCGCGCTCGGCGGCATCCAGCTCGAAGAACCGGCCGGTGGCGGCCAGCGCTTCGAGCCAGGTCAGTTCGACCCGGCAGCGGCTGCGCATCAGCGATTGCTCGCTGAACAATTCGGCGAGATCGCCGAGGCGGTTGGTGTAGCGCCCGTCCAGGGGCGAGATTTCTTTATGCATGGGTAGCCTCCCTGACTTCCCGGTCATCATAGCGGAGGCGTTCCTTCATTTCGACGATTTCCTTGCGGAAACGGTCTTTCAGGCGCGGCAGGTTCAGCGCCCGCAGGGCGGCGGCGGCGGCTTCCTTGGGCCTCACCACCGTCATGTTGGGCACGGCCGAGGGCATCATCAGCGAGGAATTCAGGTTCAACAGCATGTCCACGCCATCCTTGAACGGCGGGCAACTGATGACCGGCAGGCAGGAATTGGCCGCCAGCGCCCCCCCCAACCCGTTGGAGAGACCGGCAATGGCGACAATGGCGCCCGGCTCGATGGCGGGATCGTACTCGGCCAGCAGCGCGGGCAGGTCTTCGCCGTTCTTGTGGGCGGAGCAAACGCGGACGTCGGCAAAGACTCCATAGGACTCCACCACGGCCTTCATTTTGTTCGCATGCTCGAGGTCGGCGCGCGAGCCCATGACGAAGACGACGAACCCGTCCTTGATCAGTCCGGCGGTGTGGAGATTGCGCGCGAGGCGGGCGCGGGGGTCTTCGGTGGAGATTTCAAGCTTTTCGCCGGTGATGCGCTCGAAGATGTCCACGTAGCGGCGCGTGGTCTCGCGCACGACGTCTTCGGGCAGCGCCACGGGATATTCGCCGTCGCGGCGGTGGTTGCGCAGCCAGGCGCGGACGTATTCCTTGTCATGCGACTCGACCTTGAGCGGGTCGTTGTCATACGCGGCCTGGTCCCACATGCGCGACGAGTCGGGCGTGTGAATTTCGTCGATCAGCACCAATTCGCCATTCAGCAGGCCGAACTCGTATTTGGTGTCCACGAGAATCAGACCCTTTTGGGCCAGGATGCGGCTGCCGCGTTCGAAGAGGCGCAGGGCGACGTCCTTCATCTGCTCGTAACGCTCGGCGGTCGTCCAGCCCTCGGCGACGATCTCGGCGGGGCTGATTTCCCGGTCGTTCTTTTCCTTGGTCGTCGGCGTCACAAGCGGCTGCGGAAAACGCTGGTTGGGCTTCAGGCCCTCGGGCACGTCCACGCCGCAGAAGGTGCGGACGCCGGCGTCGTAGGCGCGGCCCATGGAGCCGGTCAGATAGCCACGCACGATCATTTCGATGCGGATAGGCTCGACTTCCTTCACCAGCGTGGCGATGGGGTCCACCGCGCGCAGCACGTGGTTGGGCACGACGTCGGCCGTCTGCCCGAACCACCAGTTCGACAGGCGGCTGAGCACTTCGCCTTTCATTGGGATGGGCGTGTCGAGCACGCGGTCGAAGGCGGAGAGGCGGTCGCTGACGACCAGCAGGCGCGTGGCGTTGTCCACGCGCAGGCTGTCGCGGACCTTGCCGCGGTGGAGGATCTTGAGCTGGGGGGTGCAGATGGAACGGAGGATGCTCATGGGGTTTTTCTCCTGATGATGTGTTCGACGACGTTGCGGAAGAGGCGCAGGCCCTCTCCCTCTTCGGTTCCGCCCGCCGCCTCGCGACGCCGGGCCCAATCGGGGTGGTTGACCACCGCCAAAAATGCTTCGGGATGCGGCATCATGCCCAGCACGCGCCCGGTGGGATCGGTCAGCGCCGCACAGGAAAACTCCGCGCCGTTGGGGAGCGCGGGATATTCGGTGGCAACGGCGCCATCGGCGTCGCAGTAGCGCAGGGCGCAGAGGCCTTGTTCGAGAATCGCCCCGCGGATCGCGTCATCGCGACAGACCAGCTTGCCTTCCTTGTGGCGGACGGGGAGGGAGAGAATGGTAGGTTTTTGCGCGGGGGGCGAGGATCCGACCTTTGCCTCCCACGACGCAAGGTCGTGGGGGGGCGTGGATCCGAGAAACGGCGAAAGCGCCGGCTGTTCGATGCGGCAATGCACCCAGCGGTCTTCGAATTTTCCGCTGTCGTTCACGATCAGGGAGACCTCCTGCTCGAAAGTCCCGCCGACGTTCGGCAGCAGGCCGCTCTTGACCAGAATCTGGAAGCCGTTGCAGACGCCGAGAACGAATCCGCCCGCCGCGACGTGGTCGCCGATTTCGTCGAGCAGCGTGCGGCCGGAGGCCAGCTTGCAGAAGCGCATCTTGTTGGCCAGCGCCTTGCCCGCGCCAAGATCGTCGCCGAAGGAAAACCCGCCCGGAAAGTTGATCACGTCGTAGCCGCGGATCGCGGCCTTCCCCGCCAGCAGTTCGTTGAAGTGGACGATGTCGGCCTCCGCCCCGGCCAGGCGATAGGCCGCCGCCATCTCCTCCTGGCAGTTGATGCCAAAGCCCGTCATCACCAAGGCGCGCACCGTTCTCACGACAACAACTCCTTCCCCCAGGCCCGTTCGAGATCGGCGCAGGCGCCATCCACCAGAACACCGCCGCCGCATTCGATCCGGAAGCGCGGATCGGCCGTGGTCTCGCCGATGCGCTGCGCGTGCTCCCCGAGGATGTCTTCGAAGCGCGCGCGGTGCTCCGGCCGGACCGTCGCGACGAAGCGCGACGGCGACTCCGAATAAAGCGCGACCTCGGGCGAGTCCGCCACGGCATCCACGCTCACCCGCACGCCGAGGCCGGTGCCGAACACGGTCTCGGCCAGCGCGACCGCGAGTCCGCCGTCGGAAAGATCGTGGCTGGAACGGATCAGGCCCTCGCGATTGGCGGCCATGATCTTGTAGTACAACGCCAACGCCTCCGACGGGCGAACCACGGGCACCTGCCCGCCGGGCGGACCGAACAGCAATTGGAATTCCGACGCGCCCAATTCGTCGCGCGTGCGGCCGAGAAGATAGATGCCGTCGCCGGCTTCCTTGATTTCGCTGGTGACCGTCCGCCGCACGTCGGCGATGTCGGCGGCGACGGAATAAAGGACCGTGGGGGGCACGGATATCTTCTTCCCGCCCGCACGAAAGTCGTTCTTCATGCTGTCCTTGCCGGAGGTCATCGGCACGTGGTAGGCAACGGCCATGTCGGCCAGCGCCTGGCACATGCGGACGAGCTGGGCAAGCTTGTACTTGCCGTCGGGGTTCTTTTCGGAATCAAAGACCGAATCCGGCACGCAGAAGTTGTCGTTGGCGCACCAGTACGTGGACTCGCCCAACCGGCCCGGCTCCGGAAGCTGCCCGCCGACGGAAACGATCTGGCGCACGGCCTCGTCGAAGGCGGCGGCGGACGCCTGGTAGGCGTCGAGATCGCCGTAGCGCGGCACGATGCCGCACGACACCGCAATTCCCCGCCAGCCGTCGAAATCCAGCCGCATCACGCCCGCATCCTGCGGCGCGAGGCCCTTCGGCCCCATCAGCGGCTTGATCACGGTGCGGCCCTTGACCTCGTGGTCGTACTGGCGGATGACCGCCTCGCGCGAGCAGATGTTGTCGCTCGCCAGCAGGCGCTTGAGCACGTCGGCGTGGTCGAGATCGGCAGGAATCACGGGCGCGGGTGGCGCGGACCGGACCCATTCGGCGTCCAGATGCTTGCGCGGCAGGCCGTCGTGCAGGAAATCCAGGTCGAGCTGCGCGACGGGCCGCCCGCCGTGCGAGATTTCGAGCAGTCCCGAATCGGTGAACTGGCCGATGACGGTGGATTCCACTTCGTAGAGCGCGGCCAGTTTCGCCAGCTCCGCCTCGCGCTCCTTTTCCACCACCAGCGTCATGCGCTCCTGCGACTCGGACAGGAAGATTTCCCACGGCTGGAGGCCGGGATACTTCAACGGCACGCGCTCCAACCAGATTTCGGCGCCGCCCGCCATGGGCGCGAGTTCGCCGATGGACGACGACAGGCCGCCCGCCCCGTTGTCCGTCGCGCACTTGACCAGCCCGCGCCGGCAGGCCACGACGAGGAAATCGGAGAGCATCTTCTGCGTGATGGGGCTGCCGATCTGAACCGCGCTGCGCGGCGAATGCTTGTCGAGGCCGAGGGAAGAAAACGTCGCGCCGTGGATGCCGTCCTTGCCGACGCGCCCCCCGGCCATCACCACGAGGTCGCCTGGCGCGATTTCCTTCTCCCAGGCCTTCTTCCCGTTGTAGTGGTCCGCCATGACCGCGCCGGTGCCGCAATAGACCAGCGGCTTGCCGGCGTAGCGCGGATCGAAGACGATGGCGCCGTTGATAGTCGGAATGCCCGACTTGTTGCCGCCCTCTTCGATGCCCTGGCGCACGCCCGCGAAGACGCGACGCGGATGAAGCTGGCCGGGCAGCAGCGGTTCGGCGTGGTCCGGCGGGCCGAAGCAGAGCACGTCGGTATTGAACAGCAGCGCTGCCCCGCCCCGCCCCGTGCCCAGCGGATCGCGGTTGTTGCCCAAAATGCCCGTTATGGCCCCGCCGAACGGGTCCAGCGCCGACGGCGAATTGTGCGTCTCGACCTTGAAGACGAACAGGCGGTCGCCGTCGATGCGCACCACGCCCGCGTTGTCGTTGAAGATTTTCACCAGCCAGTTGTTGCCGGCTTCCTCGAGACGGCGCGCGATGGTCTCCGTGCTGGCGCGGATATAGGTTTTGAACAGCGAATCGATTTCCTCCACCGCGCCGGTTTCCTTGTCCACGTAGCGAATGAGGGCGTTGAATTCCTTGTGCTTGCAGTGCTCGGACCACGTCTGCGCCAGGATTTCCAGGTCGGCGTCCGTCGGCTCCGGCGGCAGGCCGACTCCGCGGCGAAGCGCCTGGGTCTTCGGATCGCGGAAATACGACTGGATGGCCTTCATCTCGGCCAGATCCAGCGACAGCAGGCGGTCCTTGGAAAGGGCCTCGAGTTCGCCGTCGGTCACGTCCAACGAAACGGTTTCGACGGTCGGCGCGTCCGGTTCCTCCTCCTCCGGCACCGGCAGGACCAGGCGGTCCATCGGCCCGCAGACGATCCGGTTCACCAGCGGATTGCCCAGCAGCTCCGTGCCCAGGTGCAGCAGCGCGTCGTCGTCGAGCGCGTCTTCTAACAGATAGAGATCGCTCGAAAACACCTCCTGCGGCGCGGGCGAAAACGCAATCCCGAGCAGATCGTGCAGCGTGCGCTGGGCGGACAGCCCTTCGTCATCGGTCGTGCCCGGCAGCTTGCCGACGAGGATGAAGGAGGCGAACCCGCCGCAGCTTTCCGGCAGTTGGTCGATGGCGACCTGCTGGGCGACGGCGTCGGCGAGGGCTTCGCGGGCGAAGCGATGCAAGGCGTCGGCGGGCACGTTGGCGCGCACGGCGTACAGGGAGACGTGTTTCAGTCCGTTCAGGCGCAGGCCCAGATGGCGGGCGGCCTGGCGGCAGATCGAAGCGCAGCGGGCATCCGGCAGCTCCGGATTCCATGTGCAGGCGATATGGTGCAAAGGCATCATGGGGTGAAGGGAACTCCTTGGATGACGATGGGGCCGGGCGTGATTTCCCCGGCGATCTGCGCGGCCACGCCGCGGGCGGACAATACGGAAAGAGTGGCCTCCGCCGCCGTCGGCGGCACCACCAGCAGCATGGCGTTGCCCATGTTCCACTGGCGATAGGCAGTTTCGAGCGGGACGTTGCCCATCTCGATCAGCGCCCGTATGAAATCGTGCGGCGGAAACAGGTTGTCCAACCGCGCGCCCAAACCCGATTTCTTGAGCACGCGCCCGAACTTGCTCGGGATGCCCCCGCCGGTGATATGCCCCGCCCCGCGCAGCGGAATGCCCGCATCGATCAGCGCCAGCACCGACGGAGTGCACAAAAAAGACGGAGTCAAGGCGACTTCGCCCCAACTCCGTCCATCGACGGAGGGCACGCCGTGCCACGACGGCCCGTGGGCCGCCTCCAGAATGGATCGGACGAGGGAAAAGCCGTTGCTGCGGAACCCGGCGCTCTTCATGGCCACGACGACGTCGTCGGCTTCGATCTGGCCGCCATCGATCGGCGCACAACCGTTGCGCGGCACGCCGATGGCGGTGGCGCACCAGTTGAAATGCATGCGCGGCCCCCACCCCCCGGTGCGCGCGCCCAGTTCGGCGATTTCCCCGCCGACCACGGCGATGCCGCACTCCATGCAGGCGTCGTGCAGTCCCCGCATGAGTGAATCGATGATTTCCTCGTCGGGCTTGTCCACGTCGAGAACGTTGACGAGATTGACCGGCTCGATGCCGTTGGCCACGAGGTCGTCGGCCACCATCGCGACGAGATCATAGCCGAGGGTGTGGTAGATCCCCGTGCGTTCGGCCACTTCGGCCTTGGTGCCGATGCCGTCGCAGGTCATCGCGATTTTGAGGGAGCCGAAATCCATCCAGTTGGAGAACGAGCCCGCGCCGCCGGACAGCGGAAAGCCCGCGCGATCCCGTCGGGCCGCGAAGCTGCGCTCCGCCCAACGGAAGGCCCGCCGGGAACATCGGTCCCCGAGGCCCAAGTCCACACCTGTCGGTCCATTCGCCATTTTGCTTCTTCTCCGCCCCGGTTTCGGGGCCAGTCGCTAAAACGCTTTACCGGATCGGCACCTTACCCATTCCCCATCTCTCCGTCAACCCCTTACCCCATCAATGGGGTCAGTCCAATAATTCATAATATCTTCAGTGTTCGAGTAGTCCTTTAACCTTTGTGTACTCAGCATACCCCCACTCCCCTTTTGAACTGCTTTCCAATTTATTCAACATGTAGGCGAAACTAGTCGCGGATCCCATCCTCAGCCGAGAACGAATCCAGCCCAAGCTAACGCTGGAATGACGGCGCACCAACCAAGCCAGCGCATATTTTTCCGGGCCATTCATTTTCAGCATCTTCAGATCGGATTCGTCTAGGCCCAACCTTTCCATCCCTTTGGCAATCCAGGCTTCCGCACAGGCGGCGTCATGCTCCTTGATTCCATCACCGTCGAACGAGGAGCGCTTGCCTTTCTTCAACGCCTCCTCAATACCACGCGTCATCTGATGACGAAATTCCTCTCCGCCCCAGCACCAACCGCGACGCATCGCCTCCCAAGCTTTGTCTGCCCTCCATGGCTGGTCGGCATGCTGAACTTCCAGCACTTTCTTCTGCATAAAGGCGGCATAGCGTCTTCGCCCCGTCACCGTGTCCTCCAATCCCAAGTCGCCCAATACCCGTTCCACGCATAGCCAATCCGGCCGGCTTGTTCGTTCGACATAGGCTGGATAGCTGCTCCATTCGAAGTCGCGCAGTCGTTGGTGGACAAAATCATAGCCCTGCACTCGGACCGGATTGAGGTGAATATACGTGGCAACCGCCGGAAAATACATCTTGGTGGGCTCCACCAAAGCCGCCTTGTAGCGACCTTGAAACAGATGGCCATACTCGCGGTGCCTGGAGTTGAATCGGGCCGTATAGGTTCCTTGCAACCAATGCATGCCCACAACCAAGTTCGGCTCCATCGTTTCCAGCAACAAGTGATAATGATTGCCCATCAACACGTAGGCATGGATTCGCCAACCCGTCCGTTTGCAAGTTTCACCAAGCGTCTCCAGTAACATCCGTCGGTCATCGTCTGTGCGGAAAACCGCTTGCCGATGATTCCCGCGACTCATTACGTGGTATATCGCCCCTGCATACTCTACTCTCGGTTTGCGTGCCATGTGACGATTAGGGCATTCCCTGGCGTTCAGGGTCAAGAGTAATTATGAATTATCGGACTGACCCCATTAAGAGCACCATTCCCTCAATCGTGCCGTAGGCCGCCTCGGGAAGCTCACGGATGATCTCAAAGTTGGAGCCGTCCAGGTTCGAGCGGCCCACTGCATAATTGTAACGCCCCGGGACAGTCGGCGACAACAAATGGTAGTAGATCTTGCCGCTGCCCAGATCCAGATGGAACGTGCGAACATGACCGAACGGGGGGGGCAAGGTCAACAGAACCTGGTGGTCCGAACCATCCAGGTTGGCGCGGTTCAGGGTGTTGTCGCGTTCATAACGATCATCGCCATCCGTGAAGTACATCTTTCCGGCGGCCAGGTCCAGGGCCAGGGCGTCGCCGTTGTTGGCTTGAATGATCTGCGTGAGGCCGCTGCCATCATAATTCACGCGCCAGATCCACCGGCATTTGCCGCAACTGCCGTTGAAGGCGGCACGGAAATAGACCTGCTGATTCACGGGATCGATCTGAAGCTGGCCGCGCTGTCCGATCATCGGCGAAAGCTGGGCGGCGGTCACCAGGTGCTGCCACGTTCCCGGGGTTTGTTCCTGCAGGCTGAAGACGCCGGCATAATAGCGGCCGACAAAAAAAAGCCCCGCGTCCGGATCGTACGCGCCCCCCTGCCCGCCCCACCCCGGTCCGTTGTGCAGCAAGGCAATGCCGCCGCCCGCCAGCGGGTCGTAATAGGTGATGCGTGCGCCCGGAGTCCATCCGACCATGTAGATCCGCCGCCGGCTGGGATCGGCAAACGAGTACGCAACCTCACCAGCGCCCGATGCGACAACCGTCGGGGCCGAACCATCCAAATTCATTCGGTAGAGATTCCCGCTCTCCCGGCTTGTGAAGAAAATGGCATCCCGCGCTTCCGATCCGTTCATCCGGGTCCGCATGTACCCGGAATACTGCTGACTCCAATGCGCACGCGCCTCCCGGACAAACGGCCAAAGGCTTCCATCCGCCGGCACGCCGGTTCCGATGCCACTGCCGGGATACATGACATCGGCGGTCACCGTCCAGACTTCCCCCGCATCCGGCGAGATCTGCACCTCCACATCCGCAAATCCGGATTCTGATGAACCCAGTCGATAGGTCACGGCCACTTGTGGGCTTGGGCCATCGGGTTCAACGGCCAGAACCTGGAGCGTGGCCAGTTGGGCGAGTGCCATGCACGCCCCAACCCACACCACCATAGAGGAAAAGAGTTTCATTGTCGGCTCCTCATAACTCACGGGGCAGAATCCAGCCATCGATCACCTCGTCACGGTTGGCATTCTAGCAAACCGTCTCACCCTCGTCACGAGCTAACCAATGGGCTAACCAATGGGCTCGACAGTTTCGCCGTACTATCCCATGTGATAGTTCGGCGCCTCGCGGGTGATCTGCACATCGTGGACATGCGACTCCTTGATTCCAGCGGCGGTAATCTGCACAAAAGCGGCCTTCTGGCGCATTTCATCGATGGTGGCGCAGCCGGTGTAGCCCATGGCGGCGCGGAGCCCGCCCATGAGTTGGTGGACGACCGCCGCAACCGGTCCCTTATAGGGCACACGACCTTCGATTCCTTCCGGCACCAGTTTCTCCGCAGTAGATCCATTCCCGTTGGGCGTCTCCTGGAAATAGCGGTCGGCGGCGCCCTGTTGCATGGCACCCAGCGACCCCATACCGCGGTAAGACTTGTAGGTCCGCCCTTGGAACAGCACGGTTTCGCCCGGCGCCTCCTCGGTGCCGGCAAATAGCCCGCCCAGCATCACCGTGTTCGCCCCGGCGGCAATGGCCTTGGCGATGTCGCCCGCGAACCGGATGCCGCCGTCGGCGATCAACGGCACCCCCGAGCCCGCCAGCGCGGTCGCCACGTTGTCGATGGCCGTGATCTGCGGCACGCCGACACCGGCCACAATCCGCGTGGTACAGATGGAGCCCGGGCCGATGCCGACCTTGACGCCGTCGGCGCCGGCCTCCGCCAGCGCCTTGGCGCCGTCTGCCGTGGCAATGTTTCCGCCGACCACGTCGACATCCGGGAACCGCTGTTTGATCCAGTTCACGCGGTCGAGAACGCCCTGCGAGTGGCCGTGGGCGGTATCGACCACGAGAACATCTACGCCCGCGGCCACCAGGGCCTCGACACGATCGTCGGTGCCCTCGCCCACTCCCACGGCCGCCCCGGCGCGCAAACGCCCGTGCTCGTCCTTCGCAGACAGGGGGTGGGCCGTGGTCTTGACCATGTCCGTGACCGTGATCAAGCCTTTCAATTCGTCGTTGGCCCCCAGCACCACCACGCGGCTGATGCGGTGCCGGCGCATGAGTTCGCGCGCGGCATCCAGCCCGGCGCCTTCCGGCAGGGTGATGAGACGCGCCCGCGGCGTCATCACGGCGGATGCCGGCTGGTCCATGTCGGTCTCGAAGCGAATGTCGCGGTTGGTCACGATGCCGACCACGCGGCCATTCTCGACCACGGGCAGACTGGAAAACCCGCGCTGCCGGACCAGCGTGACGACGTCGCCGACGGTCAGGGTGGGCGGAATGCACAGAGGGTCTTTCAGGACGCCGGTCTCGTAGCGTTTGACGCGGCTGACTTCTTCGGCTTGACGGGCGACGGAGAGGTTCTTGTGGAGGATCCCGATGCCGCCCTCCTGGGCCAGGGCGATGGCCAGACGAGCTTCGGTCACGGTATCCATGGCGGAGGACGCCACGGGGATGTTGACGGCAACGCGGCGGGAGAACCGCGAAGCAAGGCTGGCGTCGCGCGGCAGCACCGTCGAATGCGCCGGCAGCAGCAGGACATCGTCGAAGGTCAGCGATTTCTGGATCACACGCATCGTCACATCCCTCTCCCTGGCGCGCCCCCGGCAACCTCCGCCGACAGCAGCGCTTCAGTTGCGGGCGGAGCCTAGCCATCTGATTGGCAACGTGTCAAGTTCTTGAAACACGCTGAAACGGCACGCTGAAACGGCGAGGGGCGCGTGAAAGTTGTGAGGCTGGAGGAACGTTCGCGGGACGGGGGCGTCCCGGCTCCAAGCAGAAGGGCGGCGATCCGCCCCTGCCCCCCCCTCGCACATTTGCTCACCCGCCGAGACGGTCGCCGGGCTGCAAACGATGGCCCCGCAAAAAGGCTCCGCCCGGCATGGATTTCCTGCCCGCGGGCTGCACCTGTGTCAAGCGGACCGCACCTGTCCCCGCCGCGATGAGCGGGCCATCGGCCCCGGCATCCAGCACCGTGCCCGGCGCCCCGTGGCCCGCTTCCACGTGCATCGCGTGGATCTTCAGCAGCGTTCCGTTGGGCAGCAGAGTATACGCACCCGGCCAGGGGAAAAACCCGCGCAACCGATTGCGAATGACGTCCGCGGGGTGGGTCCAGTCAACTTGACCATCCTCCTTGGCCAGCTTGGGCGCATACGTGGCCAGGGACTCGTCCTGGGGAATGCCCTGCGTGCGGCCGGCACGAAAATCGTCCAGCACCCGGACCAGCAGACTGGCGCCAAGCACGGCCAGCCGGGCTTCGAGTTCGGGGGCGGCTTCATCGGGATTAATCGCCACCCGTTCCTGTGCCAGGACATCGCCGGCATCCATTTTGGGCGTCACATACAAAACCGTCACGCCGGACTCCGCCTCGCCATTGGCCAGCGTCCATTGGATCGGGCTGGCCCCGCGATACCGGGGCAGGAGAGAAGGATGTACATTGATGGCGCCCAGCCGGGGAATATCCAGCAGCCGGCGTTTCAAGAACTGCCCGAAACAGGCCACGACGATCACATCGGGCGCAAAGGCCATCAACGGGGACAGGACGGCATCGTCATTGACATCCTCCGGTGCCAGCACGGGCAGGCCGGCCCGCGCAGCCAGGGGTTTCAGGGGGCAGGCCCGGCACTGCAAACCGCGCCCGGCGGCCCGGTCGGGGGGCGTCACGACCGCGACGACATCATCGCGTCCGGCCGCCAGCAGGCCTTCCAGCAGGGGGCAGGCGAGCGTGCCGGCGCCCATGAACATGACCTTCAGCCGCGCCACGCGTGAAGCCCCCCTCAGCGAATCAGCATGTCGGGCGGCGGCGGCGGCGCATTGCGGCCGGGCACCACGATCTGCGAGGCGCGCTCGCGCTGGATGGCCTCCATTTCCGTACGCAGGTCGGCAATGGCCTTCTGGATGGCCTCCGGAAAACCGTCAAGGGCCTGCGGAAGGGTGGCGGCCCCATCGACCGGGCTGCTGAGCGGCAGCACGCCCCCGGGCGTCATCACCTGCGCGACGGCGGTATAGATGGGCGGCCGCGAAGGGTCGTCGACGCCGTCGGCCGTCACCGGCACCAGCTTGCGCAGGGTGCCCGCCTTCAGGTCGGTATACGATTCCTCGCGATAGAGAGTGGTTGGATCCATGCGAATGGATTGGAGGGCTGGGTCTGCCATGGTGTATTCTCCTGAAGGGCCTGCCGATGAGTGGTGAGCGTCCGGGCCGCAGGCCGGGCGGGGACGGTCAATCTTCCAGCATCTTCTCCCGCAGCGTCTCCAGCGCCTGGTTTTGAAGCTGGCGCACGCGCTCGCGGGTAACGCCGAGACGCTTGCCGACTTCCTCCAGCGATTCCGAATCGACGCCTTCCAGTCCGAACCGGCGCTTCAGGATCAACTGTTCGCGCTCGCCCAACTGAGTGATATACTCGGCCATTTCCTGAAGGAGCTGCTGGTCGTTCAATTCGTCAACGGGCGACTTCAGGCTGGTATCGCTGATGGTATCGCCGAGATTTTCGCGCCCGTCTTCGCCCAGCGGAAGATCCAGAGAGGTCGGCCGCTGGGAGACCTCCATCCAGTATTTAACGGTTTTCTCGGGCACGTCGAGGCGCTTGGCGAGTTCGCGGGCGGTCGGCAGGCGGCCGAGTTCGTGGGCCAGCGTCTCCTGCATGCGCCGCATCCGAAACAGCTTGTCCACCATGTGCGAGGGCAGGCGGATGGTCTTGCCCTGGTTGGCCAGCGCGCGACGGATACCCTGCTTGATCCACCACGCCGCATAGGTGCTGAGCTTGCCGCCCTTTTTGGGATCAAAGCGGTCCACCGCCTTCATCAGGCCGAGATTACCCTCGGAAATCAGATCCAGAAGCGGCAGTCCCAGCCGCGCGTAATCGCCGGCGATCTTCACCACCAGGCGCAGATTCGCGCGAATCATCTGCTGGCGGGCCGCCTCGTCGCCCTTCTTGATCCGGCGCGCCAGCCTGACCTCGTCGTCGGGCGTGAGCACCACCTGCCCGATTTCGCGCAGGTAGATCCGCATTCCCTGATCGTCGCGTTCATCCATGGACATCATATTCACAAGCCGCCGCCGAAAATGCAAGCGCGGCGAAAAGAACGAGGAACAGGCCCAACACGCTTGACATCCGCGCCCCCCCTTCGCAATCTGCCTGCCATGCGCTGTCCGAAATGCACCCAAGCCGATGACCGGGTGGTCGACTCCCGCAGCATCCGCGGGGGCGACGTCATCCGCCGCCGGCGCGTATGCGCCAAGTGCGGCCACCGCTTCACCACCTACGAAGAGGTGGTCAAATCCGTCCTGTGCGTCTTGAAGCGCGATGGGCGCCACGAAGACTTCGACCGCGCCAAGCTGCGCCGGGCGATCGAGCATGCCGCCGTCAAACGGCCGATCTCCGACCCGCAGATGGACATGCTGGTGGACGCCATCACCGGAGAAATCGAGGCCGAGTACGAGCGCGAAGTCCCCTCCACCGTCATCGGCCGCAAGGTCCTCGACAAGCTCGAAAAGCTCGACGAAGTCGCCTTCCTGCGCTTCGCCTCCGTCTACCGCCGCTTTCGCGACGCCTCCCAGTTCCTCTCCGAGATCGAGAACCTCATCGGCCGCCAATGAGCCCCCCCCCGCCGTTTCTTGCGGCTCGATTCCCTCCCCCCCCGTTTTCCACGCCATGGAAAACTTTTTCCCGATTTTTCCACAGCATGGAAAACTTTTCCTCGATTTTTCCACGCCATGGAAAACATTCGCGCGATTTTTCCACAGCATGGAAAATGGCAATATGGGAATGATGGACTCCCCATGTATCCAAATTCCTCCTCTTCCCCAATATTCCCCCCTTCCATGATTCCCCGCGCCCATTCCTTCACCGCCCCATGATCCCGCTCCCCTCCAGCGACGACACCCGGGCCGCCCTGCGCGCCCACCTCGAAACCCTCCTCCGCGCCACGGAACAAACCGCCCCCCTCGACCCCGCCGCCGCCGAGGCTGTCTCCTCCGCCGTCACCGCCTACCTCGCCGATCAGCACCTCGCCCCGCCGCTGCCCGACGACTACCTTCATCTGCTGATCTACCGCGCGCTGCGCACCCTCAACCAGAACCCGGCCGCGCGCGCATGGGCCACCGCACACCTGCCCGATACCGGCGAAACACCCGTCTTCGATCCCGAACTCTGGCCCGGCCCGGTGTCCCTCCTGGTCTGGCAGTTGTTCGCCTCCCGCCTCGTCCGCCCGGCGCGCACCGTCACCGCCGAAGGCAACATTCTCTGGACGCTTGATTTCCGCCGCCTGCGCCAGGAACAGGCCGGCTGGATGGAAATCACGCTGCTGCCCGGACTGCGGGCGCTGCTGGACCAACTCGCCCCGGCCTGGGACGAAACCTCCGGCGCCGGCCTGCTGGGATTGCGCGGGCTGTATGCCGCGGGCTTCGCCCCCACGCCCCGGCGGCGCAAGAAAGCGCGCGCGCAATCCCGCTATGCCCCGCTCGACGCCGCCGCCATCCGGTCCTATTGCCTGCAGGTCCTCGCCAAGCTGCAGGCCGCGCGCGGATGGCGCCGCGCGCCCGACGTCCTCTATCTCGATATCCGCCGATAGCGGCAGAAGAACCAACAGGGGGCGCGTCTTGACTGCCCGAGCTTGCCATGTCCGCCCGAGTGTTCTTCAGCCCTCGTCCATCGCTTCCAAGTTTTCCAGATCGTCGAGATCCTTGTGGCGGCCGGATGCCCGTTTGTTTCGCAGAAGATGTTCCCTGGAAATCAAGGGGACGGTTTGCCCGTTGATCTCCGCCTCAACGCGGGCGGCATGGCACTCGTCGAATGCGACGCCATCAATTTCAGTCAGCACCTCGATGCGCATGGGGGGCACGCCCATGCGAATGATCTTGCCCGGCTCCAGGAAAAGCGCGGGTGACAATTGGGGATCCGTCATTCCAAAACGCCGAAAAACCTCCGCCAATTTGGCGGCATTGTCCGGGGAAACAGCCACCCAGACGTCCATATCGGCCGTCGCACGCGGGTAGCCGTGAAAGCCGACGGCATACCCCCCCACAAGCAGATACCGGACTTCAGTTTCGTTCAACAACTTTAAGAATTCTTTGAAGTCGCTGGGCAACACTTGCTCGGCCATAAGCCACCTGCCGGTTGATCTGCACCGCTCGCAACCGATCGCTGGCCGCAAGACCCAACCAATATCGCCGGTCAGGCGCCTTGGCATGGAGATCGGCAATCGACAACTGGTTGCGGTCCACTTTCATGACAGACAGAGCCTAACCAATGCGCCGAATATTCTCAAGATCATACGACCGTTCTCCGCAACTCGTTCTCCGCAGCAGCGGGATGCTCGCCGGTCGGAAGGGCTTTTCGATTTTAGCGCCCCGCGGAGTGGCCAACCCGGAAGTTCACCTCATCCTGAACATCCCGTTGTATCCGGATTCCTGGTGGTTCCTACTCCTTTGCCGCGGCGTAGCGCGCGGCCACTTCCGGCCAGTTCACGATGTTCCAGAACGAATCGATATAGGTTCCGCGCTGATTCTGGTACTTCAGGTAGTAGGCGTGTTCCCACACATCCAGCCCCAGGATCGGCCGGCCGCGGCGGTCGACCACATCCATCAGCGGATTGTCCTGATTGGGCGTGGACGTCACGAACAACGAGCCATCGTTATCGACGCACAGCCAGGCCCAGCCGCTGCCAAAGCGCGTCGCGGCGGCCTGCCCGAAGACCTTCTTGAACTCGTCGAACGATCCGAAGGCGGCGTCAATGGCGTCGCCCAGTTCGCCCTCGGGAATTCCGCCGCCATCCGGGGACATGACCTGCCAAAACAGGGTATGGTTCCAGTGGCCGCCGCCGTTGTTGCGCAGGCCCACCGGCAACTCGCTCATCCGGGCGAACAACGCCTCCAGCGGCTGGCCATCGAGATCGGTTCCCTTCACGGCATTCACAAAGTTGTTGAAGTAGGCCCGATGGTGGCGCTCGTAATGAATTTCCATCGTCTGGGCATCAATATACGGCTCCAGCGCATCATAGGCATAGGGTAGGGGCTCGAACGAATAGGCCGGTGCTTCCTCGGCAATTGCCAGGACTCCCAACCCCATGACCGCCATGCCCATCGTAATCCATTGCATCATTCTTTTCATGTTCACCTCCAAGGTTGAACCGGAGGATACCCCATCCGAGCCGGGAATTCAAGAAATGGCTCGGCAAACCCCGCCGCCAGGTCGTTACGGCGATTGGAACTCTCGCGCCATCCGGCGCGTCAGCCGTTCGCGGCCGAGCGCAACCCAATATGGTCGCTAGGGCTGACGCTCATAGATCCTCCTACGTTCCCCCGTCAAAGTACCGCCGGGCCACAATTCCTGCCGGAAGTCCAACTCTTCCAGCAAAACCCAGTTGGATGGCGGCGATACATCCGCATCGAACAACCGGGCCACCGGCCAGTGGCTCCGGATGGTATCGGAGACAATGATGAAGCGGACATTGCGCTGGCGGGCAATATCATCCAATTGCTCAATCGTTCCATATCGCATTCCAACGGTCTTTAAAGGATTGGTCTGGTTGAATTCAACGGCCAGGGCGGGGCCGTAGGTCATCACCACGTCCTCATCCGTTCCGCCATGCGTGACCAAGGCCCGGGAAACGGCGACCGTCTTGTAATTCTCATTTGGGAGGGTTTCCGCAGAATAGAGGCCATTCACGGCCAGGAAGATCACCAGGATCAAGAGTGGCCATACGGTTTGCCCGGCACGCTCCAGCACCGGCCAACACTCCTTTCCGGCCAGCAGGAAAAGCGCCAGCACCCAAGGAAAGCTGGTGATCAAATTGCGGCTGTGAACGAATACCAGCCATAGAAGGAATACCTGCAGAGCCAGCATACAGATGGGCAGCATGGATTCGCGCACCCGGCCCCGCCACAGAATCCACGCCACTCCCGCCAATAGCAGAAAGAACCAAACGGCCCCCATGCGAAAGGCGCGAGCAAAGATCTGGCCATTAAACTGACGAATCGTTTCGGCAGCATTTTGGCGGATTCGAGAGGGCATTTGGCGGAATAAATCGAACATAGTGACATCTTCCCAGATTCGGCCTTCCGCCGAATGGACCACCTTGGAATCCGCCCAGTTCGAACCCAGTGCAAGGTTGCTGTATCCTTTGGAACCTGGTGAAAAACTGCCCGTTCTGGAGTAGGTAAAGGAACACAAGGGCAACAGAATCAGAAAGGCCACCAAGGGCACAAGCGCGCCTTGGATCAGCTTATGGGAAATAACCCCTTTTGTGCGAAGCATCACATACAAACCGAATGAGAAAGCGGCAACCGCTGCGTCCAATCCTTTCAAATATCCACTGAGACCAATCAACACTCCTGCGCCCAAAAGAAACCACGCGCCGCGCCTGAGCCCATGGAGTCCCACGGCCACACCGGCCAGCAAGAATGCCAGATACGGCATTTCCGAGAACCCGGTGATGGAAAAGTAGGTCATCCGGGGATTGACTGCCAATAGCCATCCGCCGAGATAGGACAAGCGGAGAGATCCCGTCAGTAAGTGCAAAACCCAGGCGAATAGTCCAACCAGTAGGACACCGGAAAGGATCGTTGTGCCCTGCAGCACATACCGCGGATCCAAGCCCATTCGCACCCCTCCGGCCGCCAGGGCGATCATGCCTTGGGACCAGTAGGTTGACATCGCACCCGGCACGCCGTTCGCCAAAGCCACTCCGTGCTGAACGAAATGCCACGAATCGCCTGCCAGCGAAGGATGCCCACCCCTGGAGGCCAAAAGGCGGATCGCCAATGCCCCCCCGATCAGAACCGCCCAGGCCGTCCAACGAATCACTCTCTTGTCCATTTGGTTGCCTCCAGTCATGCCTCGAACTGAATCCTTATGGTGTCCTGCGTTGTATGTCCAGAATTGCTCTCTGCACCCCATTCACCCCCACCGCCTTCATGCAGGCGTGATCGTGGCGGCAGGATTCCCGGTAGTCCCAATAGATGCAGCCTTCGCACCGCTCCACCTTGCGAATCTGGCGATGAAGGGGACCCTTGGGTCCCCATTTGCCGGGATGGGTCGGCCCCCAGACGGATACCGTCGGCACGTTCAGCGCCGCCGCCACGTGCAACAGCCCGCCGTCATTGCCGATGAACAACCGGGCCCGCTCCATCACCGCCGCCAGCATGGGAAGCGAGGTCTTGCCCACCCAGTTGAACGCCGGCCCGCAGGTGGAAGGCACCAGTGATTCTTCCCCCGGCCCGCCGACCCAGGCAACCTGGAACTTGTTCTCCATCGCCAGCCACTGCGCCACCACCGCAAATCGCTGCGGCAACCAGTTTTTGCCGCTCCAGCCGGAACCCGGGGCAATCAGGGCCAGCGGGCGATCCGCGGCTACGCCCTCCGCCCGCAGAAAGGCTTCCGCCGCCGCACGCTCCTCCGGCGTCACCTCATATTCCAGCCGGTCGGCATGCGCCTCGATCCCCAGCGGCTTCAACAGGCCGCACCAGGCATCTGCCTCGTATCGGTCTTTTTCATAAGGCTGAACGACGGTTTCGATTTCCGGCCGTACCCGCGGGGGACGCCGATCGCCGATGCCAATCCAAAGTCGAGGGCAGATCGCATTTGCCAAATAACGGCCCGTGACGCTCATCGAACCGATCAACGTCCCAATCCCTGCCTTGCGTAACATCATGCCAAGCTGCCATTGAACCCACGCACTTTGCCGCCATTCGCGTCTTCCCCGGGTGAATGGCGGCAGATTGGGGCCGAATACCTGGATTTCATCCCCATATCCGGCATACCGCCGCGCCAGCGCTTCGCTCCACGGCCCCACCAGCCAGATGATCTTCGTGCCTGGCTTCGCCCGTCTCAGCGCCTTCAACATGGGAACCGCATGGAGAATGTCACCCAGATGCCCCGGCGAAAAGACCACGATGGCCCTCCCCGTACCCGGCGAAAACGGCAGCCGACAAGCCCACGCACTCAGCAACTTATACCGCCAGCGGCTCATGCGTAAATGTCCTGTGATTCATGGTGATTGTACGCGGATCCATCATCCGTGGGGCGCCGAAGGCATCCGTGGGAATACATTATTTCTCCCCCTCATCCTCTCGCCAAGACTTCGCGATACATGGCCCGGTAATCCTCCGCGATGATCTTCCAGTCAAACCGTTCCGCCCAGGCCCGCACCGCCGGGCGCATCCCCTCCGCCACGTCCCGGTTCCGTTCCAGCCAGAGCAGCTTCTCGACCCATTCGTCGGGATTGCGGTCGTTGCTCAGGACGAAATTGCAGTCCGAACTCACATACTCCGGCACTCCCCCCGTGCGGTTGGTCATGACCGGCGTCCCGCAGGCCATGCTTTCCAGAATCACGTTGTTCGCGGCGCTGTCCTGCATCGGCATCGCCAGCACGTCCGCCTGTTGGTATTCCTGTAGCATCTCTTCATCCGACAGGCGCGGCAGCAGGGTCACGCATGGTATCCCCTCGTAATAGGACTTCTCGTGGGAGGTCGTCCGGATCCGCCACTCGAACCGGCCCGCCGGCAGTTTGGCGGCCACCTGCGCGGCAAACTCATGGTCCCGCTCCGTATTGCCCAGCATGAACATCCGGAACCGGCCGCTTTCTCGCACCCGCTTCTCCGGGGGCGAAAAATAGCCGCACACCACTCCGTGCAGGATCGTACGGATTCGCTCCGCGGGGACATCGCGGGCCACATACGGCCGCTGGCACTCCGACGTCAGCACCACCTGGTCCGCCCGGGCATATCCATCCGGCCGCAGCCAAACCGACTCCCACCGCCGCGGACTGCAGTGCACGCTCACCACCACCCGCGCCCCCTTGCGGCGATAGGCCGCCACTCGCCGGGGGGCATAAAACTCCCCGAATATAAAGTGAACCGGATAGATTTCTCGCCCCCGGGAAAGTCTTGCCAAAATACGCGCTTCGTCTACCCAAGGTACCAGGGAATTCCATTCCGAGCCATAATGCCGGATTCCCCACTGTTGCAATACACGGCCCAGCCGCCAGCTTCTTTTCATCAACCGTGGATATGTCGCCTGGCAAGTTATGGATACCAGCGGCATCGCCGTGGCCAAGGGCCGCAATCCGGAATGCTGACAATCCAGCCCCGGACCGAATATGACGTGTGGCAGGATCATCCCGCTGCGGAAGGCAAGTTCGCCATCTGGAATACCATGGGGTGATTTGTCATGCCCGGTTTCGATCCCATTACATCCGCCTCATGGATCCAGGGCAAACCCTTGCCCCAGGAACCCGCGCACGGCGGCCTTCAATCCCGATCGATACAGGCTGCGATTCCAAGGAGAGTGGCGCAAGCCTTTCCAAACATAGTACAAGGCCCGTCCCGGCCGGGCCTGATGACGATAATACTCGGCATTCTTAACGCATGCCCCGACCAATGCGTTCAGGACTTCCTTCTCCTTCAGCAATCCCTTCCAAAACCCCCTGGCGTAGACCCTTTCGAGAGCATTCACATCTTCGGGCCCCCATCGCCATTGTTTTCGGCTCATGCTCTGCGGCCAGCGGCGATACGCCCCTAGAACTTCTGGAATGAAACCAATGCCCGCTGGATGCGTCTGAAGAATGTGCAAGAACGTCTCTGTATCCGTATTGGAGTGCTGCATTCCCACGACCCGCTTTGTGCCTATCCATACATCGGGCTTGACCATGATGGCGCTTGCGGTAATGAAACAGTGTTGAAGAAGTTCACGGGCACAATTTCCCGTTGGAGGGATCTGCCCCTGATGACGCACTTCCAAAACATTTCCCGAACCGTCAATAACCCGCATATAGGTGTGACACAATGGAATGTCTGGGTGATGCTCCATGAAATCCACCTGTCGGGCAATCTTATCGGGATCCCACAAGTCATCTTGATCGATAAATGCATGATATTTCCCTTTTGCCAAGCGCATGGCCTCTCCCCGCACCAGGGGACAGATTCCGGAATTCGTCTCTCGCCGGACGTAGTGGATTGCCGCACCATAGTCAGCCAGGATATGAGGGGTTTCATCCGTCGAGGTATCATCCACCACGATCACTTCCATGGGCTTGTAGTTCTGGGACAAAACGCTGTCCAATGCCTGCCGCAATGTGCGCGCGCCATTATAGGTCGGCATGATGGCGCTGACCAACGGGCTCGCAGGCTGCACCTTATCATTTTGATTGAGCATGATTAGCTGAATACGGTGGGCTTGGCAACCACTACAAGGTAAGCTGAATGATCGGGCACAAGATCGCTTGAGGCGCATAAGGCATCTAGTACCGCTGGAGACAGACTTTCAAGGTGTGCCAAGTTAAATGGTTTAAAGCCAATTGAATATTCCTTTATCGGCTGGAATCCACTTTGCTGTATATGTTGGATCAATAGCCTCTTGGTATAAACACGCCGATGCCCAACGAGATGATCATTGTGAGATAGCTCTTCCGGCGTGGATATGATCCCCGCCCTAACCGCTAAGACCCTATGGACCGAAGTCGCATTGGGAACTGCAACAAAAAGTAGGCCATCTGGCTTCATGTGTTTTGGCAATTGCCTGAGTACGGCAACGGGATCCTCAAGATGCTCGAGAAGAAATGTCATGTATATGTGATGCCAGGCGCCCGTACATACCTGCAAAAATGATTCCACCAAATCTGCGTGTCCCGTCACGTTGGATCGGGAATTGCACCGTTCCAAGACTTTTTCAAGGAGTTCCGCTGAACCGTCAACGATATCCAGCTGATCATAACGAACAGACAACACATCCGTCCAAAGCCCCTTGCCGCAACCAAGTTCCAGTGCTGAGCGTCCTCCGTCGACGGGTATCACTAGATCTCGCAAATACCTGTGATAACTCTCATTCGCTCCCGCCAGCTTCTTGGAAAGATAGGTTCCGGAAATCGTCTCTATCCTCTTATGCTCACGAATTGATTGCATGGATTTCCTACTCATGAATATGGAAACGTATCATTGAGGATAGGCCTTGCACTAGTAGCTCTGCATGCTCGGCCGTATTGCCCTTAACGATGATATGGCCAATGCGATCTGGGCCGACCTGAAAAGCCTGAACATGATCACCGATATCAAAGTCCAGTTGAATCTCAACCAGATCCGGGTGAAGCCGCGCACCATCCGGTACTTCCTGGGCGCAGATCCGGCCAGTCCTTTCTGCCCGCAACAGTAAACTGGCATTTGCTTGCCTGGTAGAGATCCGGACATCCGATTTCTCTCCAAGGGCCAAGCCTATGACATGCTCATAGGCATCCATGCCGGAATAAATGGAAATATTTTCGGGAAGACATGTCGCACCCATCCGTGCCCCGATTTCAATCACGTATGGTTTGCCATCAACCAGCATGAGGTCGACATTGGAAATGCAATCGCGTAGTCCAACCGCGTGTACCGCCTGATCAATAACCTCCGCAACTTGATTTTGCTGCTCAGCCGTCAGGCGAGTGGGCATGGAATGGCCAATCGGGGTGAAATACGGCGCGGACGTAACCGTATCACCGTGAGGAAACACCGCCACGACATCCTCGCCATGCACGATGGCTTGGGCCCCAAACTCGTGCCCAGAAAGAAACTGTTCTACAATGATTTGCTTGGAATGCGATGCTTGGTAAGCCCGACTCCAAGCCGCCTCCATTGCATCCGGCTCTTCGACTTTGGTAATGCCTCGACTGCCGGAAGAATCCGAAGCCTTCACCATAACGGGATAGCCGGAACGATCTGCGAACGACCGGGCGGAAGCATAATCAGTGAATGTACTGAATTGGGCCGTGGGGACATTGAACTCCATGAATGCACGCTTCATGAGGACTTTGTCCATGCTCCTGCAAGCCGCCTCATAACCCGTCCCCGGCAATCCAAGCGCATCCACAATTCTCCCTATCGACGGCACGCACACGTCGGTTCCAGTCGTTACAACCCCGCTGATTCCAATGCCGCGAACGGTATCCAAGATGCCATCGGCATCTCTCGTGTCCAGATTAATAAATGTATCAGCCAATTGAATGCCTGGGTAGGGCCCTTCCGGGCTGACCACAATCACTTCCAAACCCATATCCCGAGCTTTTTGTATCAATGGCACCTGATATATACCGGCACCCATGATCAATATTTTAGGTTTCACGCAACCCTGCCCTGCTCGGCTAAAGAACACCAACAAGCCCCCCTCCAAATCCCTTCTGTAGCTGAAAGGGTTGTCAATTTAACCTGCATTTCCGAAAACCGGGTAATCATCTGCGATCGAGGACTCGGACATGGATGAGTGCCACATCCAGCCTATTCTTGATGCCCATTACCGCTCATTATGCTTGTATTCATGCCCGATTATTTTTCAATCTATCACCCATGACTGTTGATGTCTCCAGAAAAAAGATTCCCTTCAACCTCCCCTTTCTGACCGGCCGGGAAACGGACTACATCCGCCAGGCGGTGGAGTCGGGCAGAATATCCGGCAATGGGGCCTTTACGCGCAACGGCCAGCAGTTTCTCGAGCAGCGCTACGGTTTTCGCAAGGTCCTGCTGACCACCAGTTGCACGGACGCCCTGGAGATGGCCGCCATCCTGGCGGAGATCGGTCCCGGCGATGAGGTAATTGTTCCGTCGTTCACCTTCGTTTCCACGGCGCTGGCGTTTGTCCGGCAGGGCGCCCGGATCGTGTTTGCCGACAGCCGCGCCGACCATCCGAACCTGGATGTCGACGCGCTGGAAGCGCTCATTACCCCGCGCACCAAGGCGATCGTGGTCGTCCATTACGGTGGAGTGGCCTGCGAGATGGATGCCGTAATGGCGTTGGCCGAAATGCACAACCTGTTCGTCGTCGAGGACTCCGCCCAGTCCATCGACGCCACCTACAAGGGCCGGCCGCTGGGGGGAATCGGACATTTCGGCTGCCTCTCGTTCCACGAGACCAAAAACATCATCTCCGGCGAAGGAGGGGCGCTCATCATCAACGATGACCGTTTTGTGCGCCGGGCCGAAATCATCTGGGAAAAGGGCACCAACCGCGCCGAGTTCTTCCGGGGCGAGGTGAACAAGTACGGCTGGGTCGATGTGGGATCCTCCTTCCTGCCGTCGGAGATCATCGCGGCCTTTCTGTATGCCCAGCTCGAATGCCTGGATGCCATTCAGGACAAGCGCAAGGCCCTGTGGAACGCCTATGCGGAGGCGCTAAGCGACTTGGCCGCCTCCGGCCGGATCTGGATCCCAAACCTTCCGGCCTACGCCACCAATAACGCCCACATGTTTTATCTGGTCTGCCGCTCGCTGGAGGAACGCACCGCCCTGATCGCCCACCTGAAGCAGCGCGGCATCATGGCCGTCTTTCACTACCTCTCGCTCCACAAGAGCCCGTTTTATGCCCCCCGGCATGACGGCCGCGAACTGCCCAACGCCGACCGCTTCACCGATTGCCTCCTGCGCCTGCCCATGTACCACGATCTGACCCTCCAGCAGGTCGGCGAAGTCTGCAACCAAGTGCGGGCGTTTTTTGCGGCCTGACAGATCGGGTACCCGCCGGTGGTGCGGTACAGGGAAACGAAAGCAGCCGCCTCGCCCTACCCTTTCCAAAAAGGGGAGATTGGGTAGGGCGAACGGTCCCCGGTGAGCCGCTTTCTTGGCGCCGCCGCGGGGGAGATAGGCGGCCCCAATGTCTGCGCTACGGCTTTGGCCCGCCGTATACGTAGTCGACGTAAGCTTTGTCCATTGGACGGGTCAGGAATGCAACCGCGATCGCCGCCAGGAACGACAGCGGCAGGGCCACCACCAGCGGATCCACAACCGTCCAGGTCAGGCTCCACGTTGGCGGAACCAGATGGGGCTTGCCAAACCAAGCCTGACACAGGCCAATCCCGCCGGCCGTCCGGCCGTTGACAAACAGCAGCCAGAATCCGCTGGTCAAAAAGCCTACCCCCAGCGAGGCAATGGCCGCCGGTCGGGTCATGCGCCGCCAGAACAAGCCGAATACCAGCATCGGCAAGAACGACGATGCGCACAGACCAAAAAAGATCGCCGTGGCCAGCGCGATGATGTTTCCGCGGACGAACTTGCCCATCACCAGCGCCACCACAATGCCAATGATGATGGCTACGCGCGTAACCAAAATCGATTTCGTCCCGTGTTCGTGGCTGTACTGTTCGAACACGTCGCGTCCCAATGCCGTTCCCATGGTGTGGAACTGGCTGGACATGGTGCTCATGGCCGCCGACAACAGCGTCAGCAGGAACAGCACACCAAACCAACGCGGCATGGCGCTGCGGACGTAGTAGGGGATGATGGTGTCCGTGTTGCCCTGCAAGGTCGTGCCGGGCCCGACGGAGCGCAAAATGCTGATCAGCCGCGGCCGAACCACATCCGGCGCCCCCCGGCGACCGCGATCGATCTCCATCTTCTCCGTCCACATCACGTAATGCAAGGGCGCCCCCTCATTCTCGTCGGGCAGACGGTACTTTACAAACCGACGGGCGCGGGCCA
>CAYNSH010000035.1:0-32131 GCA_964399775.1 uncultured Verrucomicrobiota bacterium
CGTTGAGGGCCGAGAAGACAAACTCGAACTCGCCCGTCTCGGAAGGCGTAAAGGTTAGGCTGCCGGCCGCCATGGAATAGTCGCCCGCATCCGCCGTGGACGACACCACGGAGATCGCCGGCACCGGATAACCGGATGCGTAGGCGCCCACATTCAGGGTGAACGGCGCACCCCGCGTTGCCGACTGGGCCGGAATCGCCGCAAACGACGGGGCCGTGTCTTCCGCGGTCGTGGTCGCCGTGCCTGTCGCGGAGAGTGGCCCGGAGCTGTTGCCGACCGCCTTCACGCGGTAGTAGTAGGTGGTGTCCATTTCCAAGCCCGTGACCTGATGGCTGGTGCCGGCGACACTCTGCCCGCTCAGGACGAGGGTATTGCCCCCGGCGGCCTGGGCGCCGCTGACCACCAGGGCGCGCAGGCGCAGGCCCACGCTGGCCGTGGAGACCGGGCAATGCCATTTGACCCGCACGCTCGGCTGGTTCAGCGCCGCCGCCGGCAGTGGAATGGTCAAGCCCGTGACATAGGTCGTGGAACTGGCGCTGGTGTTGGTTCCGAAGGGAATCCAGGTGCTCCCGCCATCCAGGGAATACGACACCACCAACTGGTTGGCCGACGTGCCTCCGTAGGTCGCCACGGAGAACTCCGCCGCGGCCTCCAGGTAGCTCATGGTCGAAAACGCGGCCGAAACCACGCCCGGATCGCTGGCGGACACCAGTTTGTGGTAGGCGTTGACCCCGCTGCTGCCCATCTCGGCGCCGTTCACGTAGGCCCAGCCCTCGTTCAACACGGCATTGGGCGTATCGACGATCACGCCGCTTTCGCCCGTGCCGCCGGGCGAGAAGGTATCGGCCGTGGCGACATCCAGCCGGTAGCTGGCGGCGCCCGCCACCGCCTCCCAGTTGGCGGTGAACCGCTCGTTCCCGATCCCCGTCGGAGCGGAGAGCGCCGGGGCGGCCAACGTGGCGGTCACGGTCAGCGACGCGTTGGCCGATGCCCCCAGCGTGTTGGTCCCGGTAAAGTTGAACACATAGATCCCGTCCGCGGCCGGAGTGAAGGTCAACTGTCCGCCGGCATAGCTTGCACCGGCCTGCACCGTGGTCATGGTGACGGTTACGGGCGTCGAGGTGCCGGCGGTGTAGGCGCTCACCGGGACGACCAATTCCTCGCCCACCGTGACGCCTTGGGGAGTCATGTTGTTAAAGACGACGAGGCCGCCCGGGGCCGAGTCGCCGACCCATCCGGCCAGCGTGGCCAGCAGGACATTCGTGTTGTGCGCCTGCGCGTCCGTTTCGTAGCTGCTGCCATCGTAGGGGTCGAATTCCCCCGGATAGCCGATCGCAATGTCCTTGGCGTAATTCCACAGCTCATAGAAATTCGCGTAGCCGTCCTGGTTGCCATAGGTGGCGTTGTCGCAGAACCCCGAGTCCCAGCCATAGATCACGGCATCCGTGAAGGCGCCGCCATCGTCGCCATCCCACGAATACTGGTCGTAATCCGCGGCCGTGACCCAGCCGATCTCGCTGGACGAGACCCGCGTTTCCACATCGCGCATGCCGGCGGCCAGGCGCTCCGCGCGGGTTTCATCCATGATCCGCGAGACAATGCCCGCCAGATCCCAGGTGCCGCTCGGGGGGCGCACGGCGCGCGTTCCCGCCCGGGCCGACTTGAAGAGGCCGCCCGAATGGCAGGCATCCACCATCACAACAACCTTGACCCCGGTGGCGAATTTCTGCAGGTCCGCGGCCAGCTCCGTGTCCTGATAATCGTTGTCAAAGGCGCACAGATAGACCGAGGTCCCGCTGTTCTGGCCGCCATGGCTGGAGTGGTAGTAGAAGAACGTGTCGCCCGCGACCGCTTCGGCCGCGTAGTTGGTGATCGACCGGCGGATCGCCGCCTTGGTGCCGGCCCCGTCCAGCAACCGGGTCACGGTGGCGGCCGTCCAATCGCCGCGCTGGGTCGTGTTGGTATAGATGTGATTGGCATCCGGCACGCATCCGTTGAGCCAGCCGGAGGATCCGATATAGCTACTGGAATACTTGTTCAGTCCAACGAAGACGCCGTAGTGCGCGCCGGACTCCGGCAGCTCGTAGGCCGTGATGCTCACGTCCACCTGGTTGGTCCCGTCCTTGTCGCCGGCGAAGAAACTCACCGCGGCGGAAGCGGCTTCGGCGGGCGTCCAGTTGAACGTGCCGGACAGCGGGCTGGTCCCCGTGACTTCGGGGAAGGTGGCGCCGGAGGGAAGCCCGGTCGCCCACAGGCGGATCTCGTCGGACGCGTCGTTGGGAATCTGCGTGGCGGTGACATCAAAGCTCAGGGACTGCCCCACCCGAACGGATTTGGAGGCGCCGTCGGGGCTCAGGGACAGGGAGGGCGGATAATCCGATGCCCCGCCGTCGTTGACTCCGACCAGTTCGATGTCGTCGACGTTCCAGAAATAGCCGGCATACTCCTGGGCCACCTCGGCCTTGAGTTTGACCGACGTGGTTCCCGCCGGAATCGCAATGCGGACCGTGGCGATACCATCCGCGGCGACGCCACCGGACGCCGGGGCCACGGTTCGCGACACTCCGGCCGTGGTCGACGCCACTCCCGTTGCGCCAAAGCCCCACAGCGCCCCGGAAATCTCCCCGACCTCCAACTCATTTCCGGTCACGGTGATGTCGGCCTCCCCGGGATAGTCCCCGCCATCCAGCGCCAGAAACACGCTCAGTGATTCGGTGGGATACATGCCAAAGCCATCCCCGGGCTCGGATGTGGTCGCCGAGACGTGCAGCGTCAACACCACTTCCGACCAGGCCGAAATGTCCACCTCGGCCAGCTCCAACGCTTCCGTGGTGTACTCCCCTTCCCCCGGCTGCCACGAATAGCTGCCGGTGCGGACGCGCTGGTTCGCCGGGAGATCCCCGGCACCGGTCGTATTGAGCACCAGGGATGGATCTACATCGGTCATGGTCCAGGTATCGTTGGCCGTGCCCTCGAAGCCTTGGAAGGCGATCGCCAAAGGGCCGCTGCCGTCATGGACGGTGATGGACACCGTCTCGGTGTCGCTGCCGTCCTTGTCCGTGGCCTGGAAGGTGGCGCTGTAATCGCCCAGCGACCCGGCGTTTTCCCACGTGAACGTCCCGGTGGCCATGCCGGCATTGGTCGCCCCGGTAAAGGTCGCGCCCGCAGGAAGCGACGTCGCGATCAGCGCAATTTGGTCGCCATCCACGGCATCCGTCGCCGTCACGGTAAAGGATAGGGTGTTGCCTTCGATCACCATCTTGTTGCCGATGGCCGCAATGACCGGGGGCTGGTCCTCCAAAATCACTTCCGAAATATCGGCGTTGTTGACCGGTTTGAATGCCGGATGGGTTCCATATGCATCCCGATACCCCTTGAATTTAATCAGCTTGCCCACGTTGCCCGGGTTACTGGACAGCCCCCATGCCGCCCGCCCGCCATCATTCAACAGCACCACTTGCAGGCAATTGGCAAAGACGGTCTCACTGTCCGCATCCGCGCAACTGACCGCAAAGTCGTTGGCCCACGGCGCTTCAAAATCATCATATCGTCCGCCCACGATATAGCCCTGCGCCCAGTATTCCGTCGTGCCGACCGGCAACGCGCGCGCTTGCGCAATCGTATAGGGATCATCCACCGAGCCGGTGCCCGCAACCGCGCCCACACTCATCCCCATCATCACCGCCATCATCCACGCCATTGTCTTCATGTTCGGTTCCTGTTAGCCAATTCCGGCTTTGTGTTTAGACGCAATGATCCACTCGAAAAGCGTTCAGGGGGCTTGCAAGGGCACGGCTTAAGCGCTCCATGAGTTCATCGCCGAGAGTAGAAGGTACGCCTGCGCGTCTCTCGGCCACAACAGAAATCGCCGCTCTGGTGTAAAGCGATTTACCGGAGATCGGCTTCCACGCCATGGAAAAGGAATTCCTGGTTTTTCCACAGCATGGAAAAATATTCCATGGTTTTTCCACAGCATGGAAAACCGGGAATGGGGGGGCTCGGCGGCCGGATCAGGGCGTGGTTTCGCGGGGGGCGCGCTGCCGGGCGCGTCGTTCCCGCCGCCATTCGATCAGGCGGCGCTGGAGAAAGTCGGCTTCGGGGCGGGTGATGTCGAATTCTTCATTAAAGCCCGCATCGATGGCGCCCTGATTGCCGAGGATTTCGAACCGGGCCTGCAGGAACTGGGACTGATCGAATTTCCAGGCCGGGTCGGGGGCATACAGAATGCGCTTGGCGGCGCCCTCCTGGATGGCGTTTTCGAATCGGCGCAGTTGGTTGCGGCTAGGGGTGGCCCGGCGGTGGAGCTGATCGGAGACGGCGACTTCGTAGACGACTTCCGCTCGGTTTTCGCGCATGTTCCATACGACGATGTCCAACTCGCCCAGGGTCAGGCCAGCATCGTCGTGGTAGCTGACATTGCAAATGGCGCGAAACTCGTTGGGATCGAAGTTGGCATTCATCTTGAAGGCCGCCAGGGTTTCGAGAACGACGCCGATGCTGCCCCATTTGGGATCATCGAGATCGCGCACCTGCTCGAAGTACTGTTGGATCAGCGGCCGGCGCTCGGGGGCGATATAGGGCGGCCAGACGCGGATGACGTTCTCCACGGTCGGCGACTGACGCCAATCGAACTCCTCCGCCGACAGGTCCGGGGGGGGCTCCACTTCGGGCGCCGGTTTGTGGCGCAGCAGCACCACCAAGCCGATCAATGCGAGCAGCAAGGCCGCGGCGGTCGGCGGCGCCCAGAGCCAGACGGCCATGCGCGGAGGCGATGCGGGGGCGATGGGATGGTGGCGATGCGGCTCCGACGAAGGCATGATTTTCAGGCCGGCCTTGGACGGCGACATCGGCGGCATCCCGCGATCGCCCACCAGGATGGGCCCGGTCTGCAGGGTTGGCCGCTGCGGGCCGATGTGCAGGGTGGTTTTGCGGACCGCGCCCGGCAGGGCCTTGCCCAGGGTCGCCAGAGCCGTGGCGGCCGAGGCGAACCGATCGGTCGGACTATACGACATCGCCTTCATGACCCAGTCGCACAGGGCCTTGGGCAGGTCGGGCCGAAGGTCGGCCAGGGGCGTAATCTCGTGCTCCAGGTGGCTGGTGATCAGCGCCGGGACGGTATCGCCCTGGAAGGCGTTCTGGCCGCTGAGCATGAAGTAGCACAGGCAGCCGAAGGCATAGATGTCGGTGCGCGCGTCCAGCGGCAGGTGGCGCAGTTGCTCGGGGGCGATGTAGAGGATGGATCCGTAGATCGACGTGCCGCCCTCGAGGCTTTGCACCGTGGGCTGGGCCAGGAAGCGCGCCAGGCCGAAATCGAGGATTTTGTACTGCCAGGCGCCGCTGGGCATCCGCATGCGCATGATGTTCTGCGGCTTGATGTCCCGGTGGATCAGGTTGGCCTGGTGGGCCGCGATCAACGCTTCGAGCATCTGCTGGGCCGCCTCGGCAAAGGGCTCGAGTTCAAATCGCCCATGGGCCACCACCTTGTCCAGCGTCTCGCCGTCGACAAATTCGGTGATGACGTATGGGCCTTCCTCGTCCACGCCAAAATCGTGAATCGTCAGGATGTTCGGGTGCTGGATGGCGGCCAGCGTCATGGCCTCGCGCCACATCCGCTCGGTGCCCGCCGGATCGTCCAGGAAGGGCTCTGCCGCCGTCCACCGCTTCACCGCGACAAACCGATGCAGTTGCGTATCCCAGGATTTGAACACCGCCCCCGCTCCGCCGGATCCCAACGGTTCCCGAACCTCGTAGCGGTTGGCGATCAAGGGAGGCTTCGGTTTTTCGTCCTCGCGGGCCATGTTCTCTCCGGACGGTTCCATAAACGATGGGGAGACCGTAGCAAGAGGACGGTTCCACGTCGAGTCCCGAGATGCCGCCCGGACGGAGAGGGACGGAGAGGGAATATTGGAACAGTGGGATGGTGGAATAATGGAATAATGGAACGTTGGGATGGTGGAATGGTGGAATGGTGGAAGAGGAGAAAATCCCATCCCCCCATCATTCCACTATTCCACTATTCCATACACCCCCCCCATCACTCCACTATTCCATCCTTCCACTCTTCCCCGCCTCAGGGCAGCATGCGGCGGAAGGCGGCGGCACGCTCTTCGATTTGCGCGCGGGAGATGTGCCGCAGGCCGTCCACGCTGAAGCCCTCGCAGGTGTAGGCGGCGGCGACCGTAGCATTGACGAGCGCCTGGTGGAGGTTCTCGCGGGTGACCTCGCCCCGCGCCGCCAGGGTGCCGATGAGCCCGCCGGCAAAGGTGTCGCCCGCGCCGGTGGGATCCACCACCTCGATCAGCGGCCAGGCGGGCACGATCAGGAAATCGTCCTTGGACATGAGGAAGGCGCCATGCTCGCCCTTCTTGATCAGCGCGTATTTCGGTCCCATGTCGAGAATCTTCTTAGCCGCCTTGAGCAGGGAGCCCTTGCCGGTGAGATGGCGGGCCTCGTGTTCGTTGACGGTGAGCAAATCCACCCGGGCAATGACGTTCATCAAGTCTTCGCGGGTGGTGTTGATCCACAGGTCCATGGTGTCGAGCACGGTGAACCGGGGCTTCTGCATCTGGTCGAGGACGTGGGCCTGCAGCGCGGGGGCGATGTTTTCCAGGCACAGGAACGGGCTGGTGCGGTAAGCCTCGGGAATGACCGGATTGAAATCGGCGAACACATTCAGGTCGGTGCAGTTGGTGCGGCGGTTGTTCATGTTGTCTTCGTAGACGCCGCTCCAATGGAAGGTCTTGCCGGGCTCGCGCTGCAAGCCCTCCACATCCACGCCGGCCTGGTCGAAAATATCGAAGTAGGCCTGCGGAAAATCTTCGCCCACGACCCCGACGAGGCCGGTTCGCGCAAACAGGGCCGAGGCGACGCTGGTATAGCTGGCGGATCCGCCGAGCAATTTTTCGTGGGCGGCCTTGGGGGTCTGCACGCTGTCAAAGGCCACCGACCCGACGACGACGACATCCGGAGTTGTTTTCTGGTTCATGGTTTCAACCTTCCTTTTCCTGAATTTCCCCACCCCGCCCTTTCGGGCATTATCCCTCCAGCCGCTCTTCGAGAATCTGGCAGAGCGCGTGAATGATCATGGCGTGTCCTTCCTGGATCCGGGCGGTCACGCCGGAACTGGCCACGCAAAGCACTTCATCGCAGAGCGGGGCCAGACGTCCGCCGGTCCCGCCGCAGAGCGCCACCGTCCACAGTCCGGCCGCCCGGGCCGCCTCGGCGGCGCGGCACACGTTGTCGGCATTGCCGCTGGTGGAAATGGCCAACAAGAGGTCCCCGGCGCGCCCGAGGGCCTCGACCTGCTTGGAAAACACGCGCGAATAATCGTCATCGTTGGCGATGGAGGTCAGGACGGAGCTGTCGGTGGTCAGCGCGATGGCGGCATAGGGCCGGCGGTCGCGCTGGAACCGGTTGACCAGCTCGGCGGCGAAATGCTGGGCGTCGGCGGCGCTGCCGCCATTGCCGCAAATGAGAACCTTGCCGCCCTGCTGGATCCGCTCGGCCATGCCGGCGGCTACGGCCTCCACCCGGGGACGCAACGTGGTCAGGACTTCGTGTGCGGCGTCGAGGTGCCCTTCGGCGAATGCATCCCAATCCATGGCGCCGCCCTATGCGCTGTCGCCGGTTTTCTTGCGGGAGCGGATCTCGTTGACCTCCACCCCCACTCCGCGCAGGTCGCAGGTGCCCAGGTGTTCCTCCAGGATTTCCCGCACGCGCGTCTGCATCAGCTTGCACAGTTCCGGAATGCGGGTGCCTTCCTTGACGCCCAGCACCAAGCCCACCTCCAGGGCGCCGCGGACCACCCGCAGCCCGGTCTTGAGCTGCACCACGGCCGCAAACTCTTCCTTGATGCCGTCGAGGTATTCCTGCACTGCATCGGCGCTCACGCTGACCGTGCCATTCTCGTTTTCAAACGTGATGAAGGATTTCTTGCGCCGCCAGGTCAGGCCGGAGAGCAGGAACACGAAGAGATAGAGCACCACGCCGGCGCCCAGCGCCGCCCGGCCCCACAGCGGAATGCCGCGCGCCCAGTCCAGCGCCGGCTGGAGATACTCCGGCTGGCGGGTGGATACCATCAGCCCCAGGCCGGCCGCCGCAATGGCCAGGTACAAAACCAGGCCCAACAAAAAATGGATCGCTTTCATGGCATGTCTCCTGATTACGCAAGGGGTATAGCCTATCCCGCCGGCGATTGCATCCAAAAAATCCGAAACGGATTGCCAAAGGGCGTCGACCTCGGCTAGGGTCCATGGCCATTACCACTATGAAACGCAACCTGTCAGAACTGCATACCCCAACCTTCGATGTCCTGATCGTGGGCGGGGGCATCTATGGAGCCGCCCTCGCCCGCGAGGCCGCCACCCGCGGACTGAAAACCGCGCTGGTCGAACAGGCGGATTTCTGCTCGGGCGCCTCGGCCAACAGCCTGAAAATCATCCATGGCGGCCTGCGCTACCTGCAGCAAGCCGACTTGCCGCGGGTGTTTGAGTCCATCCGCGAGCGCAGCATCCTGCTGCAAACCGCCCCCCACCTGGCCTCGCCCGTCCCCTGCCTGATGCCCACGCGGGGCCTGGGCATGAAAAGCCGCCCCGTGATGGCCTTCGGCATGCTCGTGAACGACATTTTGAGCTGCCGACGCAACCGCCACCTCGACCCGGCTCGGCGCATCCCCAATGGCGGGACCCTTTCCCAACGCGACGCGCTGGAGATCCTGCCCGCGATGCGCGAGCGCAACATCACCGGCGCGGCGCGCTGGTACGACGGGCTGGCCTATGACACCGAGCGCCTGGCCATGGGCATGATCAAGGCCGCCGTGCGGGCCGGGGCCATCGCCGCCAATTATGTGCGCGTGACGGGGCTGCGCCTGGCGAACGATTGCGTGGATGGCGTTCACGCCCAGGATCTGGAAACCGGCGACTCGTTCGATATCCAGGCGGGCCTGGTGATCAATGCCGCCGGCCCCTGGCTGGAGCAGGTGCTGGGCAGCCTGGGCAAGCCGGTGTCCAATCCCCAGCCGCACCTGGCCCTCGCGATGAACCTGGTCATCCGCAACTGGCCGATCTCCACCCATGCCCTCGGCCTGCAATCGACCCTGAAACGCCGGCTGTACTTCTTCATGCCCTGGCGCGGGGCCGTCATGGCCGGCACCTACTATCGAGAGCACCGCGGCTCGCCCGATACGCTGCGCCTGGCGGACGAGGATATCGACTCCTATCTCCAAGCCATCAACTCGTGCCTGCCGGGCGCCGCCATCACGCGCGACGACATTCTGGCCATCCAGTTGGGGATCGTCCCCAGCCTGAAACCGGCGCATCCGGACGAGGAGCCCGCCCTGCTGCGGCACTACCGGCTGATCGACCACGCCCAGGACGGCATCGCGGGATTGATGTCCGTCTGCGGCGTCAAGTTCACCACGGCCCGCGGCGTGGCCGAACAGGTCATCGATGCGGCCTCACGTAAGTGCGGCAAATCGATCACGCCCTCACCCACCCGCCGCACGCCGCTGCCGGGCGGGTCCATGCCCGACCTGGCCGCCTTCCACCGGGAAATGGCCGAGTCGCATCCCCACATCCCCGCCGAGGAACTCAACCGGCTGATGTCGCTCTACGGCACCGAATCCCGCGACATCCTGGCCATGGCAGGCAGCGAAGCGGACGCCAACGATCGGTTGCGCGCGGAAATCCGCTTTGTGCTGCAAGAGGAAATGCCGCTGAAACTGGGCGACCTCGTTTTCCGGCGCACGGGCCTGGCCTCGGCCGGGCTGCCATCGGAAGACGTGTTGCGCATCTGCGCCGAGACCATGGGACGCGAACACGACTGGAGCGTGGCGCGCATGCAGGATGAACTCGCCGCGGTCAAACGCGCCGCGACGCTCTGGCAGGCGGGCTGCGCGCCGGCCGGTTGATCCCCATGCAAGGGGCCCGGGCTCGATGAAAACACGCCTGCTGCTACCATTGACTCTCGCCATCACGCTGGCGGCGTGGACGGCGGTCACTTGGCCCCTGCCGCGCATGGTGCTCACCGCCATTCCCGCTTCGGGACTGAACCACCCCAACCAGCCGCCCCGTTATATGGTTCCGGGCGACCATCTTCAACTGCTGTACCGATTCTGGCTGTTTGGCGACATTCTCAAGGGCAACAGTTCGTATGGAACCAATGTCTACGAGTTCAACCGCGGCAACGACGGAGAGCGCCGACATCCGGGGGCCTACTATGTGCCGTTCTCGCTGGTGTATTTCGCCGGGGCGGCCTTGGGCGGGATGCCGTTCGGCTGGAATCTGACCGGGGTCGTTTACTTGTGGCTGACCTATTTGTGCACCGTGTGGCTGCTGCGGTTTTACACTCGCGGCACAGGCGCCGCGCTGGTCTTCGGCGCCCTCGCCATCTTGTTTCCCTACCGCTATGTCGCGCTGCTGGGCGGCAGTCCCACCGGGTACGCGATGCTGTGGCCACCCCTGATCGCCCTCGGCCTGGAAGGAGCCTTGCGCGAAAAACGATTGGCCGGCGGCATTCTCGCCGGCGCCGGCCTGTTCCTGACCTGCATCTCCGATCTGCAGCTCTTTCTCTTCGCCACCGGGATGGCCGCGGCATGGGGCGCCGTGGTCTGGGGGCGGACGTGGCACACCTACCGGGAATCGGCCGGCCAGGCCCTGGCCCGGGCCCTCCGAACCCTGTGGCCGGTGGCGCTGGCCCTGCTCGTCAGCTATATCCATGTCCGCACCATGAAGGCCTTCGTTGCCGACTCCGCCCACATGGCGTCGGGGCGCTTGTTGACCGAAGTCGCCATCTTCTCGCCCACCCCCACCCAGCTCTTCTCCCTACCGCACGGCCACAACGCCCACGGCGCATTCCTGGGCAATGCCTGGATGCTGTTGGCCGGCCTGTCGATCCTGTTCCTCGTCTACCGCGCCATTCGCAAACGCACCCTGCGCGATGTCGCCGTCGCCGCGGCCTGGACTGCCGGCATGGCGCTCGTGATGGTCCTTTCGCTGGGACCCAATGGCCCGCGAAACGGCGCACTGTTCTCCCTGGCCCGCCACCTGGTTCCTCCGCTCCAGATGGTCCGTCAGCCGACGCGCTTCCTGACCCTGGCCCCCACGCTGATCCCCGTCATGCTGGGGGTCCTGTCCGCTCCGCTGCTGCGACGCCTGCGGCCTCGCGGTCGGGCCGTTCTTCTGGGCGCCTTCGCGGTGTTCATGGCCGCGGAATACGTCCGCTCGACCCGCGTTGAATTGTGCCTGCTGGACCCGGCCCAGCGCGCCTATGCCGCGGTTCGTTCCGACATCGACGCGACGGACGAAACGCCCGTGCGCGCCCTGGCCATTCCGCTCTGGCCGGGCGACTCGCACTGGTCCTCGCTCTATATCTACTATGCCAGCCTGTACCGCATCCGCATGCTGAATGGCTACGGACCGGTCGTGGCCGAAGAGTACCGGGACCAGATCTTCGAACACTTCCGCAGCCTCAACGCCGGCGTGGTCCGCGATGAACAACTCGACGACCTGCTGGCCATGGGCATCCGTCATCTCCTGCTCCATGAAGATGCGTTCCCCGAGGTGGTCAGCCCCTTCCCGGTCAATCATACTCTGAATCAGTTCGGACTTCATCCGCGCCTGGAAGTGCTCGCGCACGCCGACCGCGTCTGGGCCTTCCGAATTCTCGAAGAACCATCCCCCGCGGCAGCCGGCGCCATTTTGGACTGCCCGATTCGCTTTCCCACCCGCCGCTACCATCCCGGTCGCCACCGGCTCAATGCCAGCGCGCGCCTCGCCGAGCCCAGCGCCGTTCGCAACGTGGCCGTGCGCCTCTCCAAAGACCACCCGGAAGCCTACGTGGCGTATAGCAGCCTTGCCGGGATCCCGGATGCGGTCTGGCTGATGCGGGTCCGCGGAAAGGGCGCCCTGAAGATCGTCATCGAAAGCAACGATGATTTCGAACAGCGCGGTGTGGTGACCCAGGACGACGATCCGCGCAGCGAGTTCGCCATGCATCCGCGTTTGGATGAGGACGCCGACGACCACCCCGACGAGAAGGTCGGCTGGAGCAGCCCCGCGATGGGGGTGAATTCTGAAGCCTGGACCTGGCTGGCCATTCCCGCCGGCGAGCTCCCGGATTACTCCATCCGCCATATCTGGGCCCAGTGGCGCCGAGGCGAGGTGGATGTCGACCACATCTGCTACACCACCCAGCAATCCCCGCTGGAAGAGATCCGCCTGGACCCGGCCTGCTTCTTCCGGTCCGGACGTACCGACGCGGATTCCGGTGCCGTCGATTTCCAGCCCGATCGCGATATCCGCGGCCGAGTCCTCTATGGCCCGCGACTCCCCGTAGCCACAGGCCCGCGCCGGATTCTGCTCCATTTTGAAAGCGATGCCCCGCCGAAAACCCGGCTGGGGTCCTGGCAGGTGAAACAGCCCGAGTTCACCCCCCTTCACTCCGTGGACGTTGTGGCCGGGGAGAGCCCGGCCGTGGTGGATCTGGACCTCGAGGAAAGCCTTCCGGTTGTCTTCTCCTTCCACTATGCCGCCACCCACCCGATTCGCATCACCCGCGTCACCCTGGAAAGCAGGGCCGCACCATCCGACTCGCCCGGGGAAACCCTCCGATGAATACTCCCGATCCAATCCCGGCCGACCAACTCAGCATCGCGTTCAGCGAGCGCAACCTGTGCACCCGCTGCGGCACCTGCATCGGCGTCTGTCCCGAACAGGCGCTCGGCATCGAGGCCGACTTCTATCCAAGGCTCCTCCCCGACCAATGCACCCGCTGCGGCCTGTGCAAGCAAACCTGCCCCGGCGGGAAGGTCGGCTTCCAGGACCTGTCCGAATCGGTGTTTGGCACCCGTGAACTGGCTGGCACCTTCGACGGGCACGTGGCAAGCACCTGCATGGGCTATGCCGGCGACGAGCGCATCCGCGCCGGCGGCGCCGGCGGGGGCGTCATCACCGCCCTGCTGTGGTCCATGCTGAAACGCGGCGAGGTCGATGGCTGCGTCGTCACCCGCATGAATCCCAAGCGGCCCTGGCAGGGCGAGGTCTTCATCGCCCGCACCTACGAGGAACTCCTGCAAAGTCAACAGTCCAAGTACGTCATCATCCCCGTCAACCAGATTCTCCAGGAACTCAGGCCCCTGGAGGGTACCGTTGCGATGGCGGCCCTGCCCTGCCAGATCCACGGACTCCGCCTCTATGCCCGCCGCCAGCCTTGGGTCGACCGCAAGATCAAGCTTCTCGTGGGCCTCTTCTGCGCGTCCAGCCTCGAACCCTATGTGACCACCGAGATGCTCGCAACCCGGGGAATTCGCCCCGAAGACATCGCCGACTTCCGGTTTCGCGACGGCGAATGGCCCGGCTTCATCCGCGCCTACGTCAAGGGACAGGAAGCCCCCGTCCCCTTGCATCACTCCAATTTCAAGGACGGCGCCATCAACTATCTCACCTATCTCTACAGCCCCGCGCGCTGCCAAACCTGCGTCGACGGATCCTCCGAATACTCCGACCTCTCGGTCTCCGATGCCTGGACGCGCGATTCGTCCGGGCGCTATCTCTTCCACAAGCAGTCCAAGCTGCTGGTGCGGACGCCCCGCGGTCAACAGGCCCTGGATGCCGCCCAGTCCGCCGGCGACCTCGTGGCCGAGGATGTCTCCGGCAATCCGCAGTTCAAGACCCACCGCCTGCACACCGTCAAAAAAGGCCTGAACAACTATCTGCGCGCCGACCGCTGGCGCGCCAAGGGCCGGCCGGCTCCGGAGTATGACCGCGCGACGCCGCCCAACGATGCGCGCGACCGGCTCGGGGAGCGCCTCGAGAGTGTCGCCATGTGGCTGGGCCGGCGACGCTGGACCCGCTATCCGCTGTTCGCGTTTCTCACCTCGCGCTGGGGCGTTCCCATCATTCGCGTGCGCCAGTGGATCAAGAGCCGCAAGTACCGGGGAGCCTCCTCATGAAACCCACTCGCATCGGTGTCATTGGCAATTTTTCCGGCCGCAATGCCGGCGATGCCGCCATCCTCGACGGCTTGATGGAAGATGTCCATGCCGTCCTCCCGGAGGCCCTCTTCGATGTCCCGACGATCAATCCCGGATTCGTTCGTCGCAGCTATCCGGGCATGCCCGTCAAGCCGCGCGGCATGCTGCCCTGGAACCTCAGCGTCAAGATTTTCGGCTGGCCCATCCTCGCCTCGATCCTGCGCAGCGACCTGGTGCTGGTGACCGATGCGATTCTCTTCGATCGCAAACTGTTCAATCCGCTCTACAACTATCTGTCGACCATGGCGCTGGTGCTTCCCTGGGCCCGGCGCCTCGGCAAACCGGTCGTGCTCTACAATGTCAGCCTCGGCCCCGTTTCCTCCCGCGCCGGAATCGCCTGCCTCCGCCGCGTCGTCGACTCCGCCCGGCACATTGTCGTCCGCGACCGCGAATCCGTCGAAATCTGCGACCGCGCCGGCATCGCCCTCCCCGAGATCCTCGAGGGCGCCGACTGCGCCCTGAACGTGCGCCCGACCTCCGGGGCGGATCTGGACCGGATTTTCGAGCAGGAGGACCTCGCCGCGCCCGGGCAGCCCTTCGCCACCGTCAACATCAACAGCTATCTCGATGTCTTTTTGAAACGCGCCCAACAGACCGGCACACCGGAATTCATCGGGATCATGGCGGAGGTCCTCGATCGACTCATCGAATCCCACGGCATTCGCATCGTCTTCGTGGAAACCCAGCCCATGGACCTGGACTTGGCCAACCGGGTCTTTGCGGCCGTTCGCCGGCAGGACTCCATCCGCATGATCGACAATCGGACCTATTCCCACCGGGATCTCGCCGGCGTCTTGTCGCGGGCGCAACTGCACATCGGCATGCGCACCCATTCGCTCATCCTCGCCTCGGCCATGCATACGCCCGTCATCGGCATCATCTGCACCCCCAAGAACCGCGGCTACATGCGCTCCATCGGGCAGGAAAAGCGCATGATCGAGTTCGATGACTTCACCGCCAACCGCTTGTTCGACCTCTGCGCCCGGTCCTGGGCGCAGCGGGATCTCATCCGGGACGAGCTGGCCACAATCATCCCCCGGGAGCAGGAAAAGGCGCGCCGCACGGCCTCGCTCCTCCCGCCCTGCCTGAAGCCGGCCGGCGCATGAGTTCGCGCGTCAAAACCCTGGTCAAAACCGCCATCGGGCTCGCGTTGCTCGCGGCACTGGTTTGGATGGTCGATTGGCGCGAAACCGCGGCCACGCTCGCCCGCCTGACCCTCCCCTGGATCGCCGCCCTCCTGGCGATCGGCCTCTGGCTGGTCTTCATCAGTTGCGTCAAATGGCGCCTGTTCCTGTCCGCCCGCGGCGCGAATGTCCCCGTCTCCAAATTGGTCAACCTGTACCTGATGGGCTACTTCTTCAATAATTTCGCCCCCAGCAATGTCGGCGGCGATGTGGCCCGCAGCTATATCCTCGGGGAACACATTCGCAGCCAGTCCAATTCCTTTGGCACCGTCTTCCTGGAGCGCTTCACGGGATTTGTTGCCCTGATCGGCATGGCCGTTCTCGCCGCCGCAATTCGGCCCGACTTGCTCGTCCATCGCGTGCTGACGCTGCTGCTGGCCGGCATGGCGATCGGCCTGGGCCTGGTCCTGCTCCTGCTGGTCAGCCGCCACGCCCAGGATCTCGCCACCCGGGCCATCGACCGCCTTCCCCGGCATCGGCTGGTCGACAAACTCAAGCGGCTGGTGGATGTCGTCTTCTATTTCCGCCATCATCGCGCCATCATGGCCAAAGCCCTGCTGCTGTCCGTCGCCTTTCACCTCTTCACGATCGTCAATGTCCATGCCGTCTGCATCTCGCTCAACCTGAGCGCGAACTTCCTGGACCTGGCCGTCGTGGTCCCCGTCGTCCTGCTCATCGCCGCGGTCCCCATCTCCATGAATGCGCTGGGCATCATGGAGGGGGCATTCGTCTTTTTTCTCGGGATGGCCGGGCTGGACAGCGCATCCGCCCTGTCCGTCGCCCTGGTCCTGCGCGCCAAGAACATTCTCATGGCACTGCTCGGCGGCCTGTTGTTCCTGCGCTGGAACCTGCGGGCCAAACGGCGCGCCCGCGCGGAGGCGGAAGCATGAGATCCAACTTCCGCCGCGTTCTCCTGATGGCGCTGGCCACCGGCGTCATTCTTGCCGCGGGGTGCTTTCGCCGCCCCGTCGCCGTCGATACCCGCACCGTCTCGTTCGAGTCCGGTGGACATCGCCTCGTCGCCGACGTCTACACCCCCCGCCGTCCAAATCAAATCGGTGTCGTCCTGCTCCACGGCAGTTCGCCGTCCGGTCGCCGTCTCTTCCTGTACCCGGAATTGTGCCATGCTCTCGCCCAGCGCGGCTATACCCTCCTGAATGTCGACCAGCGCGGCTACGGTGATTCCGATGACCCCCATCGCCCGAACCTCATCGATGACTATGATTTCGTTGGCGATGCCGTTCGCGCGGTCCAGTTTGCCGCCCAATCCGCCCCCGCCATCTCGACCTGGGTTCTGCTTGGGCATTCCAAGGGCGGCGGCGTCGCCCTGCATGCGGGCGGGCAATCCGACGCCGTCCGCGCCGTCATCAGCATCAGCCCCGGCCGGCGCATGGATGCCCGCTATTTCGATCCCGAAGGCCGACGTCAAATCGCCTATCTGCAACGGCGCAAATCCCGCGACATGCGCCTTCCCGAACCCATTCCCGTCGAGTTGCTCGAACCGATGCTGAAATCCTACGACATGGGCGAACTGCGCGGGACCACCTGGACCAAGCCGCTGCTCCTGCTGGAAGGTGCGCGCGAACCCGACGACGATCTCGCCTATTCGCGCGAATGGATCGAAACCCTCTCCGGTCCCGTCACCCACCACGTATTGGCCGGGGCCGATCACTATTTCGGAACCGGCATCGCCGAAACCGACGGCGTCAAGGCCTGGCAAATCACCCGCCTGGATGTGTTTGACGCCCTTGTCGAATTGGTGGACGATTGGCTCCAATCCATTCACCTCAACCCGACCGACCCATGAACGACACCTCGCCACCTTCCGTCCCCGAGACGGCTCCGGGTCCCACCGGCTTTCAACAAGTGCGCGATTCCCGCGAATCCGCCCTGGGCAAGTACCAACTCCTGGTCGTCGGCAATCAGCGGTTCGGATCCCTTCTGCTGCACGAACTCTTAACCACGCTATTCACCTATGTTCCCGGACTGCTCGGCATCCTCCTGCGCCGCCTGTTCTACCCCCTGCTCTTCCGACAAATGGAACGAGGCGTGGTGATCGGTTCCGGCGTCTCCCTCCGCCAGCCGCGCCGGATTTCCATCGCCCGCGGCGGCATGATCGACGACCTCGCCAGCCTCAGCGCCCGTGGCGATGACCCTACCCGCATCCATCTCGGTCAGGAAGTCTTCGTCGGCCGCAGCTCCGTCATCGGCGTGCGCAACGGCGTCATCGAAATCGGCGACCACAGCAACATCGGCGGTTTCTGCCGCATCGCCTGCTCCGGCGGCACCCTGCGCTTCGGACGGCACGTGCTCGTCGGCGCCTTTACCTATATCGGAGGCGGCATGCACCGCTGCGAACGAACGGATATCCCCATGGCCCTCCAGGGACAGGTCTTCAAGGGGGGCGTCACCATCGAGGATGATGTCTGGATTGGCGGCGGCTGCCAGATTCTCGACGGCGTCACCATCGGGAAAGGCTCCATCATCGGCGCCGGGGCCATTGTCACCAAGGACATCCCCCCCTACTCCATCGCCTTCGGCAATCCCGCCACCGTGCGGCGCACCCGCCCCATTGGCGAAGATTCCGGGCCTAGCGTCGGCACTTCCGATCAGCCGCCGCCATCGGTCCCGGTGCCCGCCAGTACGGTTGGCACCGCGGGATGACATTAGTTCAATCTTGACACTTCAACGGGACCCGCTAGCATCCCCCCGGACAATTGGATTGATGTCTATCTTTGCACAGCTTTCCAAGCTCTCGGGTTGAGGCTAGGCCACCCGGGGGCGGTGTGTTTATGAGCCAATAGTAAACGTAAAATTAGGAGTTCCACATGCTGCGAGTTTCCGCATATCTGTTTTCTCTGGTGCTGGCCCTATCTCTGGGGGGGCTGACGGCCGGTTGCGCACTGGACAAGATCCCGGAGGAAACCCAGCAACAGGCGCAAACCACGCAGACCACGTCCACTCCAGCCCCTGACGCCTCCGGCGGTTCTGGAGATACTCCCGCCTATACCGACTTGCCGACCAATCCCTCCGTACCCTCGAACCCCTCTGGCACCTCCCGCCAACTGTGGTACTTCGGCTACAAGGACTACGACCGGACCTTCCGTGTTCGTTGGCCGACTTATTTCTCCACCACCATGGGCATCGGATCGGGCTCCTACACCATGATCGATGGACAGCGCGCCAATTTCCGCAGCTATGATACCGACCACGGCGCCAAGCGTCCCTCCTACACGATTTCGGGTCCCAAGAGCCGGTTCAGCGGCGATGTCATCTGCATTTTATACACTTCTAGCGGGACCCCCGTGGCCTGGTTTCGGACCGATGCGGGCGCCACCCGCCAGGGCCGACTGCCGTAGCCATCGCAAAGGATCACCATGAAACACTTCCGACTCTCGTTCCTGGTGGTGGCCATGGCCGCTCTATGCAGCGGCCTGGTCATGGGCTGCAGCGACAGCGACAAAGACAATTTGCCCGCCAATCCGGTGATCGACAATCCTTCCGGCCGTTCGGCCCAGATGTGGTACTTCGGCTACAAGGACTACGACCGCACGTTCCGCATCCGCTGGCCGACTTATTTTACTACGGCCCGTGGCGTCGGTCCTGGCTCCTACACGCTGGTCAACGGCGAGCGGGCCGAGTTTCGCAGCTACGATACCGACCGTGGAGCCCAGCGCGCGTCCTACACCATCGCCGGTCCCGAGAACCGCTTCACGGGCGAAGTGCTGTGCGTGCTGTATTCCGCAGATGGCCAGGCGCTGGGCTGGTTCCGCACCGTCCATGGGGCGGCGGACAACCAGGGCTCCCTGCCCTAGGATCCGTAACGCGCCTCTGGCCGTGACACTCCCCGCGGCACTGCAGACGCTTGACCTTCCGCATCCGATTCCGTCTTATCCGATCTGATGGCCAGCCTCTCCACGGAAAAGAAATTCGTGGCCCCCGGTCATCGGGCGGCCGATGCCCTTTCGCTGGCGGCCCACTTCTGTCTCCCGGACCCCGAGCACCCCTTCGGCTCCATCGCCAGCGTCTACTACGACACCCCGCGCCTCGAGGCCTATGGCGACAAGGATGACGGGCATCATCTCAAGAAAAAGGTCCGGGTGCGCTGGTACGCCGAACACCAGACCGGGAAATCAGATCCGCCCTGCACCGCGTTTCTGGAATGCAAGCACCGCCTCGGCAGCGCCCGCTTCAAACTGCGCACGACCTTCACCTCGCGCGCGGACCCCATCCACCGGGCCCCGCTCCACGATCCCTTCTTCTCAACTCTGCTCACGGACAACATCGACGCCATGGATGACCCGCTCCCCCTGGACCTGGTTCCGGTCATTTGCATCCGCTATGTGCGCCACCGATTCGTCTGTCCCCGCACCGGCACCCGAGTGGCCATCGACTCCGGCATCCATTCCGATCGTGTCAACCGCGACCTGCTGCCCAACGTGCACCCTCCCCGCCTGAACGTCGCGGTGTGTGAGTTCAAAAACGACCAGGGAGAGGCTCTTTCCTGGATCCGGCATCTTCATGCCTGCGGATTCCGCTTGCAAAGTTTTTCCAAATACGGCGAATGCATTGCACAAGCACTCAATGGAGGCACTTAATCATGCGTAATATATCGGCCCTGCGGGTCATGGAAGAATTCCAACACGTCCAGGATCGCCTGGACCCCATGCTGTTTGCCATCGCCTTGTTGGCCGCACTCGCCGCGGCCTACATGGCCGCCGGCCTCTATCGCTTCTTCTACGAGAGCCGCGGCACCGGCAGCCAGATCCATCGGGCGTTTCCCCTCCTCAGCCTGGCCATTACCTCCCTGTTCATCGGGGTCCAGTTGTCCCTCCCCCTCTCCCTGGGACTGCTCGGCTCCCTCTCCATCATCCGGTTCCGCACCCCCATCAAGGAGCCGGAAGAAGTCGGGTTCATCATGCTGGTCATCGCCGCGTCCATTTCGGCCGCCACATTCAATTTCCGCTTCCTGGTCCTCCTGTATGTCATCGCCATCGCCAGCCTCTTCTTGACCCGCGGCGCCCGTAAATGGAAATGGCTCAAGCGCAGCGGCCTGTTGATTGTGACCCTTCCCGACGACAACGCCAGCGAGTCCACCCGGCAAATCAGCGATCTCTTCCCCGCACACTTCGGCCAGAGCCGCCTCGAGAGCGCCTCCAGCCGCGATGGCGCCACCAGCCTCCAGTGGGCGTTTTCCAATCTGAAGACCGACGTCACGGCCCTGCAGATGGCCGTGCGCGGCTGTGCCCCCGTCTCCTCCATGCACGTCTATCTGGATCGATCGGGCGGCCAGCGCTAGAATGAACGGTCGGCGCATCCGGATTGCCGCCCCCTGGTTCCTGCTGGCCGCGCTGGCAACGGCCCTGCTTTCCGATCGCTTTTGCCTGGATTGGCCGCGCGAAGGTGTCGCCTCCGCGGAACGAAAAGTCTCCCGCCGTCTCCTGCGGCGCCAGGTTGCGTTTTTGTCCACCTTCGACGAACCCGGCGCCTACGACTGGGTCTCCCGACAGCACGCGCTTGTTTCGGGAACCGACGCCGTCCCCGGCCGCTCCGGATGGGCCCGCGAGTTCCCGGGCACGCGCTGGTGCACGATACAATTTCCGATCGATTGGAACACCCTTACTCCCGGTCACACGCTTGCGGTCTGGATCCGTTTGATGCCCCCCGCCACCACCCAGGACATTCTCTATGCCAACGCCTGGGACCGTCGCGCCGGCCTGCGTCTCGAAGACGGCCGCCTGACGTTCCATGTCCCGGGCCCGGAAGACCAGACCGTTTCATATCCCTTCACCCGCTGGAATGAGTATGTTCACATCGCCGCCGTCGCCGACCCCGCCTCCGGCCGGGCCCGACTGTACGAGAACGGCCGGCTGATGGCGGAAGGCCCCATCGCGGGGGTGTCCTTTCCCAAGCACAATCTGCAGTTCGGGGGCGGCCGTTGGTATTCCATGCGGGCCCCGCTGCATGCCCATCTCGACGAAACGGTCATCTGGAACCGGGCGCTATCGGATCGCGAAATCCAATCCATCGCCCGCCGGCGCGGTTCCGCCCTCAGCCATCTGGCCCCGGTCCAACACCGCCTCTTTCGAGTGGCGAGGGGCTGGCAAGAGGGCTTGCGGAAAACCCTTCGATATCTCGATTATTTTGATCCGCGCCTCTTCCCCGGCCGCGCCCATACCGCCGCCATTCCCGACCTCCATCTGGTCCTCAGTAAGCGCGACCGGCGCCATTTCAACCATCACCATTTCCTGAGCCGACAAAGCGGCCGCCGCACCCGCGATGCCGCCCGGTTCCGTCAAATCGAACTGATCGCCGACGGCCAGGCCCAGCCCGGCGAATTGGCGCTGCAGGGTCGCGATACCGCCTATGGCACGTCCCCCCGGCGCTCCTTCCTTCTTGAAACCAGCCAACCCATCTGGAACGGCCTGAACCGGGTCCGCCTGACGCCCCCCGAGGACACCGGCGGGCTGGCCCCCCTCCTCGATGCCCGCCTCGCCCGCGCCCTGGGCCTGCCGGAACCCGCCATCGGATGGTGCCGACTCTTCATCAACGGCCGTTTCGAGGGGATCTATGTGTTCGAAGACGACTCCCGCCGCGCCGTCGATTCTCACGCCGCGCCCGCCTTCTTGCGCGGCCCGGACAACCCAGGCGACTGGCCGTTCGTATTCACCCTTCCCTTTCAGGATTCCCCCGCCCCCCGCGGTCCGCCGCGACGCCAAATCCCCCTGCCCCCCGAGTCGCTCTCCGCGATGGTCAAGGAACTCCTGGAAGAAGCCCGGGCGCTCCTTCCCCATGATGTCCAGGCGCCGTTCAGCCGCCGGGAATGGTCACAGCACCTGCAACATTTACCCGGCATGCTCGAATCCCGATGGAATATCGATCCCGGCATTTCACCCGCCCAAGCCGCCGCGGATTATCTTACGCCGTTCAGGGTACTCGGCGACAATCCCGCCCCGTTGTTTGTTCGCGAGGATCTGGATCTGAACGCCTTCGCCCCGCCGGGCGTCGCCATCTCCTGGTCCAGTTCCCACCCCGAGGTGATCACGGCCGCCGGACAGGTTCAGCTTCCCGACTCCGGTCGGCCGGTTTCCGCGTCTCTTGTCGCTCAAATCGGGGATGGAACCAACACCCTCATGCGCGAGTTGACCTTCCGCGTCATGCCCCGGTCATTGCGGGTGCCCGCCCTGATGATGTATGTCGATGACGCCCTGCAAAAATCCCGCCGGGTGGATGCCCGCTTCGAGCGCTATGCCCGCTCGCCCTTTGTGCCGGAGTTTTTCCGCGCCTTTCAGGGCGAACGCGGCGGCGTCAAGTTCCGGGGCAATACCAGCTTCTGGCAGGCCCATCATCGCCCCGCGGGAATGGACCACGCCCAACGCAAGCTGTCCATGTCCATCCGCATGGATCAGCCGCACCGGTGGCTCAACGACTCCGCCACCCGCCACCTGTATCTCGGCAACGGCTATATCGATGTCGCCCTGCTGCGCAATTCGCTTTCCTATGCCCTCTTTCAGGCCGCCGGCACGTCCGACACTCCCCGAAATGCCCCGGATCTTGAATGGACTGAGGTGTTCGTCAACGGCCAATACTACGGGCTCTTTGAACTGGGGACGCGGGTCGATCGACACATGCTCGACTGGGATTCGCCGGACTCTCCCGAGCCGGACGGTCCGGTCTTGTACAAGTTCGTGGGTCGCGGCAACAACTTCGCCGAACCCAATCCCGGGGCCATGGCGCAGAAACTCCCGTCGCTCGAAACCGGCACCCATCACCAACCCTATTTGGATCTAGTCGATGGCGTAACCACCACTGCGCAGGACGAGTTTTCCGAACGCATCGACGCACAGGTCGACCTCGACGCCATCCTCGACTGGCACCTCCTGCTGAATCTCACCGAAAACCGCGACGGCATTAACGTGAACTTCTACCTCGCCGGTCATCCCGCCGCCGGGCAGCGCCTGTTCTTGATCCCCTGGGACTACGACAAAACTTTCGCCCGCCAGCCCCACGCGTGGTACTCCAACGCCCTGACCTCGCGATTGTGGCGCGATCACCCGGACTATGCCTCGCGCCTCGCCTCCCGGTGGTCCAGCCTCCGTCAAGGCCCGTGGAGCGATTCCGCCATTCTCGAGCACATCGACGGCGTCGAGCGACAACTGGCCGGGTATATCGAATGGGATTTGGACCTCTGGAATCAACGCTATGCCCGCGGTCGCGCCTTTTCGGAAGTGGTCTCGTCGGTCCGCGAACGGGCCCTTGAGCGACTCGCCTATCTGGATCGCTTCCTGTCGGAAACGGGTCCGCCCAACGAGGCGGAGGACGTAACCGTGGACCAAGACGAACCGGAGGATGACCCATGAAGCAGTCCCTTCCCACCCCATCTCCCCGCCAGCCATGGCGCGGACTTTCCTGCGCCATCCCCCTGCTGATGATCATCGCGCTGGCCACGTTCCTGCGCGGTGCGGGCGTCTATCGCGGCATCCCCCATGAAGTCAGCTTCCACCCCGATGCCGCCAAGCAGGTCAAGGCGCTCGAGAACTATCTTCAGGGACGCTATATCTGGTACGCGGACTCCCGCTTTTTCGACGGCTATCCCTATTTTTTGAACCACTTTGACGAGTGGATGCTGCGTGCGATTCGACCCGTGGTCGAACGAACCGCTCGGTTTGTGGCGGTTCCCGTGGATCACGCCTTGCCCTCCACTCCGACCCTGTACGCCTGGACCATGTCCCTGCGCTGGTTCTACGGCGTGATGATTGTGGTCATGACCGGCCTGATCGCCTGGCGCTTGCGCTTCCCGTTTCCCGCCACCGCCGGCGCCATGCTCCTGGTCGCCCTCTCACCCGTCAATATCGCCTCGGCCCATTTCGCCACCGGCGACATGGCCTGCGATTTGTTCTTTGTCCTGGCGGTCCTGTGTACCCTCGCGCATGCCCGCTCCGGACGCTGGCCATGGCTGTTCGCCGCCGGCATCGCCGCCGGCTGGACCTTCGCCGGCAAATACAACGGCGGCCTGGCCGCCTTCTACATCGCCAGCTATGCGCTTCTCCTCGCCCTGCGCGGTCCGCGCCGCATCGCCCGGCTTGCGGGCATGGGGCTGCTCTCCGGGGGCGGTTTCGTCGCCGGCGTCCTGATCGCCATGCCTCAATTCACCTGGGCGTTCAAGCGGACCTGGCGCGATATGCGCCGCGTCCTCGAGCATGTCACGTATTATCGAGTTCCCGACGACTTTCTTGAATTGCCCCCGTGGAGCCGCGCCTGGATTGCTCTGTCCCAGAACACCGGGACGGTGCTGTGGGGTCTGGGCATTCTCAGCGTGCTCGCCGCGGTCGCAGGCCTGGCGCTCGCCTGGCCCCGATGGCGGAGCCATCGAGTCGAATCCGCCAACGCCCCAACGGTTCGCCTGGCATCCCTCCGCTTGGCCCTCTTCCTGTTTCCCTTCCTGGTGCTGGGATTCTCGCTGGCTTCCAAGTTGCGAATCCACGTGTTCTATTTTTCATGGATTTATCCTTCACTGGCGATTGCCGCCATGTACGCGCTTTCCAGGCTCCGCCGCTCGGCCCCGGCATGGGCCGTGGCTTTGCTTGGGCTCCTGATCATCGGCGAACTCGGACTGCGCACTCCCCGGGAACTCTATTTTTGGCAGCGGGAAGACGCCCTTACTGCTTCCCAACTCCACGAAGGTGACCCCGTGTTGCCTGACACCGTCCACCACTCGCGCCGGGCCCAGGATCGCGATGCCGGCGAGTTTGCCATCCGGACCTACCTGGTCGAGCCCGCCAATATCGCCACGTTCCGCAACCGTCACCACCAGTTGCGTTCTCCGGATGCGCCCGCTTGGCGCCAATTGCCCGTCATGCCCCTGCCGGTCATCCCGTTCGACGCCCCCAATACCGATTGGATCGTGTTCAATGGCCCGACGCTGCCCCGCAGCGATCGCATGATCCACGCCCCGGCCAACCGCCCGCTGGAGGTCATGGTCGTCACCCTGGAACCGCTCGAGGAGCTTCGCCTTGGAGTGCAAAGCGGCTCTTTCCCCGCCCATGTTCGCGGCCGGTTCGCCAACGCCTGCATCCAAGCCAAGCTTGGCGCAAACGAAGGCCGGGTTCTACCCCTCGCCCCCCTCAAGCCAACTCGCGTCATGAGCGATGCGGAACGTACCGGGAAGACCCTCTATCATTATCGCCTCCAGATTCAGCCCTCCCCGGGCCCCGTCTGGATCACGCTCCTGAAATCACCCCGCGAAGAGGCCGCATTCCGATTCTACAATGGAGACACCTCCGTTCCAGCGGCCGATCTCTTTTCAGGAATCGATGTCGACCGGCTGGCTGAACTGACTGCCCGCATCCAGTACCGGTCCGGCGACCGGAACCATCAGCGTCTGTCCAAGGGCGAGAAACTATCCCTGTGGGATCCCGATGAGGTGCTGCCCGCCGGCGCCTACCGGCTTCAGCTCCATGCCATTGGGTTGGCATCCCCCACGCGCGTGCGGCTGACGTTCGATGACGTGTCCGGTCGCGGCCGCCGACTGCCCGACATCCAAACAATCGAACTCGCCCTCGGAGACAACCCATTCGACATTCCCCTCCAAAAACCCTTCGCCCCCTTTCAGTGCACCGTCGCGGTCGAAGTCCTCCAGGGAGAAGCGCTCATCGGCGCATGGTCGCTCCTCCCCGATGTCCCCGCGCTGGCCGCCGCCGCTCAATCTCCCGAGCCCCCGGCCTGGCAGCGCCGCTTCGTGGACGATCCGCACAACCTCCGTGTGCTCCCGGTCGACGCCGTCTTTGGCGATTGGCTTCATATCCATGAAGTGGCCTGGCCGGCCCCCCTGATCCCCGGGAAAGCTCAGCCCTTCCACGCCCGCGTCTCCCTGCTGCGCCCGATTCGGCATTTCGAGGAGCACGACGTCTTTCTTCATTTCTGCGATGAAGAGGGCCAGATGCGCATGGCCGCCCATCTCGGCATGCGCCATACCGCCTACTCCCCCGATGACCCGTTTACGCTCTACTGGACCGTCCCGCATGATCTGCCCATGCCCCCCGCAAAGGTCCTGCTCGGCGTCTGGCATCCCCGCAGCAACCGCAACCGCCCCCCCACGAGCTATCCGGATCACCTCCAGCCCGCCTCCGCCAACCGGCTGCAGCTTCCTCTCGAATGACCTGCGAACGGCCTCAGGGGACCGACGGAATCCGTCCCGGCGCCAACGCCCACTCCCGCGCCAAGGCGAATACCGATTGATTGCGCTGGATCACGGCCGGCTTGCCGGCGAAGTTGCGCTCGATGGCCTTCAGATACAATTCGTGAGGCAGGCCGAGATCCTCCACCGCCGACACCACGCCGAGCATCGCTGTGTTCAGCGCGCGAATCTCCCCACCCTCCCGGGCCAACTCGACGACCGGAACCGCCAGCGCCCGCACCCCCGGAGGGCACGCCACGTCCCCCACCGCGGCATGGTACAGGAGGAGTCCTCCCGGCTTGAGATCCGTCGCAAATTTTTCAAACGAGGGCCGGTTCAATGCCACCAGGACATCGCACGCGGTGACCAGGGGCGAACGGATGGGTTGGCCCGACAGGACGACACCGCAGTTGGCGGTTCCCCCGCGTTGCTCCGGGCCATACGAGGGATACCAGGAAACATACCGACCCGCCCCGCAGGCCGCGCGCGCCAACATCACCCCAAGGCTTAACACGCCCTGCCCCCCAAAACCGGCCATCTTGACCAGGCGGGCCCCGTAATCGAGATCGACCTGGGCATCCGGCGAATGGTCTTCGTCCAGCCCCAGCAAATGGTCAAGGGTCTCTTTGCGATAATCACTGCCGGCGCGAACGATGGGCAGCGCCTCTTCGCAACGATCCCGAAAGATGGCCAGCGGGAATTCCGCCTCCATCTGCTCGGCCACGAAACGCGTCGCCTGCTCCACGTTCATCCCCTGGTTGGTCGGACAGGCCATCAAGACTTCGACAAACGCGTAACCTTTGCCGTCGCGCTGGATTTCGAGCGCCTTGCGAATGACCTGCCGCGCCTGGCGCAGTTTGGCGACGCTGGAGAACGAAACCCGCGCCACATAGACCGGAGCCTTTAACTGGCTGATCATTTCGGCCATGTGCAAGGGGTAGCCGGCCTCCTGCGGGTTGCGCCCGGCCGGTGACGTGACCGTCTTGCCGCCCACCAGCGTGGTGGGGGCCATCTGGCCGCCGGTCATGCCATACACCGTGTTGTTGACGAAGAATACCGCGATCTTTTCGCCGCGATTGGCCGCTTGGAGGGTCTCGTTCAAGCCGATGGAGGCCAAATCGCCGTCGCCCTGATACGACACCACCACGACCCGGTCTTGGGCCCGCGAGAGACCGGTACCGACCGCCGCCGCCCGTCCATGGGCCACCTGGATGTTGCCGGTGTCGAAGTAGTAGTAGGCAAAAACCGCACAGCCGACCGGGCTGATGACCACCGTGCGATCTTGCAGATCCAAGTCGGCCAAGGCTTCGCCGATCATCTTGTGCAGGACGCCGTGCTCGCATCCGGGACAATAGTGCGTGGCCGTGATCGCCGAGCCGCCCTTGCGCGGAAAGATGGCATACAGGCCGCGGGTTCGAACTACTTGCTCCATCTCTTGCTCCACACTCATGCGCCGGAAACTTCGCGGATCTTGTCCAGCACCATGGACTGGGTAACCAGATTGCCGCCCAGTCGGCTGACCAGATGGACCGGGCATCGGCATTGAACCGCCAGTTGAAGGTCATCGCGCATCTGGCCGTTGCTCATTTCCACGCTGATCAGGTGGCGAACGCCCCGCTCGATCCAGGCGTTCAAGGCCACGCGGGGGAAGGGATAGAGGGTCCGCGGCCGGAACAAGCCTACCGGAAAGCCCTGTTCCCGGGCCGCATCCACGACCCCCTGGGCAATGCGCGCGCTGATCCCATAGGCCACCAGCGCGAGTTCAGCATCCTCCATCCGGTACTCCTCGGAATCCTGTTCCGCGGCTTCCACCGCGGCATATTTCTCCTGGAGGCGGTTGTTGAACTCTTCCTGCTCGTCGAAGTCCAGGCAAATGGACGTCACCACATTGGGGCGGGTGGCCGCGGTACCGTCGACCGCCCAGGTCGCATCTACGACCGGCTCCACACTGGCATCCGGGAAACGCAGGGATTCGATCATCTGCCCCAGCACGCCATCGGCCAGCACATACACCGGCATGCGCCACTTCATGGCCAGCTCAAAAGCCTTGAAGGTCAAATCGCACATCTCCTGCACACGGTCCGGCGCCAGCACGAGGGTTCGATAGTTGCCGTGCCCCCCCCCCTTCACGACCTGGTTGTAGTCGCCCTGCTCCGGCCCGATGTTTCCCAGTCCCGGCCCCGCGCGCATGATGTCGACGATCACGGCGGGCAATTGCGCCCCGGCCAGGTAGGAAACGCCCTCCTGCTTGAGGCTGATCCCGGGGCCGGACGAAGCGGTCATGGCCCGGCGACCGGCCGCGGATGCTCCAAACACCATGCTGATGGCGGCCTCTTCGCTCTCCGCCTGCACGATGCGCCGGCCGGCCCCCGGAAACAGTCGCGCGGCCTCGTGGAGGATTTCGCTCGCTGGCGTAATCGGATAGCCGAAGAAACAGTCGCACCCCGCGTACAGGGCCCCGATGATGACGGCGGTATTGCCTTTGACCAGTTGTGTCGCCATATCCCGCCTTTACCCTCCCTTGGGAACCGCCTTCGATGGCAAGTGGACTTCAATGGCATTCGGCTCCGGGCAGGTATAAAAACAGTTCAGGCAGCCGATGCATCCCGCGCCGAGATAGCGCGCAAATGGATAGCCCCGCGCATTGAGTTCCGTGCCCATCTCGATCACCCTCTTTGGGCAAATCGCGATGCACCGTCCGCAGGCCTTGCATTCCAGCGGATCGATCACGGGATAGGGCTCCCTCTTCGGGTTGTTCGCTTCGCTCATTCGGGGTCGCTCATGGGCACATAAAACTGAGCTATCCTACGCCGGCTCATGCCCTTCATCAACCCCGTAATTTTCTCGTAGGTGACTCCTGACTCCGCGGTTTCGGGGGGCTTCGGGTCAATTGACAGGCCATCGCGGGCCGTGATACGTTTTACCCATGATACGTGTGGTCGACATCAGTACCGTTGCAAGAATGATCCGGTCATGGTGACGCCGTCGCAATCGCCCAATCAGATTCTTGCGGCCACGGTTGAACACAGTACGCTGGTGGCGGTCGTGGGCATGGCGAACTTCAAGCTGGCCCAGGCCTTTCGACAAGCCATCCAAGCCGCACGGCTCGCCGGCAGTCGCTTGGTCGTGGTGGACATGGCCGCCTGCCAGGGCATGGACAGTACCTTCATGGGAACCCTGGCGGCGATGGGACTCGCGGCCGACAAGCCGGACGGAACCCCGGCCGTGCTGATCAACTTGTCCGAACATGGCGCCAACCTGTTGCGGGGGCTCGGGGTCGACCGGATCCTGAAGTTCTATCCCGCCCAGTTCCTGCCCGAGTCGATCCGCGACATGGCACCGTTGGTCGCCAGCCTCCAACCCATTGAAGCCCCCCCCCAGGCCTCCCACGAGATGGCCGCCATGATGTTTGACGCCCACGAAACCCTGACGCGCGTCGAGCCGGAAAACCTACAGCGCTTCAAGGATGTCCTCGAATACCTGCGCAAGGATATCGCGCAACTGTGATCGCGGCGGTTCATCCACGGCGCGACCCGGCCCGGCACTCCAACGGAGGGCCCCATGCTGCGTAGAAGTTTTCGTTTTCAGGCCGAACTGGCCGCCGTTGTCGATGCCCTCCTGATCGCCGGCACGTTGGTGGCCGCGGTGGCCACCCACAAGATCCTGGCGTGGGCCTCCCCTCGTACCTTCGCCATGTTCGACATGTTTTGGGGGAACGTATGGATTTTTGTGCTCGTTGTCCCGGTCTGGAGCTTTTTGCTCGATCTAAGCGGGTTTTACCGGCAGTTCCTGGGTGTACACCCCTCCACCGTGTTGTGGCGCGCGATGAAGGGGGGCGTGCTGAGCTTTGCCGTTCTCTTCGGCCTGCTGTTTGCCCTGCGGCTGCACATGGTTCCCCGGACCATCATCGGCATCCATTGCGTCTATTCCATCGTCGCGATCACCCTGCGAGCCGTTTTTCTCCAACCCTGGCTGTTGCGAATGGAACCCCGAAAACGGATTCTGCTTGCCGGAAATCCAGACCAGGCCAATGAAATCCGCGACTGGTTGACGCATCCCAGCCGCGCCGCGTTCTTCGATATCGCCGCCTATTTGGCCCCGCCCGGCGCAACGGTCCCGGCCACCCTGCCGGACAGCGGCGCCATGGATCGCTTTTCCGAGGCGCTGCATGCGCAAGTCGTCGATGCCGTCGTGCTTCTGCCCCGCGGCCTGTCCAGCGCCCAATTGGACGACACCATCAAGCAATGCGAGTCCGAGGGCATCGAGGTCTGGCTGTTGCCGGACTTCCTGCGAACGGCCATCGCGCAAGTATCGCTGGACGAACTGGCCGGCGATCCCATGCTGCTGTTCACCACCACCAGCAAGTCGGCGTGGGGCCTCATGGTCAAACGCCTCCTCGATATCGTCCTCTCGGGCTTCGCCCTTGTCGTGCTGGCTCCCGTGCTGCTGGGCATTGCCATCGCCATCCGCATCACTTCGCCCGGCCCCATCCTCTTCACCCAGATCCGCAGCACCCTGCGCGGACGGACATTCAAGATGCTGAAGTTTCGCACCATGGTCCCCAATGCCGAATCCATCCGCGAGGATCTCCTCCAGCGCAATGAAGTCAGCGGGCCCGTCTTCAAAATCAAGGACGATCCGCGCATCACCCCGCTGGGCCGCTGGTTGCGGCGCTATTCCCTCGATGAATTGCCCCAGCTCTGGAATGTCTTCATGGGCGAAATGTCCCTGGTGGGCCCGCGCCCGCCGCTTCCCTCGGAAGTCGAGTTGTATGAAAACTGGCAGCGGCGCCGGCTGAGCATGCGCGCCGGCTGCACCTGCCTTTGGCAAATCGGCGGGCGCAACGAAACCTCCTTCGAGGAATGGATGCGCCTGGACCTGAAATACATCGATACCTGGTCGCTTGGCCTCGACGTGCATATCCTGGTCAAAACCATGGGAACCGTCCTGCGCGGCACGGGCTATTGATCCGCCCATGACCACGGCCGCTCGACCCTGCGTGTTCTTCGACCGCGACGGCGTGGTGAACCAAAGCCCGGGCCCCGGATATGTCAATCATGTCGACGACTTTCACATCCTGCCCGGTTTCGCCGACTGCGTCCGGGCCGTGGCCGACCGCGGCTGGCCCGCCGTGATCGTGACCAATCAGCGCGGCGTCACCCGCGGCCTCACGCCGCCCGAACAACTCGAGGCCATGCACCGCCGGATCGCGGACGAATTGGCGCGCGAGGGCCTGCGCTTGCTGGATCTCCTGGTCTGCACGGCCAATGACGATGACCACCCCGACCGCAAGCCCAATCCCGGCATGTTGCAGGAGGCCGCGCGGCGGCATCACCTGGATCTCGGAGGGTCCTGGATGATCGGCGACCGCGAGTCGGATGTCCGCACCGGCCAGAATGCCGGCGTGGCGGTGACCGTGAGGGTGGGCCCAGGCGATGCGCCATCGGCCGCTACCTATCGCGTTCCCGACATGTCCGCGTGCGCCCGGTTGCTGCGCGAAAGACTTTGATTTCCGCGAATCGGGCGGCTCCTAGATTTCGAAGGTGTCGACCGGGCACTCCGGCAGCGACTGCAAGAAAAGCCGGCCATACCACTTGGTCAGCAGCCGGGAGTCCAGCACCACGACGATTCCCTCGTCGGTCTGCGACCGGATCAGGCGTCCGAATCCCTGCCGGAACTTCAGAATGGCCTCCGGCAGGGAATACTCCCGAAACGGGTCCCCGCCCTTTTCACGGATCCGCC
>CAYNSH010000036.1:0-32055 GCA_964399775.1 uncultured Verrucomicrobiota bacterium
TTTTTAACCCTTCGGACGATTTTTCCCAGCTTGGCTAAGGATTCGGGATGCCAAGGTCCAATGCCAAGGTGGAATCCCCCTTGGGCGACCGCCAGCGGCCACGCCCGCGCACAACCTCGTTCAAAAGTACACTTTTGCCACCGCCGGCGTGAGGCCCCGCAAGGGCAAAGGCCCCGCAAAGGCCCCGCAAGCCCTTTTGCGCTTGCGTCGACGGTTGGCGGGTGTCTATAGTTCGCGGACTTTTAACCAGGAGACAGCAATGGCAACGAAGTGTCAGGTATGCGGCAAGGGAGCCTCGGTCGGATCGAGGATCATTCGGCATGGATTGGAAAAGAAAAAGGGCGGCATTGGCTTGCACACGACGGGCATCAGCAAGCGCACGTTCAAGCCCAATCTCCAGAAGCTGCGCGCGAAGGTGAATGGCGGGGTCAAGACCATGACGGTCTGCACGTCGTGCATCAAAGCCGGCAAGATCACCAAGGCCTAGCATCGGGGCATGGCCGGCCGCCGGGAGAACCGCCTGGCGCCGACGCCCCGCCCGACTCCGGAGAACATCGCATGAGCGAGCCCAGCGCCACCACCGCCGCCCTGAGCGTCGACGGCCGGACGGTCGAACTCGACATCTTAGAGGGGACCACGGGCGAGCGCGCCCTGGACCTGTCCCGATTGAAGGTCCAGACCGGGTGCCTGTCGTTCGACCCGGCGCTGGTCAATACCATCTCCTGCCGCAGCGCGATCACCTTTGTCGACGGCGAAAAAGGCGTACTCTGGATGCGCGGTTTCGATGTCGAGGCCCTGACGGAAAACTGCCTGTTCATCGAGGTGGCCTACCTGCTGATCCACGGGATCCTGCCCAATGCCGATCAGCTCAAGCGCTTTTCACGCCTGCTAAATCTCCACTCCATGCTCCATGAAGACATGCGCAGCTTTTTTGGGAATTATCCCGAAGGCGCGCACCCCATGGCGGTCTTGTCGGCGATGGTGGTGTCGCTGTCCAGTTTCTATCCCGACGTGCCCCTGGATACCGACCGCGAGGAAATGGACATCACGGTGACCCGCTTGCTCTCCAAGCTGCGCACCATCGCGGCGTTTTCCTACAAGAAATCGATTGGCGAACCGTATGTCTACCCGTCGCACCAGCATACCTACTGCGAAAACTTCCTGAACATGATGTTCAGTTCGCCGGTATCGCAGTACAAGGCGGATCCCGTTGACATCGCGCTGATGAACAAGCTGTTGATCCTGCATGCGGATCACGAGCAAAACGCCTCCACGACGGCGGTCCGGCTGGTGGGCAGCACCGGCGCCAACCTCTATGCCAGCATTGCCGCGGGAATCTGCGCCTTGTGGGGCCCGCTCCATGGCGGCGCCAACCAGGCCGTGATCGAAATGCTCGAGCGCCTCCACCGCGACGGGCTCAGCGTGGATCAGGTCGTGGCCAAGGCCAAGGATAAGAACGATCCGTTCCGGCTGATGGGCTTTGGCCACCGGATTTACAAGTCCTACGACCCGCGCGCCAAGATCGCCAAGGCCATGTGCCGCGAAGTGGTGGCCCGTAAATCGATCCACGACCCGCTGCTGGACATCGCCTTGGAGCTGGAGGCCCGCGCCCTCGAAGACCCCTATTTCCAGGAGCGAAACCTGTATCCCAACGTGGATTTCTATACCGGGTTGATCTATCGGGCGATGGGATTTCCCACGGAAATGTTCACGGTGCTGTTTGCGCTGGGACGGCTACCCGGTTGGATTGCGCACTGGCAGGAAATGCATCGCGATCCGGAGCAAAAGATCATGCGCCCGCGTCAACTCTATACTGGCCCCCGCAAGGGGGCTCTGGTGCCCTTGGCCGAGCGCGCCTGAGGCCATGCCGCGACGCCGGAGCAACCGTGCGCCCGATACGGCCGAAGCCGCCGCCCGGGCGGATAACGTCCGGCGAAGCCGGGACATCGAGATGGCCTTTCTCGAGGCGCTCCGCGTTCGCCTGCCCAACCATGCGGCGGTGGTGGAGAGCCTCGGTGCGCTCTACACCGAAGCGGGACGCCATGCCGATGGACTGGAGGCGGACCGGACTCTGGTCGGCTTGGAGCCCCATTCTGCGCTGGCGTGGTACAACCTCGCCTGCAGCCTGTCGCTGACCGGGCAACCCGACCAGGCGTTTGATGCGCTGGAAAAGGCGGCGGCCCTGGGCTATGCCGATGCCGAGTGGATGCAAAGCGACGAGGATCTCGCGCCTATTCGACAGGATCCCCGATTCGCACGGCTGCTGGCCCGCCTCGACACCGAGACCGGCTGAGCCGACGATAAGGCCATCTCACGCCCAGATCGCCAAGAACGCCAGGGGGGGGGGGGCACCGCGCCCAGCGGGCACGGCTACAGACGATCCGACGCGGACCTTGATTTGCTGTAGCCGGTCCCGGTGGGGCCGGCCTGAATCCGGCCGCCGCCGGCCTCATCGCGACCGGCTACAGCACAATTCAATTTTTGGGCGTAACCACTCAGGTATCCGCCTCAGAGCGGGCGGGGTACCTGAGGAGTTACTTGATGTGAACGGGTCCTGTTTTCCTGTGTTTCCTGTTTTCCTGCTTGGCTGTTTCTGGATGCGGCTCCGCCGCTTTGCGCCCTCTGTGGAAGTTCGAAGTCCGGATCCGCAGCCATGGAACGGCTCACCCAGAGGGTTTGCCTGACCTGAAGGACTTATGGGCTGTCATCTGTTTCTTGGCGCCTTTGCGATCTTTGCGTGAGACGTCCGGGGTTCGGCTCCGCAGCCATGAAACCTCGGGACCACCTCAATTGCTGAAAATGCGCTGGCACAAAAATCCGCCCCGGATGACTCCGGGGCGCGGGGTCCGTTGCCCGACGGGGGCGTCGGGTCTCCCAGGCGGCTAGGCCTTGGGGGCGGCGGGGGCGAGGTCGGCGAGCTTGGCGTATTGGGCCCACTTTTTGTGGACGTCGGCCTGGGCCATATCCAACAGTTTCGCGGCCGCCTCGGGGTGGCTCTTGATCAGCATCTTGTAGCGGGTCTCGTTGTAAATGTAGTCCTTGAGGGGCAGGGTGGGTTCCTTGCTGTCGAGTTGCAGCGGGTTCTTTCCCTGGTCCGCCAGCGCCGGATCGCGCCGAAGCAGGATCCAGTGTCCGGAGGCCACCGCCAGCTTCTGCTGCTCGAGGCCGTCGCGCATTTCCTTCATCCCATGCGCAATGCAGTGGGAGTAGGCAATGATGATGGAGGGGCCATCGTGGGCTTCGGCTTCCTTCAGGGCCTTGATCGTCTGAGGCGCGTTGGCGCCAAAGGCGACCCGGGCGACATACACGTTGTCGTAGTTCATCGCCATCAGGGCCAGATCCTTCTTGGCGGCGGGCTTGCCGCCGGCCGCGAACTTGGCCACCGCGCCGATCGGCGTCGACTTGGAGGCCTGCCCGCCGGTGTTGGAGTACACTTCGGTATCCAGCACCAGGATGTTGACGTTGGCGCCGGAGGCCAGGACGTGGTCCAGTCCGCCGTAGCCGATGTCGTAGGCCCAGCCGTCGCCGCCGACGATCCACACCGATTTCTCGATAAGGAAATCGGCGACGGCCAGCAGGTTGAGCGCCTCGGCCTTGGCGTTGCCGGCGAGTTTCAGCTTGAGCTGCGCCACGCGTTCACGCTGGGCGGCGATGCCGGCCTCATCCTTCTGGCTGGCGACAAGCAGACCCTTCGCCAGGTCCTCGCCAATGTCCGCGGCGAGGGATTCCACGAGCTGGCGGGCATAGCGCGCCTGCTGATCGCAGGTCAGCCGGAACCCGAACCCGAATTCGGCGGTATCCTCGAAGAGGCTGTTGGACCAGGCCGGTCCGCGGCCATCGCGGTTCTGGGCCCAGGGCGTGGTGGGCAGGTTGCCGCCGTAGATCGAGGAGCAGCCCGTGGCGTTGGCAATGAGGGCCCGGTCGCCGAACAGCTTGCTCAGCATGCTGAGATACGGGGTTTCGCCGCAGCCCGCGCAGGCGCCGGAGAACTCGAACAGCGGAATGGTGTACTGGACATCCTTGACCATGCCGAGGTTCAGCTTGGCGCGATCCATCACCGGGAGGCTTTCGAAGAATTGGATGTTCTGGCGCTCCTGCTCCACGATCGGGAGCTTGGGGCCCAGGTTGATGGCCTTGCGCGTCGGGTCCGCCTTGTTCTTCTTGGGGCAGGAGGCGACGCAGACGCCGCAGCCGGTGCAGTCTTCGACGTAGATCTGCAGTGTGTAGGCCTTGTCATCCTTGTTGCGCACGGGGGCATGCTTGAAGCCGGCGGGGGCCTTGTCGAGCAGGCTCTTGTCGTATTCGTTGGCGCGAATGACGGCGTGCGGGCACACGAACGAGCAGGTGCCGCACTGGATGCATTCGGCTTCGTCCCAGATGGGCACGTTCAGCGCCACGTTGCGGCGTTCCCACCGCGAGGTGGCCGAGGGGAACGTCCCGTCGACCGGCATCTTGGAGACGGGCAGGGAATCGCCATCGCCGACCATGATGGTGGCCAGCACGTCCTTCATGAACTCGGGGGATTGCGGCGGCACCGGCGGGGGCATCTCCAGCGTGGAGGTGACCTCGCGGTACGGGATTTCATGCAGGTTGGCGAGGGTCTCGTCGACGGCCTTGAAGTTCATCTGGACGATGTCATCGCCCTTCTTGCCGTAGGTTTTCTTGATGGATTCCTTGATCTTGGCGATGGCCTCGTCCTTGGGCAGCACGCCGGAAATCGCGAAGAAGCACGTCTGCATGATGGTGTTCACGCGCGAGCCCATCCCGGTCTGCTCGGCGACGGTGTAGCCATCGATGTTGTAAAACTTCATCTTCTTCTCGATGATCCGGGCCTGGACCTTCTTGGGCAGCTTGTCCCACACCTCGTCCGGCGCGAAGGGGCTGTTCAGCAGAAAGACGCCGCCGGTGGAGGCGTAGCGCAGGATGTCGGTCTGGAACAGGAACTCGTACTGGTGGCAGGCGATGAAGCTGGCTTTCTGGATCAGGTACGGGCTGTGGATCGGGTCGGGCCCAAAGCGCAAATGCGAGATCGTGCGCGATCCGGATTTCTTCGAGTCGTAGACGAAGTAGCCCTGCGCGTAGAAATCAGTCTCTTCGCCAATGATCTTGATGGAGTTCTTGTTCGCGCCAACGGTGCCGTCGGCGCCGAGCCCGAAGAACATGGCGTTGGTGACGCCGGGATGGCGGATGAAGAATGTCGGATCCAGGTCCAGGCTGGTATGGGTGACGTCATCGACGATCCCGACGGTGAAGTCGTTCTTGGGAGTGTCCTTCTTGATCTCGTCGAAAACGGCCTTGACCATGGCGGGGGTGAATTCCTTGGAGGATAGGCCGTAGCGCCCGCCAATGACCTTGGGCATGGCCGGGAAGTCGCCGTGGGCGACGCCCTGGGCGAGGGCGCTGAGCACGTCCTTGTAGAGGGGCTCGCCGTCGGAACCCGGCTCCTTGGTGCGGTCGAGAACCGCAATGGCCTTCGCGGTCTTCGGCAGGGCGGCGAAGAAGTACTTGGCGGAGAACGGCCGGTATAGGCGGACGACGATGGCGCCGACCTTTTCGCCCTGCTTCTGCAGTTCGGCGATGGTCTCCAGCGCGGTTTCCGCGCCGGAACCCATCAGCACGACGACGCGTTCGGCATCCGGTGCGCCGATGTAGTCAAACGGCTTGTACTGGCGCCCGGTGAGCTGGCCGAACTGCTCCATGGTGGCGGCCACGATGTCCGGGCACGCCTCGTAGAACTTGTTCACGGTCTCGCGCGCCTGGAAATATACGTCCGGATTCTGGGCCGTGCCGCGGATGAAGGGCTTCTCCGGGTTCAGCGCGCGCTCGCGGTGATCCGCCACGAGGGGATCGCTGATCATGGCCCGGATGACTTCATCCGAAATCATCTCGACTTTGCTGACCTCGTGGGAGGTGCGGAAGCCGTCGAAGAAGTGCAGGAACGGCACGCGCGATTGCAACGTGGCGGCCTGGGCGATCAGGGCGCTGTCCATGACTTCCTGCACGCTGTTGGACGCCAGCATGGCCCAGCCAATCTGCCGGCAGGCCATCACATCCTGGTGGTCGCCAAAGATCGACAGGGCGGAGGCGGCCAGCGAGCGGGCCGAGACGTGGAAGACGGTCGAGGTCAGTTCGCCGGCGATCTTGTACATGTTGGGGATCATGAGCAGGAGACCCTGCGAGGCCGTGAAGGTCGTGGTCAGCGCGCCCGATTGCAGCGCCCCGTGCACCGCGCCGGCCGCGCCGGCTTCGGACTGCATCTCGACGACGCTGGGGACGGTGCCCCACAGGTTCTTGCGGCCTTCGGACATCCATTGGTCGGCCCATTCGCCCATGTTGGAGGACGGAGTGATCGGGTAGATGGCCGCGACCTCGTTGGTCATGTAGGCGATGTGGGCGGCGGCTTCATTGCCGTCGATGATGGCGATTTTCTTGTCTTTGCTCATAGCGGGTCCAGTCTCCAAGGGGGTTTGTTCTCAATCAAGATTCGCAGGCGGTCCGGCCGGGTTCAGTCGATGACACCGCACACGGGGCCGCATCCTAGCAGAGGGTTCCCACTGCGCAAGCGCAAAATCCCCTTCGAGATGTATTGACGGGAGAGGGGCCGCGTTTGTATGGTTGTGCCCAAGTCGAAACGACCGGAGGAAGCGCCATGGCCGAAGAAAACGAACTCACGCCGATCAATATCAACGCTGTCAAGTCCGCCACATCTCGAATTGATCTGAGCAAGGCCACCATCCCCGGCTCGCCGGCGGCCACCTCCAGCATCCGCATCGGAGCCAATCCGAAAAAGGCCACCTCCCGGATCGACATCAACGCCATCCCGGGCGCGGCCAAGGCGCAGACGTCGCGGGTGGGGCTGGGGGCCATGCCGCCGATGGATGACGATATTTACAAGCGCCGCACCACCCTGCTCGATACCAGCAAGATTCCCCTCAGCTCGGCCGCCAAGGCCGGAAACGCCCAGCCGCGGACGATCCGAATCGGCGCGCGGCCGACCGTGCGCGTGGGCGCCGGCGCCCCGTCCACCTTTTCTCCCGGCCGGGAAGCGGAATCCGAACCGGCCGCGGCGTCCTCAGGCGGTCGGCCGACCATTCGCCTCAAACGCCCTGGCGGGGCGACGCCCTCGGTGACCGTCACTGGCGGGGAGGGCGGTGGTTTCGCCGCCTCCGAGCCGGTCTTCACCATCCAGGAAGAAGAAGGTCCGGGTGCCGTGTGGACGGTGCTGTCGCTGGTCTCCATGCTGGTTGTCATCGGCCTGGTGGTGGTCCAGGTCATGACCCTGAACGCCGCCGCCTACTGATTCTGATTTTTTGCCACTGGACGCCCCGGGCGTAGGTGGTGTAGGTTCTCTTTTGCGGGGGCGACCGGTTTCGACGTGCCTGTTGAAGCATCGGTTGCGCGCCGAGGACCCCGGTTGGCCTCGTTAAACACCCGGGAAAACAACACAAAAGCCAACGATCAATTGGCCTTCGCGGCGTAAGTTCCGCGACGTTCGGCCGTTCTCGCCTGCGGGACGGATCCGGGCGTCATGAGCAGGCTGGCGACCCGAGCCGGGCAACCGGGCGCGGGAGCGAGAACCAACCGGTTGATTGCGGTGACACTGGCCTGTCCGTGGGCAGGTGGCATGGCGAAACTTAATTGCGGAATACGCGCGTAGACGCTGTTGTGACACTTGTGCGGACGCGGGTTCAACTCCCGCCGCCTCCACCAGTTTCGCGATCCCCGCGGCCCCGGGCTTCCAGCCCGGGGCCGTTTCTGTGCCGTCGCCCGTGGTCCCGACCTACGGACTACCGCCCACCGACTACCGTAGTCCGACCTCTGCCCTCTGGCTTCTGACCTCTCTCCTACGGAATCCCCGCTTGGGGCTTGAGCAGCTTGCCGTGGCTGATGACATGCCGCGGCGGGGTGTGGCAGCGGAACGCCTCGCAGACATTCTTGGCGTCGAGCACGACCAGGTTCGCGTTGCCCTTCTCCTTCAGCTCGAACTTGCGGAGATTGATGCACCGGGCGGCGTTGACGGTGATCAGGTCGTAGAGCGTCTCCATCTCCGGGAAGGTCGTCATCCACAGCAGGTGCGAGGCCAGGAAGGCCACTTCCAGCATGTTGTTGCGGCCGTAGGGATAGTAGGCGTCGGATATGTCGTCCTGCCCAAGACACACCAGGTTGCCTTCTTCGAGCAGTTCCTTGACCCGCGCATGGAGGGGGCCGGTGTGCGGATCGCTCACCACGCCCATTCCCGCCTGGCGCATCAGGGCCGCGATCTTCTTGAAATAGGGCGTGGGATACAGGCACATCGCGCGGGCGTGATGCGCCAGCGAGCGGCCGATGCGACCCTCTTCCAGCGTACGCACGGCCAGCATCTCCAGCGTCTTCAGCGTCGGGTCGCCGGCATCGTCCACCAGCATCGAGATGTCCTTGTCGTAGGCGATCGCCAGCTTCATCATTTCATCGATGTGGGTCTGTTCGTCCCTTTCGGTGAACTCAATCCACGGAATGCCGCCGACCACGTCCGCGCCGAGGTCCATGGCCTCTTTCATCAGGTCCACGGTCCCGGGCTCTCGCACGACGCCGTCCTGCGGGAACGCCACGACCTGGACCTCCAGGATGCCCTTGAATTCGTCGCGCGCCTTGAGCAGGGCCTTCAGGCCGATCAGCTTGGCCTTGGAATCCACGTCGGCAAACGCGCGGATGTGCAGGTTCCCGTGCCATGCGGCCAGATGCAGGGCCCGGCGCACGTTCGGCAGAATCCATTTCTCGTTGTAGTTGGCCTTGACGCGCGCGGCCAGTTCAATGGCCGTCATGGCCCCGCCCATGCCTTCCCCGTGGTAGGCGGACAGCGCCTTGGAGTCCATCATCTCCAGCGTGTAGACCTTGCAGAGGTGCAGGTGGGTGTTCACATAGGGCTCCGTCACCAGGTTGCCTCCCGCATCCAGCACTTTGCCGGCCTTGGCCCGAATGGGTTGCTTCGTGATTTTCTGGATGACGCCCTTCTCGATGGCGATGTTCCAGAGTCCGGACTTGCGGCGGAGTTGCGCGTTTTTGATCAGGATGTCGTACATGGGATGGACCTTTCGGGTTCGGGGTTCAGGATACAGGGTTCGGGAGACAGGGTTCAGGGTTGTTGAAGATAGGTCCGGGCGAGTTGGGCGCCTTCCCAGATGGCTTCGTAGCCGGTGCATCGGCAGAAGTGGCGCGAAAGCGCGGCCTGGAGTTCTTCGTCCGTGGCCTCGGGCTTGGGCGTCAGCAGGGCATAGAGTTCCATGACGATGCCGGGGATGCAGTAGCCGCACTGGACGGCGCCGGCCTCGATCAGGGCCTTCTGAATGGGGTGGATCTCGCCGTTGGGGCTAAGCCCTTCGATCGTCAGCACGGTCGCATCGGCCAGTTTGGAGGCGGGCAGCAGGCAGGCGCGCTTGGCTTCGCCGTTGAGGACGATGGTGCAGGCCCCGCAGGTGCCGTCGTCGCACCCGCGCTTGGTGCCGGTCAGGTTGAGGTGCTCGCGAATGACGTCGATGATTTTATCGGCGGCGTCGATCGCGGCGGTGCGGGGCTCGCCGTTCAGGGTGAACTGGATCGCTTCAGCCATGGGAGGACTCCTTGGGGAATGCGCCCGACCCGCAGGCGGGGCAGGCGGGATTGCGGTTGGCATGCAGGGTCTTGAATTCCGCTTCAAGCCCGTCGTAGGTCAGCAGCGTGTCGGTGAGCAGGGCGCCGACACCGGCCAGAATCTTGATGGCTTCGACGGCTTGCAGGGAGCCGATCACGCCTGGAATGGCGCCGAGCGGTCCGGCGCGGGACGGGTCTTCAGGAATCGACGAGGGGGGCGGAGTGGGATACAGGCAGCGCAAGCACGCGCTTTGGCCGGGCCGCACGGTGAGGATCTGCCCGCAGAATGCGGAAATACCCGCATGCACGAGCGGTTTGTTCAACGCCACGCAGGTGTCATTGAGCAGATATTTCGCGGCAAAATTGTCCGTGGCGTCCAGGATCACGCCATACGGTGCGAGCAGGATCGGGGCGTTTTCCGCCGTCAGGCGTTCGCCGTGGGGTTCCAACTTCACGTGGGGGTTGAGCGCGCGCAGGCGCGCCACAACGGAGTCGACCTTGGTTCGGCCGATATCGGGGGTGGAGTGGATGATCTGGCGCTGGAGATTGGAGAGGTCCACCCGGTCGGAATCCATGAACCCGAGCCACCCGACGCCGGCCGCCGCCAGGTAGAGCAGGGCGGGGGAGCCCAGTCCCCCGCAGCCCACGACCAGCACCCGGCCGCTGCGCAAGCGTTCCTGGCCGTGCTCGCCAAAGCCGGGCAACTCCAGGTGCCGGGCGTAGCGTTGGCGTTCTTCGGGAGAAAACGACATGGCCGGTTACCGGAGGGGCAGCCGCAGGGGGCCTTGCGCGGCGGACAACACCCAGATGGCCAGCGCCGCATAGACCAGCAGCGCCAGCACGAACAACAACAGGCCGATCACATACATCCAGCCCCAGCAGGCGAACAGGCGCTTCAGCTTGAGAAAAAACGGCAGCAGGTCGGCATGGATGTACGGCGTGCGCGCCAGCGAAGACCGCGCGCCCAAAACGGCAAACCCGGTCAGCAGCATCGGCAACCCGACCAGCAGCAGCGAAGGCAGCAGCGATCCCAGCACCGTGAACAGGCCGACAAACGCCATCCAGGCCCGCAAGCCCTCCGGCAGGGGCACCTGGGCGATGGCGGCGTCGGGTGACTTCAATGTGGCGAAGGCTTCGCCGGCGGGAATCCAATCCGGGAGCCCGTCGTGCCACACCAGCGTGGTCGGGGCGATCTCGCCCGTAATGAACTGGCCGCGGACATGGGCCTCGTCGTGCGGACCGCTCTTGTCCCGTGTTTTCGATACCACATAATACCAGGAAGCCATCGTTTCACTCTCTGAAAGCCTGACGATACGACAAAACCCGGCTCAAAAGCAAGAGCCGGAAGGCGGTCCCGCTGGCGTCTTCAGTCTAAAGTCAAGGGCTGACCCCGATGTTTCAGCGAATGGCCGGGGCCGCGGGCCAGGGGGCGGCCGAGGGCGCGCAGGCGGGCTTGGACGCACCGCGAGCAGTCGCCGGCGTCTTCGTCCACGCAGGGCTTGCCGGGGTAGAGCTGGTAGTCCTTTCGCAGCGGCCCGGGGGTGGCGTTGGGCATGAAGACATTGGCGCCGCGCTGCAGGGCCAGGTTGCGTCCGTCGGGCCGCAGGGCGTCGAACGCCGTCGTGGCGGGGATGTGCGCATCGGGATTGACCAGCCGCAGCACTGCGATCGCCCGAAAGAACATGTCCGGATCGTCCGCCCACGCATTCGGCTGGTCGCCCAGCGGGGTGTCCGGATGGGGGATGAAAGGGCCAATGCCGATCATGTCCAGATCCAGCTCCCGGCACAGCCGGATGTTGTCGGCCAAAGTTTCGAGGCGCTCGCCGGGCAGTCCGATCATGAAGCCGCTGCCCGTTTGCACCCCGAGGTCTTTCAGGTCGCGCAAGCTCTGTAGTCGCTCGGCCAACGTGCAGGCGGGATGCAGGCGGCCAAACTCCCGGGCATCCGACGTTTCGAAGCGCAGCAAATACCGGTCCATGCCGGCCTTCCGCCAGCGGGCCAACACGTCCCTCGGGCGATTGCCCAGCGAGAGCGTGATGGCCAGCCCGGGGCATTCGGACTTGATCCGCCGGAGCAAATCCTCGATTTCCGCATCGGCGGTGCCGGGGGTTTCGCCGGCCTGCAGCACGATCGTTCCGGCCAGTCCGGCCTCCGCAATCTGCCGCGCCGCGGCCAGGATTTCGTCGGTCGACATCCGGTAGCGCGCGGGGCGTGGATTGGAGGCGCGAATGCCGCAGTAGAGGCAGTCGTTGGCGCAGTGGTTGGAGAACTCCAGGATGGCCCGCACCGGAACCGCCTCGCCGCAGAACTGCCGGCGGACCGCGTCGGCGCGCCGATACAGCGACAGCAACTCCTCCCCCCGGGCGCGCAGCAGGGGCAGCAAATCATCCCGCGCCGGCGGTTTTCCATGCTGTGGAAAAAATCCCGAAAAAGTTTCCATGCCGTGGAAAACAACTTGGGGACTATTGGCGGCTGTCCGGGGGCGGGGTGACGGCGCGGCGCAGGGATTCGCGTTCCTGCCGGCGAATGCGCAACTCCTCCAGGATCTGCTTGTGCTTTTCGGCCTGTTCGGGGGTCAGGAACTGGGCGATCTCCACGCGCATTTCCTCGATCATGTCGTCGATCATGGCCCGGCTGCGCTCGCGGGTTTCCTTCATGCGGTCTTCATGGGTCTTCAAAAGGGCCAGAACATTCTGGCGCTGCTGCTCGTCCAGCCCCAGGCGCTCGGTCATGCGGTTGGTGATGTGCTCGGGCATGTTGTCGGGGATCCGCGAATAGCGTTCGATGCGCCGCTGAAGAATGGCGTTGTTGGCCCGGAAGCCGATGCACACGCCGATCAGCAGCGCCGCGAGCAGGAGCAGGATGAGTTTGGTGGCTTTCATAGCGGTCTCCCGGTGGCGTTCGGCTTCTATAATTGTGGATTCCCGATGTTCATGAACTCCGAGGCGAACTGGTCGGGTTCCACGGTGCGAATCCAGGCATGGCCGATATGGCGGTCGGCCAGGTCGATCGACCGGACGACAACCGTCGCGGCGGACACCAGCGCCAGGCAAGCCGCGACCGCGCAGGCCCAGGCCGGGATGGCGGCAACCGGGCCGGGGGCGACGCGCCGCAAGGGGTGCGCGGCGGCCTCGCGGCGCACGGCCGTCATGATGGCGTCCACATCCAGCTCGGGCGTCTCGGGGCGATACGCCGCGCGGAGCTGATTCCACAATTCAGGGGTTTGGGTATTCATGGGGCACCGGTTCCTTTCCCGACGGCATTTGTTCCAGAACCGCCTTCAGCCGGCGGCGGGCGCGAAAGGCGCGCACCTTGACGGCGGTGAGGCTGCAGCCCAGCCGGCGGGCCGCTTCGTCCATTCGGCAGTTTTCGAGTTCCACCAGGGTAATCAGCGCCCGGTCGTCGGGCGACAGTTGCGCCAGGGCGGCCTGCAGGAGTTCCCGCGCGGCCTGCTGCCCATCTTGGTCGCGGCGTTCTTCCTCCAGTCGTTGCTGGTGGCGGGCCTCGATGTGGACCATGGCGGCTTCGTCCAGATCGGAGAACACCTGGTCGCGCCGCCGGTAGTGCCGTCGCCAGAAATCGACGGCGGCCAGGCGGGCGATCCGCAGCAGCCAGATCCGAAGGGGGGCTTCGCCGCGGAAGGAGGGCAGGGCGCGGAAGGCGCGCACAAACGTATCCTGGGCGACCTCCTGCACATCCTGCGGGGGGAGACGCCGGCCCAGGTCGACCGCAATCAATTTTTGATACGTATTCACAATCGCGCCAAATGCCTCGATGTCGCCGTCCACGACTCGCCGGACACACTCCAGGACGAAGGATTCGTCGTCGGGTTGTCTGTCGGGTTGGGTCATGGCCAGGTCTACCGGAAGTTCTTTCCGGAACTCCCAGGCCCATGCTGTCATGGAACAGTCGGTTCGACAAGGCTCCTCTCGAAATGGAATGGCCTGTTGCAAGTTCACCTGAAGGAGTCGCCGGTGCCGCGTCAAAGGTTACAGGCGGGACGGCGATCGCCGCCGCGGCATCGACGGCGGGACCCGGGCCAGGGCGAGGAAGGCCGCGGAAGAGGCCAGCAGGGTATTGAGCGGGGCGATGCCCGGCAGCCATTTGGCCGCGGCAAACCCGCAGGCCCAGGCCGCGATGGCCGGCCAGCGCACCGCGGGGGCAGGGGACGGCGCCGTCCGTCCGGCCCGTCCGCGCCGCACCACGAAGTGGTCCAGGATCAGGACCGCCCCGATCGAGGGCAGCATCAGGTTGAGCAGGTTCAGCCAGGGCACGAAATACTTGTCGGCCGTGGTGGCGAAGAGGGTGCCGAAAAAGCCGTTCAGCAGGACAAACCGTCGCTTGGGCCAGCGGGCGAGGGTGGCGAATCCCAGGCTGGCGGCATAGAGCGCGTTGTCGTTCGTGGTCCAGATGTTGAGCCCCAGGACCAGCACGCCAATGCCGATCAGTCCCTGTTTCATCAGGACGGTCGAAATGTCGTTGGTCTGGTAGAAGGCCGCGGCGACGGCGCCAAACAGGAACATGAGGGAATTGCCCAGCAGGAAGGCGATGACCGTGGAGGCCACGGCGATGCGCGGGGTGCGGGCATAGCGCGTGAAGTCCGGCGTGAGGGTGCCCCCGGAGATGAACGACCCGACGCAGATGCCGATGGCCGCCCCCATGCCGATGGCGCTGGCGGGTTCCTGCGCGAACCAGCCGGCGAGCCCTCCGAATTCCGCGAAGGCCTTGCCGACCGAGGCCGACCCCAGCAGCGCGATGGCCGGAACCGCCACCATGGACAGGATGGTGAGGGATTGGATGCCGTAATAGGCCGTCAGGGTCATCAGCGCGCCGGACGTCCACAACAGGACCAGGTGCGGGATGTTCGGAAAGACCTGTCCCAGCGGCAGGGTCAGCATGGCGACACCGACGCCGAACCAGCCCACTTGCGTCACGCCCAGCAGGAGGGAGGGGAGGGCCGCGCCGCGCTCCCCGAAGGAACGCCGGGCGAGCAGATGGGTGGAGAGCCCCGTTGTCGCGGCCATGTGGGCCAGCAGGCCGGTATAGACCCCCAGCAGCAGGTTGCCGGCCAGCACGGCCCGTAGGAAGCTCGCCGCCCGCAAGCCGCTGCCCAGCGTGGCCCCCGCCCACATGCTGGCGGAGAAAAACGTGAACCCGACCATCACCACCAGCATCGAGCCCCATCCTCGGCGATCGGCCGGGGCCACCGGACTGAATTCGTATTCGTTGTGCATGCGGATCCTATTCGATGGTTTGCAACCGTTGCATGTCGCGGAAGAGCCCGGGATGCGCCATCAATTCGGCGTAGGATCCCACCTGTTCCATGCGGGAATCCTTGAGCACCACGATCCGAGTCGCCTTGCGGATGGTGGAGAGTCGGTGGGCCACGATGAAGGTGGTCCGGTGGCGAATGGCATGGTCGATGGCATCCTGGACTTTCTTTTCCGAGACGACATCCAGCGATGAGGTGGCCTCGTCCAGTACCAGGAGCCGCGGATTGCGGATCAGCGCGCGGGCAATGGCAATGCGCTGGCGCTGACCACCGGACAGCAGGGCGCCGTCTTCGCCGATGCGGGTGTCGAGTCCCTTGGGAAGGCTGTCGACCAGTTCGGTCAGGTGGGAGGCTTCAAGCACCTCGTGGAGGCGCGTGTCATCGATGCCGGACATTCCATACAGGATGTTGTCGCGGATGGATCCGGAGAACAGGATCGTCTCCTGCGGGACCACCGACAGAAATCGCCGCAGGGTGCGCATGTCGAGGTCTTCCATGCTCCGGCCATCGAAGAGGATCCGGCCCTGCTGCGGCCGGCGGAATCCAATCAGCAACTGGACCAGCGTGGATTTGCCGGCGCCGCTGGGGCCCACCAGCGCGATGCATTCGCCAGGCGTCACGTCCAGCGTGAAATCCAGGATCGCCGGCTCGGATTTGCCGGGATAGCGGAACCCGACGTTTTCAAAGCGGATGTGTCCTTCGACCGACTCCACGGCCAGTCGTCCCTGGTTCCGTTCCAGGTCCGGGCATTCGAGCACCTCGCCGATAGAGCGAACCGATTCCATGCCGCGGGCCAGTTGCGGATAGATGCCCATCAGGTGCGAGATGCTCATGACGATCATGGCGAACAAGCTCTGATACAGGACGATTTCGCCGACGGTGATCCAGCCCTGAATGCAAAAATAGCTCTGCACGGCCAGGCCCAGGACCATCGCCAGTTGAAACGTCGTGAACGACGAGGCCCCGAAAAGGGCGTTCATCACGTCCAACCGGCGTCCGCGCCGGTTCACCGCGCCAAACTGCTCCTGCATCCGGCGGGTCTCTTCCTCCTCCAGCCCGTGCGCTCGCACCACCGGGATCATGTTGATCATTTCCGCCACCTCGGCGGACATGCGTTCGACCTCGGTGCGGAAGGCTTGGTTGCGCTCCACGATCCGGCGGCGGAACAGCGAGCGCAACCCCGACACAATGGGCACCATGACGATGAAAAAGATCAGCAGTCGCGGCTCGCGCACGGCGGTGACCCCCGCCGCAAACAGGATCGACAGCACCGCCATGGCCCCGGCCTCGAAGACCATCATCGCGAAGTGCTGCACCTGTTCGACATCCCGCAGGACCTTGGCCTGCAAGCGGCCGGTTTCGGTGCGGTCGTGGAAGGCAATCGATAGCTGCTGCAGGCGCGTCACCAGGGCCGTGCGCAGCGTGCGCTCGAGGTCGCGCGCGGCCCCGCTGAGCATCGAGATGAACAGCGTCTGCATCGGCACGTTCTGGACCACCAGGACAAAGACCGCCGCAAAATAGATCGCCAGCGGCCGTACGGCGGCCAGGCTGGGCTCGGCGAGGGTATCGATGACCTTGGCCACCAGGAACGGCGTGGCCCACACCGGCGAGTGCTTGATCACCAGCACCACGATCAGGGCGACATAGAAACCCAGCGGCCGCCCGGCCATCCGGATCAGGGTCCAGATGGGGCGGTGGCTGTGATAGTCGTACTCTAGCGGCGCAAACTTCGGACGGGATGCCGGGCTCATGCAGGGGACTCGCCGCGCGGGGGAAGGGCGCTTATCGATTCCAGGGTATGGCCGAAACGCCCGGGGCCTCGGCCAGATTCATTCAGTCCCGGGCCTGTTCCAGCGCCTGTTGCACGGCTTCGACGATGGCTTGGGACGTGATGGTCGCGCCGCTTACCGCGTCTACCTCGGCGGGATCCTGGCCGGACACAATGGCGGCGGGAATGGATTCTTCGGCGCCCAGGGTGCGGCTTTCGCTGTGCGAGACGACCGAGACTGCGCCAATGCGGCCCTCCTCAACCAATACTTCCACGGCCACGTCGGTCACATACCCCTCGGCGGTCCCGCGATAAGTTCCGTCCTTCCAGGCCGGCGCCGGGGCGGCTTCCGGTTCGGCCTCGACGGGCGGAGGCTCGGCCATGAATCCCCGGGGATGGCCCACCGGCTGGGTCAGGACCACCTTGCGCGATTCGTTCAGGTACATCACCGCTCCCAGTTGTTCCTTGTCCACCCAGTTCAGAACAACCGTCGACAAGTCGTTGGCGGCACAGAACAAATAGACATTCTGGCTGATGAAGCCGGTATCGGTGGCGGAGTAAAAGGCGATGGCCTCGGGCGTGGCGTCGTGCATCCGGCTGGCGTCGGCAACAAAGATCAGCACGACCGGCGCTTCGCGCACAAAGGGCTGACGGCCGGCGGCGGACCGAATGTCGTCCTCCTGCACCTTGACCAGGCGGTGCGGCTCGGGTTCGTACAGGAAGACCCCGTCCGCCCGGGCGACATAGATGTCGATGCCGAGCCAGCGGCGGGCCGATGGCGCCGTGCGATAGGTGGTGCCGGGGCGGTTGATGCCGTTGGCCGCCCACAGCAGGGAGGAAAGCATGGGGTCGGACAGGGGCTCGCTCGAGAAATCCCGCTTGGACTTGCGCAACGACAGGGCATCCATGAGGGGCATCCCCCCGCTGATCTGGGGGGGCGGCAGCTCGATGACGGCGTCGGCCACGGCGGGTGTGATCCATCCGGCCAGGCTGGCCAACAGGATGATTCCAAAGAACGTGTGCTTGTTTGTCATGGTGAAGATCCTCTCATTCGTCTGGGGCTGTGATGGTGAAAACATGCCAGGGCATCCTACACGAAAAACCGACCCGGCCAAGGCTGTTTTTCAGGGGCAATGGGGATCGGGCACCCAACCGTGCGAGGAAGCGATGACGTTCGCGGGGCGTGAGGCCGCCGACGCCACAAGGCGATGGCGGACAAGCGTCCCGGCGCCAAGCCACCGCTTCAGCCAATGCCTTCGAAGAGGACGGTGGAGAGATAGCGCTCGCCGGCATCGGGCAGGATGACGACAATGGTCTGGCCCGCGAAATCGTCTCGCTGGGCCAGGCGGACGGCCGCGGCGGCGGCGGCCCCGCAGGAAATGCCGACCAGGAGGCCTTCTTCCCGGGCCAGGCGCCGGGCCATCTCGACCGCTTCCGCGGCATCCACCTGCTCGACCCGATCGACGAGGGACAGGTCCAGTGTATCGGGAATGAATCCCGCGCCGATGCCCTGGATTTTGTGGGGGCCGGGCTTCAGGGGCTCGCCGGCCAGATGTTGCGAAATCACCGGACTTTCCTTGGGCTCGACCGCCACCGACACGATCGGCTTGCCCTTGGTCTTCTTCACGTAGCGCGAGATACCGGTAATGGTGCCGCCGGTGCCAACGCCGGAAACCAGCGCATCGATGTTTCCATCGGTGTCGTTCCAGATCTCCGGCCCGGTGGTTGTTTCATGAATGGCGGGATTGGCGGGATTCTTGAACTGCTGTGGCAAAAAATAGCGTTTGGGGTCGGATGCCGCCAGGGCTTCGGCCTGTTGAATCGCGCCCTTCATACCCTCGGCGCCCGGGGTCAGGATCAGGTTGGCGCCAAGAGCCGCCAGCACGCGCCGGCGCTCGATGCTCATCGTGTCCGGCATCGTGAGCGTCAGCGAATAGCCCCGTGCCGCCGCCACATAGGCCAGCGCAATGCCCGTATTGCCACTGGTGGGTTCCACAATCTCGACCCCCGGCTTCAATATCCCGCGCTTCTCAGCGTCCCAAATCATGGCGGCCCCAATCCGGCACTTGACGGAATAGGCCGGGTTGCGTCCCTCGATCTTGGCTAGAATGGTGGCCTTCGCCCCTTGCGTGACCCGATTCAAGCGAACCAGGGGGGTGTTTCCGATCGATTCCGAGTTGTCGTTGTAGATCCGGGTCATGTCGTGCTCCTATTATTGGGGAGAATAGTTATAATGTCGTGTTTGTCTACTGATATACTATCATAAACCATAAGCGTCAAGCCAATCACAGCCGCTGCACATAGCAGACACCTACGGGTTTCACTGAGTTCAGGCATCCGAACCACAATTCCCCGGGTCGAATCCGTGCAATCCCGGATCCATCCGTAGCTGAGATCACTTCACCCTCCTATTCCCTTGCACCCGGCGCGCGGATGCCTATACTGGCCGGGCATTATTCAGAGGAGACGCCCATGTTGACCTTAGCTTATATCGATCCCGGCAGCGGAAGCATTCTGATTCAAGTCATTCTCGCCTCCTGCATCGGCGGGATCGTGGTGTTCTGGAACCGAATCAAGGCGCTGTTCATCCGCAAGAAGCCGGAGGAATCCCCGGCGGCCGCCGACGAGCCCGCCAAGCCGGAATAGGCCGATGGCGCGCATAGCCGGATCGTTCCGCGATCCCAGCGGATACGTCTTTCAGCATGGGAAGGGGATTTATCGGGCCCTCGGCGAGGAGTCCGCCGCGTTGTTGCGCGAGTTGGATTCTCAGGGGCATCTGGCCAAATGGGCCCGGGAAGGGCTGACGGTCGGCACCCGCTTTGTCGAAGATCCCACCAAGCAGTCCGAGCTGGCGGCCGCCCACCCCGGGTTCGCGGCCTTCGTGGAGCATGACCGGATTTCGCCGATCACCTATCCGTACGAGTGGTCCACCTCGATGTTGGCGGATGCCGGGCGGCTGACCCTCCGGTTGCAAGGGGAACTGCTGGCGCTGGGTCTGTCGCTGAAAGATGCCACGGCCTACAACATTCAATTCGTCCGGGGAAAGCCGATATTCATCGATCTGACCTCGATCGAGAAACCCGCCCGGCTGGATGTATGGTTTGCGCTGGGCCAGTTCAACCGGATGTTCCTGTACCCCCTGCTGCTGGTGCAGCATGCGGGCTGGGATCTGCGGTCCTACTTCCTGGCCAATCTCGATGGCCGGTCGACCCTGCAGGTCGGCCAGGCGTTCCCGTTTCACAAGCGGTGGAGCCCGTCGCTGATTTTCGATATTGGCCTGCCGTTCGCCCTCGAACGCAAGGTCAAGACCGGGAAGGCCTCGGCGCCAAAGGCCCCGGCCGCCACGCCCGGCGGCGTCCCGATCGGCAATCCGGTCGCCCAGCAGATGACGTTGCGGCGGCTGGACAAGAAGGTGGCCGCGCTGGCGGAATCCATCTCGCCCGAGACCGTCTGGGGCGATTACACCCAAATCTGCTCGTACGACGACCAGGCCGAAGCGTCGAAAAAGGAATGGGTCCGCGCCTATCTCCAGCAGGCCGCCCCCTCCACGGTGCTCGACATCGGCTGCAACACCGGGGACTACTCCCGCATCGCCGCCGAGGGCGGGGCATCCGTGCTGGCGACGGACTTTGACATCGGCGCGGTCGAACAGATGTACCGGCGGCTGCGCAAGGAGCCGGCCGCCATCACGCCGATGGTGGTGGACATTGCCAATCCGAGCCCCGGCATTGGCTACATGAACGCCGAACGGCCGTCGTTCCTCGACCGGGCCCGGCCCGATTGCGTGCTGGCGCTGGCCGTCATCCATCACTTGCTGGTGGGGGCCAACCTGCCGATGGCGGCGATCCGCGACCTGTTCGCCTCGATCACCCGGCGGCATCTGGTGTTGGAGTTCGTTCCCACGGATGACGTCATGTTCCGCAAATTGATCGAATTCCGAGTGAATCTGTTTGGTCATGTCACGCTCGAGCATTGCCTCGAGGTGTTTGGGGAAGCCTTCACCCTGGTCCGACGGGAAGCGATCCAAAACTCCCCGCGCACCCTCCTGCTGCTCGAAAAGCGCTAGGCATATCGTATGGTTTAGGTCTTGTGCTCCCTGACGCGGGCGTCGGATCTCCGCCTTTGGAGCCGGGACGCCCCCGTCCCGCATGTTTTAGCTGCGGTTTCAGCGGCGGTCAGCGGCGGCAACATTTCTTCAAGTGCTCCCTTGACAAACCGGACAGGCCGGCGGATATTCCAGCGCGTAGATAGAAATACTAGACATAAAGACCTATACCTGATGATGAGTGTATTTGAACAAGTGATCAACCCGCTGGCGACATCTTGCATGTGTTGTCGCCCGTCCAGCCGTCCGGAGGCACTCGCCATGCGGAACAGGTGAGGATCTCCTCACACCCCGATGAAGAATGGCTCGCTGCCCCGGACAAGGTTGGCGGGCCGTTTTGCCGGAAGGCCCCGTCGGGGTTCACCGGCTTGTTCCCTCGACGATGACCCTGTGAAACGATAGAATCAACGAAAACCAATCCACAATCCCTGAATACCTGATTGAATTAGAAGGAGAACCCCATGAGCCACGGAATCCATACCTTGTCGCTGCACGCCGGACAAAAGCCCGATCCCACGACCGGAGCGCGCGCGTTCCCGATCTACCAAACCACCTCGTATGTGTTTAAGAATTCCGAGCACGCAGCAAATCTGTTTGCCCTGAAAGAGTTCGGCAACATTTATACGCGCCTGATGAATCCGACCACGGATGCCTTCGAACAGCGCATTGCGGCGCTGGAGGGCGGAACCGGCGCCCTGGCGACCGCGTCGGGGCAGGCGGCGATCACCTATGCCTTGCTGGCGATCACCCGGCTGGGCGACGAAATCGTCGCCGGCAACAACCTCTACGGCGGAACGTATCAACTGCTGCACCACACCTTCCCGAAGCTGGGACGCACGGTGAAGTTTGTCGACTCCCGCGACCCGGCGGCCTTCCAGTCCGCCATCACCGACAAGACCCGCGCGGTGTATATCGAGACGATCGGCAATCCGAAGCTGGACGTGCCGGACTTTGAAGCCATCGCCGCGCTCGCCCATGAAAACGGCATCCCGCTCGTGGTGGACAACACCGTCGGCATCGGCCTGGTGAAGCCGTTTGAGCACGGCGCGGATATCATTGTGTCCTCGGCCACCAAGTACATCGGCGGCCACGGCACCTCTGTCGGTGGCGTCATCGTCGACTCGGGCAAGTTCCAATGGAACAACGGCAAGTTTCCGGAGTTCACCGAGCCCGATCCCAGCTATCACGGGCTCGTGTACTGGGACGCCCTCGGCAACGTCCCGGGCATGGGCAACGTGGCCTTTATCTTGAAGATCCGCGTCACGCTCCTGCGCGACATCGGCGCGGCGCTGAGCCCCTTCAATGCCCACCAGTTCCTGCTGGGCCTCGAAACCCTGCCGCTGCGCCAGCAGCGCCACTCCGACAATGCCCTGGCCGTCGCCCGCTGGCTGAAGTCGCATCCGCTCGTGAGCTGGGTGACCTATCCCGGGCTCGAAGACGATCCGAGCTATGCCAACGCCTCCAAGTACCTCACGAAGGGCTTCGGCGGCCTGGTCGGGTTCGGCATCCAGGGCGGCCGCGAAGCCGGCGCGAAGTTCATCGATGCGGTCAAACTGCTTTCGCATGTGGCCAACATCGGCGATGCCAAGAGCCTCGTGATTCATCCGGCCTCCACGACGCACCAGCAATTGACCGCCGAGGAACAGGCCACCACGGGGGTCCGCGACGACTACATCCGCCTTTCGATCGGGCTGGAGGACGTCGAAGACATCACTGCGGATATCGACCAGGCGCTGAAGGCCGCCACCGGCTGAGGGGACAGGGCATGGCCCGGCTTCCCAACGTTCTGAGCGCAGTTGGGCGTACGCCGCTGATCCGGCTGAACCGGATGGCGGCCGGCCTCGATTCGCCCGTCTACGTCAAGGCCGAATGCCTTAACCCCGGCGGCAGCATCAAGGACCGCGTCGGGCTGGCGATGATCGAGGCGGCGGAACGATCGGGCCAGCTCCAGCCCGGCGGTACCATCATCGAGGCCACCGCCGGCAACACCGGGGTCGGGCTCGCGCTGGCGGCCGCCGTCAAGGGCTACCGCCTGATCGTGGTGATGCCCGACAAGATGAGCGAAGACAAACAGGCGCTCCTGCGGGCCTACGGGGCCGAGGTGGTCGTGACGGCGACCAGCGTGGCCCCCGACGCCCCCGAAAGCTACAACGGCGTGGCCGACCGCCTCGCCGCCGAAATCCCCGGCGCCTTCCGGCCCAACCAGTTTGCCAACCCCCACAATCCCCAGATCCACTACCTCACTACCGGGCCGGAAATCTGGGAGGATTCGAACGGGCAGGTCGAGGTCTTTGTGGCCGGCATGGGGACGGGCGGGACCATCTCCGGCGTGGGCCGCTATCTCAAGGAGCAGAATCACCAGGTCACGATTGTCGGCGCGGATCCGGAGGGCTCGATCCTCTCCGGCGACAGTCCCCGGTCGTACAAGGTCGAAGGCATCGGCGAAGATTTCATCCCGAAGACCTTTAATCGCCAGATCGTCGACGAGATGCTGCGCGTGAGCGACCAGGAATCGTTCGACACCGCCCGGCGCCTGGCCCGCGAGGAAGGCCTCATGGTCGGCGGCTCCGCCGGCACCGCCGTGGCCGCCGCCCTGCGCTTCGCCCAGCGGCTCAAGCCGCCGCGCTTCATCGTGGCGCTGCTGCCCGATACCGGCCGCAACTACCTGACCAAATTCTTCGACGACGATTGGATGCGCGCCAACGGATTCCGCGCCGCGCCCCCTCCGCGGCCGGAGCGCATCGCCGACATTCTGCACGCCAAGGGCGGAGCGGACTCGCTGATTGCACTCTCGCCGCGCGACACCCTCGGCACCGCCATCACCACGATGCAGACGCATGGCATTTCCCAACTCCCGGTACTCGATCAGGGCCGCGTCGTCGGCAGCCTCAGCGAATCCAGCGTGATGAAACTCCTCCACGATGGCCTGGCGTCCATCGGGCGCGAAATCGGATCGGTCATGGCCAAGCCCCTGCCGACCCTCGAAGACAAGGTCGATGTCACCGAGGCCTATCGGCTGCTGGTGGCCGGCGCGCCCGCCATTGTGGCCGTGCGCAACGGCCAGGCCGTCGGCATCGTCACCCGCGCCGATCTCATTTCCGCCTGGACCGGCGGTCAGAAGCGGAAGCGGCGCCGCCCGGCGACGGAGACGCCATGAAGTTCGAGACCCAGGCCATCCATGCCGGGCAGCCTTCCGACGCCACCACGGGCGCGGTGACCGTGCCCGTGTACCAAACCTCCACCTACGAGCAGGACGGCATCGGAAAAATGCGCGGGGGCTACGAATACTCCCGCACCGGCAATCCGACCCGCGCCGCGCTCGAAACCGCCCTGGCCGCCCTCGAGGGCGGCGCGCACGGCCTGGCCTTCGCCTCCGGCCTCGCCGCCACCGATGCCGTCCTGCGCCTGCTCAAGCCCGGCGACGAAATCGTCTCCGGCGCCGATGTCTATGGCGGCACCTATCGCCTGTTCGAACGAGTCTATCGCCCGTGGGGCCTCCAGGCCCGCTACGCCCCAACCGGCGATGTCGCCGCCTTCGCCGCCGCCCTCACGGAAAAGACCCGCCTGATCTGGGTCGAGTCGCCCACCAATCCGCTCCTGCAGATCGTGGACCTCGCCGCGCTCGGAACCCTCGCCCGCGACCGCGGCATCCTGCTGGCCGTGGACAACACCTTTGCCTCCCCCTTTCTCCAGCGCCCGCTCGATCTCGGCGCGCACCTGGTGGTGCACAGCTCCACCAAGTATCTCGGCGGGCACAGCGACCTCGTCGGCGGCGCCGTGGTCACCTCCGATGCCGACCTCTGCGAACGGCTCCAGTTCCACCAGAACGCGGCCGGCGCCGTGCCGGGCCCGTGGGATTGCTGGCTCCTGCTGCGCGGACTCAAAACCCTGGCGCTGCGCATGCGCCAGCATGGCGAAAACGCCCTGGCCCTGGCCCGGTTTCTCGAGCCGCATCCTGCCGTGGCCGCCGTCCACTACCCGGGGTTGGCCACCCACCCGCAACACGAACTCGCCAGGCGCCAGATGGCCAACTTCGGCGGCATGATCAGCCTGGAACTCGCCGGCGGCTTCCCGGCGGTCGAACGGTTCCTGGATCGGCTCGAACTCTTCAAGCTCGCCGAAAGCCTCGGCGGGGTCGAGTCCCTGGTCAGCTATCCGCCCGCCATGACCCACGCGGCGATTCCGCCCGACGAGCGCGCCCGCCGCGGCATCGGCGACGGCTTCGTGCGGCTCTCCGTCGGCATCGAACATCTCGACGACCTGCACGCCGACCTGGCCCGGGCTCTGGAGTGATCCCATGCCCGCTCCCCCTCCACGCTCCGGTTTTCCACGGCGTGGAAAAATAATTTCCACAGCGTGGAAAATTCGGCATCACTTTTTCCACAGCGTGGAAAAATCGGGTGTTTTTTTTCCAAAGCGTGGAAAACTATTTTCCACGGCGTGGAAAAATCGGGTGATTCTTTTCCACGGCGTGGAAAACGGGGGGGGCGCATGAAGACGCGCCAGATCGTCTTGCGCTGCGAGGGCGGGCTGCACTTGCGGGTGGCCGCCAAGGTCGTCAAGGAGGTCAGCCGCCACCAGTCGCAAGTCCATATCCGCTGCCAGAACTGCCCGCGCGCCAACGCCTGCTCGATCTTCGAACTGCTGCAACTGGGGGCGGGCCCGGGCACCCAACTGGACATCCAGGCCGATGGCCCGGACGAGGATTCGACCTTGCAGGCCCTGGCCGACGTCTTCGAGACCGGCGGCGGGATCTAATGACTTTTTCCTAGCGTCGGGGCCGGGGAATGTGGTTGAGTGGGTAAAACGCTTTATCCAGGAGCGCGCATGCCCCGCAGAGACGACATTTCGAAAATCATGCTGATTGGCGCCGGGCCGATTGTGATCGGCCAGGCCTGCGAATTCGATTACTCCGGCGCCCAGGCCTGCAAGGCCCTGCGCGAAGAAGGCTACGAGGTCGTGCTGGTCAACAGCAACCCGGCCACGATCATGACGGATCCGGGCTTCGCCGACCGGACCTACATCGAGCCTCTGACGGAAGAGGCGCTGACGGCCATCATCCGGCGCGAGCGTCCGGATGCGCTGCTGCCGACCATGGGCGGGCAGACGGCGCTGAATCTGGCCGTGCGCCTGGAGGAAACCGGGATCCTGAAGCGCTATCAGGTGGAACTGATCGGAGCGACCGCCGATGTGATCCGGCGCGCGGAAGACCGCGGGCTGTTCAAACAGGCCATGGCCGAAATCGACTTGGCGGTGCCGCGTTCGGGGTCGGCCCATTCCATGGAGGAAGCGTGGGCCGTCCAAGCGGAGATCGGCGCGTGGCCGGTGATCCTGCGCCCCGGCTTTACCCTGGGCGGCGCAGGCGGCGGCATCGCGCACAACGCCGAGGAGTTCGAGGCGATCTGCTCGAACGGCCTGGCGCTCAGCCCGGTCCATGAAGTGCTGATCGAGGAATCGGTCCTGGGATGGAAGGAATACGAGATGGAGGTGATGCGCGACCGCAAGAACAATGCGTGCATTGTCTGTTCCATCGAGAACCTCGACCCGATGGGGGTGCACACCGGCGACAGCCTCACGGTGGCGCCGGCACTCACGCTGACCGACCGCGAATACCAGGCGCTGCGCGATGCCAGCCTCGCGGTGATGCGCGTCATCGGCGTCGAAACCGGCGGAGCCAATGTGCAGTTCGCCATCCATCCGCGCGATGGCCGCCTGGTCGTGATCGAGATGAATCCGCGGGTCAGCCGCAGCTCCGCCCTGGCCTCGAAGGCGACGGGGTTCCCAATCGCGAAAATCGCCGCCAAGCTGGCCGTGGGCTATTCGCTCGACGAGCTGCCCAATGACATCACGCGCTCCACGCCGGCCTGTTTTGAACCGTCGATTGACTATATCGTCGTCAAAGCGCCCCGGTTCGCATTCGAGAAGTTTGCGGGATCCAGCGACGGGTTGACCACGCAAATGAAGTCGGTGGGCGAGACGATGGCCATCGGACGGAACTTCAAGCAGGCCCTCCAGAAAGCCCTGCGGTCTCTCGAAATCGGGCGGGCCGGGCTGGTGCGGCGCGAGGAGATCGAGGGGGCGCTGTCCGATGAGGATCTCGCGCGCGCCGTGGCGCGTCCGAGCCCGCTGCGCCTGTTTCATCTGCGCGAAGCGCTGGCGCGGGGCTGGGAAATCGAGCGCCTGGCCGAGTCGTCGGCCTATGATCCGTGGTTCCTGCGCCAGATCGCCGAGATCATTGAATTCGAGCAGGAGATCCAGTCGGCCACCACGCTGGCCGCCCTCGAAACCGATCGCCCCCTGTTCGCACAGGCGAAGGAGTTCGGATTCTCGGATAAGCAGATCGCCGCGCTGCTGGAGACGTCGGAAGCGGACGTGCGCGCGGCGCGCGACCGGCTCGGCCTCTGGCCGTCCTACGGCATGGTCGATACCTGCGCGGCGGAGTTCGCGGCCGCGACACCCTACTTTTATTCCGCCTATGGCGATGAGCCGGAGGCGCCCCTCCCACCCGCCAACAAGAAGAAGATCATGATTCTGGGCGGCGGCCCAAACCGGATCGGACAGGGCATCGAGTTTGATTACTGCTGCGTCCACGCCTGCATGGCCCTGCGCGCGGCGGGCTGCGAGACCGTCATGGTCAACAGCAACCCGGAGACGGTCTCGACCGATTACGACACCAGCGACCGGCTGTATTTCGAGCCGGTGACGCTCGAAGACGTGCTGGCCGTCTATCGCCGCGAGCGGTGCGACGGCGCCATTGTGCAGTTCGGCGGACAAACCCCCCTGAACCTGGCCCTGGAATTGAAGGCGGCCGGCGTCAACGTGATCGGAACGAGTCCCGAAGACATCGAAAAAGCGGAGGATCGCGAGTTCTTCAAGCAGTTGGCCGAGGGGGTGGGGGTGCGACAGCCCGCGAACGGCACCGCCACGGATCTGGCCGGCGCGGTGGCCATTGCACAGCGAATCGGCTTTCCAGTGCTGGTGCGGCCGTCATTTGTGCTGGGCGGCCGGGCCATGGCGATCGTGTATACCGAACCCTATTTCGAACGGTTCTGCCAGGAGGCCTTCGCGGCGTCGGAAGGACGCCCCGTGCTCATCGACAAGTTCCTCGAGGACGCGGTGGAGGTCGATGTGGACTGCATCGCCGACGGCGAAATGGAAGTCATCGGCGGCATCATGGAGCACATCGAGAAGGCCGGCATCCACAGCGGGGACAGCGCCTGCCAGATTCCACCCCAGGGGTTGCCGGAACCGGTGTTGGCGCGCATCCGCGAGTACACCCGCAACCTGGCCCGCGGATTGAATGTGCGCGGGCTGATGAATGTGCAGTATGCCGTGCAGGATGGCGAGGTCTACATCCTCGAGGTCAATCCGCGCGCCTCGCGAACCGTTCCGTTCGTCGGCAAGGCCACCGGCGTGCCGCTGGCGGGGTATGCCGCCCGGGTGATGGCCGGGGAATCCCTCCGGGACATCGGCTTCACGCGGGAAGTCGTCCTGCGCCATGTGGCCGTCAAGGAGGCCGTGATCCCGTTCTCCCGGTTCCCCGGTTGCGACGTGCGCCTGACGCCCGAAATGCGCTCCACCGGCGAAGTGATGGGCATCGATCCCGATCCCGGCATGGCGTTCATCAAAAGCCAGCAGGGAGCGGGCAACCCCATCCCCCTGGCGGGCGGCGTTTTCATCAGCGTCTCCGGCGAGCGGGCGTCCGACCGGCTGGATATGATTCACTGCGCCCGGGAACTGCTGGACCTGGGCTACGGCATCTGGGCGACCTGCGGGACCGCGACGGCCCTGCGCGACGACGGCGTGCCCGCCCGGGCCGCGTTCGCGATTTCCGAAGGCCGCCCGCATGTCCTCGACCTGATGCTGGAAGGAACAGTGGGCTGGATCGTCAATGTGCCGTCGGGGTGCCAGCCGCAACTGGACGAAATCAAGATGCGCACCGAGGCCGTGCGCCGCGGGGTGCCCATGACGACGACCATCCGCGGGTTGCGGGCGGCGATCGATGGCCTGAAGATCCTGCGCGAGCAGGAATCGTTCGAAGTACTGAGCCTGCAGGAGTACAACCGCAGCAGCGCAAGGAAAGGGGCGAGAAAGTCATGAGGGCAACCGGCGGGAAATGGGCCGCGCGGCGGGCCAAAACGGCTTGGCTGGCGCTGGCGGATGGCACGGTGATTCGGGGGGAATCCTGCGGCGCGCCGGTCGATCGCCTGGGCGAAGTCGTGTTCAATACCGGTATGACCGGCTACGAGGAAATCTTGACGGATCCGTCCTATGCCGGGCAAATCGTCACGCTGACCCTGCCGGAAATCGGCAATACCGGATTCAACCGCGAAGACCAGGAGTCGGGACTGATCCACGCCGCCGGGCTCGTCATTCGCGAGATGAATCCCCCGTCTAATTGGCGCTCGGAGGAATCGCTGCCGGACGCGCTGCGGCGCTGGAACATTCCGGCGCTGGCCGGGGTGGATACGCGCTCGCTGACGCTGCGGCTGCGGGAGCGCGGCGTGCAGAAGGCGTTTTTGTGCACGACCGAATCGATTTCGCCCGATGAGGGCATCGAACGCGCCCGGGCCTGGGAAGGTCTCGACGGGCAGGACTATGCCAGCCGGGTCTCCACGGCGGAACCCTTTGACTGGCCATCCGATGCCCCGGCCGACGGCCCGTTGGTTGCCGTGGTGGATTACGGCGTGAAGCGCAACACCCTCCGCTTGCTCGCGGACCAGGGCTTCCGCGTGCGGGTCCTGAACGCCCACTCCACCGCCGAGGACGTGCTGGCGTTGAATCCGGCTGGCGTCATGTTGTCCAATGGCCCGGCCGATCCCGCCGCGCTGGCCTACGCCATCCAGACCATTCAAGGGTTGCTGGGGCGGGTGCCGATCATGGGCATTTGCCTGGGCCACCAGCTCCTCGGGCTGGCCCTGGGCGGACGCACCCACAAACTGATGTTCGGACATCACGGCTGCAACCATCCCGTCCAGGACCTCCGGACCGGCACCGTGGAAGTGACCTCCCAGAACCATAACTATGTGGTCGATCCCGACAGCCTGGACCCCGACGTGGCCCAGATCACCCACATCAGCCTGAACGACCGCACAGTCGAGGGCCTCGAGGCCAAGCACCATCCCGCGTTTTCGCTCCAGTTCCATCCCGAAGCCGCCCCCGGCCCCCACGACGCCATCCCCGCCTTCGCTCGCTTCCACACCACAATAAGAAAAAGGGGTCAGAAAAAGGGGTCAGCCAATTAATCTTAAAAAGGGGTCAGCCAATTAATCTTAGAAAATTCTAGGATTAATTGGCTGACCCCTTTTTCAATTAATCTTAGAAAATTCTAGGATTAATTGGCTGACCCCTTTTTGACCCCTTTTAAGATTGCTACAATTCACGGGCTGACCCCTTTTTGGGGGGGGCTTGACATACGGGGGGGCGGGGGCAGTATGGCGCGGATGAGGAATTGGCTGAAGCATCTGTATCATGACACGGACGCGGGGGCGCGAATGTTGCGTCCGTGGGTGCGCGTGCGGGATTCTGTGGTGGAAGGCCGCTGGCGGAGCGATCGCGCGGCCATCGCCCGTCAGTTTGAGCGGACGTTTGGCCGGCCGCTGGACTGGGCGCATCCGCGCACGCTGAACGAAAAGCTCAACTGGATGAAACTCCATTATCGGGATCCGCGCCAGCGCGTGGCGGCGGACAAGCTGGCGGTCCGGGAGTACGTGAGTGCCCGGGCGGGAACGGACTGCCTGATTCCATTGCTGGCGACTTTTGCGCGGGCGGACGACATTCGTTTTGGGGACTTGCCCGATGCGTTCGTGTTGAAGGTGAATCATGGCAGTGGCCAGAACTGGATCGTGCGCGACAAGGCGCGCGAGGAGGAGCGCCGCGTGCGCCGGCAGTTTCGCGACTGGATGGCCACGAGTCATTATGCCACCTCCCGTGAGTGGCCCTACAAGGGCATGAAACCGGTGATTGTGGCCGAACAGCTTCTGCTGGATGAGCACGGGCAGATTCCCAGCGACTACAAGATCCACTGTTTCGGCGGACAGGCGGAAACGATCCAAGTGGATCTGGACCGGGAGGAGAATCACCGGCGCAATTTCTACGACCGGGGCTGGAACCGGCAACCGTTCACCTGGAGCGAGTGGCGGGAGGGCCGGCCGCTATGGCCCAACGGGCGGGAGGTGCCGCGCCCCGCGGCGCTGGCGGACATGATCCGCCTGGCCGAGACCCTGGCCGCGGATTTCCCGTATGCGCGGATCGATTTGTTCTATTGCCGCGAAAAAATCCATTTTGGCGAGATCACGTTCTATCATGGCGGCGCGTTCGAGAGATTCGATCCACCGGAGTTCGATCGGTTTTTTGGCTGTCGGCTCAATCTGCCGGGAACGAACGAAAAGGGGGCGTCCGCATGATTTTCCACGCCATGGAAACGGGTTCGGGGATATTTCCACCGCATGGAAACGGGCGAATGGAGGGCGGGGCATCATGACGAAATGCGCGGCGATCCTGGCGCCCCATCCGGATGACGAGTGCCTGATGGGGCTGTTGCCGTTGCGGCTGAAAGAGGAGTGCGGATTCCGGATCCATGTGATACCGGCCACGCTGGGGAGCCGGACGGACCGGCGCGCGGCGCGTCTGCGCGAACTGCAAGAGTCCTGCCGTCGATTGGGATTCCGCCTGGAGGGGGGAGCGGCGGCGAGATCCGGAATCCGGCCGGCGGACCTGGCCAACCGGCTTGTTCGCATGAAGCCCGCCGTGATCTTTATGCCGCATGCCGGGGACGGGCATCCGACCCACCAGACGGTGCATCGCCTGGGGGTGGCGGCGATGGATGCGGTTCCGGGGGGGGGGTGGAATGTGGTCGAGACGGAGTATTGGCATCCGCTGCGTCAGCCGAACCTGATGGTGGTGGCCGGCGCGGATCAGGTGGCGACGCTGGTGGAGGCGCTGAACTGCCACCGGGGTGAAATGGCGCGAAACGATTATGCAGCGCGGCTGCCGGCCTGGATGATCGACAACGTGCGCCGCGGGACGGAACGGATTGTCGGCATGGGCGCGGCGGCCGGGTCCTGGACCTATGCGGTGCTGTATCGCGCGCGTCGACGGATGAACAGCCGCTGGGAGATGTCCGTGCGCGGCCCGCGGGTGGTGGAATCCTCCGGAGACCTGGGCGCCTGGGTTCAGGCGTTGCCGGAGGCGGCGGGGGCCGCGCCCTCGCGGCCGGCGCGGAAGGCGACCGCCGCCCCGATGAAATCCCGAAAGAGCGGGTGAGGCTGCAAGGGGTGGGATTTCAGTTCCGGATGGAACTGA